>JBNLDE010000219.1:0-77745 GCA_050304175.1 Zhengella sp. | reverse complement strand
TGCGCGCTTGCGGTTCCCCTGCGGGCACTACGACCCGTACGTGCCGGACGGTTGCACTTTAAAGGGGAGCCGGGGAGACGGGGAAAACCTTGGCTGGCACCCGACGCGCGAGGTTCGCAAGAGCCTTGCAGATCCAGCTTCCTGGAAACGGAACGGACGCGGACAAAAATCGCCGGGCGGCGATCCCCGGATCGCATATAGTTTGTTAGACGAGCGTGACGTGGATCGCCGTCTTCCCACCTCCCCCATGCGATACCGGGGGAGCGATTTGCCCATGTGCCCCGGACCGGCCTTGCCGGGTCCGGACAGGACGCATGGCCAATGAAAAGACAAAGGCCAGGCGCGCGAGCGGTCGTGATAGCCTATCACCCCGTCATCCCTGAAGCGGAACGGAGCGAAAGCAACGGCCGGCTATCCTGGATCCATTCCGGGGCACACAAGGAAGGGTGGCCGCGATTGAAATCCCGGCGCGGGCTTGTTACCCGTCACGGAAATACCGAAGGGTTCAGGCGGCGCCCTGGGTCCGGCTCTTTTCGTACCGCTTGCGCTCGTTCGGATCGAGATAGAGCTTGCGAAGACGAATGTTCTTCGGCGTCACTTCCACCAGTTCGTCGTCCTGGATCCATGACAGCGCGCGGTCGAGCGTCATCCGGATCGGCGGCGTCAGCTTGACCGCCTCGTCCTTGCCGGCCGAGCGGATATTGGTCAGCTGCTTGCCCTTGAGCACGTTGACCTCGAGGTCGTTGTCGCGGGTATGGATGCCGATGATCATGCCCTGGTAGACCTTTTCGCCCGGCTCGATCACCATCGGGCCGCGGTCTTCCAGGTTGAACATCGCATAGGCGACTGCTTCGCCGGCCTGGTTCGACAGCAGCACGCCGTTGACCCGCCCGCCGATCTCGCCCTTGTAGGGCTGGTAGTCGTGGAACAGCCGGTTCATCACCGCGGTGCCGCGTGTATCGGTCAGCAGCTCCGACTGGTAGCCGATCAGGCCGCGCGTCGGCGCGTGGAACACCAGGCGCACGCGGTTGCCGCCGGACGGACGCAGCTCGACCATCTCGGCCTTGCGCTCGCTCATCTTCTGGACGACGACGCCGGAATGCTCCTCGTCGACGTCGATCACCACTTCCTCGATCGGCTCGAGCAGCGTCCCGTTCTCGTCCTTGTGCATGACGACGCGCGGCCGCGACACGGCAAGCTCGAAGCCTTCGCGGCGCATGGTCTCGATCAGGACCGCGAGTTGCAGTTCGCCCCGGCCCGAAACGTAGAAGGAATCCTTGGAATCGGCTTCCTCGATTTTCAGCGCGACATTGCCCTCGGCCTCGCGCAGCAGCCGGTCGCGGATGACGCGGCTCGTCACCTTGTCGCCCTCGGTGCCGGCCAGCGGCGAATCGTTGACCATGAAGCTCATGGTCACGGTCGGCGGATCGATCGGCTGCGCCTCCAGCGGTTCGGTAACGGCGGGATCGCAGAACGTGTCGGCAACGGTGCCCTTGGACAGGCCGGCAATCGCGACGATGTCGCCGGCCTGGGCGGTCTCGACCGGCTGGCGTTCGAGGCCGCGGAAGGCGAGGATCTTGGAAATGCGGCCGGTCTCGACCAGCGATCCGTCGCCGCGCAGCACCTTGACCGGCTGGTTCGGCTTGATCGAACCGGAATGGATGCGCCCGGTGATGATGCGGCCGAGGAACGGATTGGCCTCCAGGATCGTACCGATCATCTTGAACGGGCCTTCGCCAACCGTCGGCTCGGGCACGTGCTTGAGCACTAGGTCGAACAGTGGCGCCAGCGATGCGTCGGCCGGCTGTTCCGTCGTTTCGGCCATCCAGCCGTTGCGGCCCGAGCCGTAGAGGATCGGGAAATCGAGCTGCTCGTCGGTGGCGTCGAGCGCGGCGAACAGGTCGAACACCTCGTTGATCACCTCGTCGGCGCGTGCATCGGAACGGTCGATCTTGTTGATCGCCACGATCGGCTTGAGACCGACCTTGAGCGCCTTGCCGACGACGAACTTGGTCTGCGGCATCGGGCCTTCCGCTGCGTCGACCAGCACGATTGCGCCATCGACCATCGACAGGATGCGTTCCACCTCGCCGCCGAAATCAGCGTGGCCGGGCGTGTCGACGATGTTGATACGCGTGCCTTTCCAGTCCACCGAAGTCGCCTTGGCGAGAATGGTGATGCCGCGTTCCTTTTCCAGGTCGCCGGAATCCATCGCGCGTTCCTGCACGCGCTCGTTTTCACGGTAGACGCCGGATTGTTTGAGAAGTTCGTCGACCAGTGTCGTCTTGCCATGGTCGACGTGCGCGATGATCGCGATATTTCGCAGGTTCATATGTCACTCGGAAATGTTGGGGCGCGAGCCGGAAGCCGCCGCCGCATGTCGTGTTGGCGGGCTCATACAGGAAATTGTGCGAATGCGAAAGGAATTTATCCGCTGCCGGGCTTCCGCCGCCAGATCTCGAAGTTGGGAATGGTCTTGTCCAGGCGATAGTTTTTCCACGCCGCCGCGAATGCCGCATCCGCTTTCATGAACAGGATCCAGTCGAAGTCGTGCCCGCCGAAATAGCTCTTCCTTTCGCGGGTATCGACAATCACGATCTCGGGCCTGTTCCGTACGAAATCCTCCGAGGCCGTGCGCAGCGAATAGGCCAGCGCCTCGGCTAAATCATTGCGCTTTTCCTCGTCCGCGACTGGCGTTTCCAGCAGCCCGACATAGGCGCCCGGCTCGATCCACTGGGTCGGGTAGCGGCTGGTCCATCTCATGCCGGTCATGTTGATCAACGGAAAGGCGCGGGAGATGTTCGTCGTGAACACCATCACGCTCTTGCCGGACAGGTCGCTCTCCAGCGCGCCGCGCAATCGTATGGCGGTGTAAGGCCGGTAGGGTCCGACGATGATCGGCTGGATGACCGCGACATAGCCGACCAGGGCCAGCGCCATCCCGGCGATCGCGCGCACCCGCGCGTCCCGTGCCGCTAGCAATTGCCAGGCTCCAAGCAGCACGGCGGTCGCAAGCACGGGAACGAGGTGGTAGTGAAATCCCTTGAACTGGATGGCGTAGACTAGGGTCCAGGTGGCGACCGCGGACCCGAGGACCAGGGCAAAGCGTGTTTCACTGCGCCCTCGTTCCATGCTGACGAACGGCACAGCCAGAACGCCGGTCGCTAGCAGTTCCGGCCTGAACAGCACGGGCAGGGTCGGGCCGTCGAAGGCGAAGTAGACCAGCCGCGCCAACGGAACGACCGTATCCAGATAGGCGCGATGGAAGATCACGATGGCCGCCAGATACAGTATCGTGGCCGACCCGATGATCAGGTTTTCCAAGCAAAAAAGCGGCCGCAGGCTCCTTTGTCGGCCGATCGCCAGGATCGTCAGGACCAGCGGCAGCGCCAGGAAATAGGGCTTCAACAGCAGTCCCGGCACCGCAAGCAGGGCTGTCGCGATCGCCAGCGCCGGTCCCGACGCCCGCCCCGTGCTGCGCACGGCCGCGCTGACGAGATAGGGCAGCACAAGGATGATCAGCAAATGCTCGCGTTGACCGAAATCGTGCAACGGCGTCACGGTCAGTGCCAGCGCCGACGCGACCAGCAGGCCGGCGCGCTGGACCGGCTTCACCGCCGGGCAATCCAGGATGCGGTCCACCAGCACCAGCGAGACGCCGATCAGCGCGAACAGCACCAGCCTGAAGGCCTCGGCGTCGCCCAAATGCAGCGCGTCGCCCGCCGTCAGGATCAGCCGCGTCAGATAGAACGGCATCGGCGGATTGATTTCCATGATCCCACTGTAGAGCGGCGTGCCGTCCATCCACATCCGCGTGGCGACGAAGTACCAGCTCGTGTCGTGATTGAAGGGCGTGCCCTGCAATTCAAGGAAGACGGCCGCGCAGACCGCGATCGATGCGGCCGCGCCCAGCGCGGGCCACCGCCTGTCCCCGGTCGAAAGGACCGGCCCGCGATCGAGATCAGCGAACGCCCAGAAACTGCTGACCACGTAGTTGGCAGGTGGCACCACGACCAGAATGACGCCCAGAGCGAGCACGTAGTTGAGATGCATCCAGCCGGTCACCGCGACCGTGATGAAATGGCTTAGGGCGTAGGCCAGCATCGAAACCACGAGGAAGCGGGCAAGATGCGCGCGGTGGTTTCCCGTCCGCGCGAACGTCCATTGATGGTGGCCAAAATAGGAAATCAGAAAAGCGCCGCAGAACCCGACCGCATTGGCGGTTACGGGCGCAAGATCGAACGCGCCGCGCGCCGCGTAGGCCAGGGTGACATGAACCGCCGTCGCCAGCACCCCGACCAACGAGAACCGCGCTATCCGGAACCGGGTGAGCGCAATCATGGCCTGTGGGCGACTGCGTAGAGCGAGAGGCCGAAGGGAGCATGTACGCCGGCGCCGACGAAATAGCGCTCCAGGGCGAACACGGAATACAGGAACTGGTTCAGCATTTCAGACGGCTTGTCGTCACCCTGCCGGTCCTTGCCCGTCATCTTGGTGAACGCGCGGTCGGCCAGCGCGAGAGGAAACAGCAAGGCGTTGAAATAGCCGAGATCGCCAATGGCAAGGCCAGCTTCGTCGATGACCGCGCGCAGCGTCTCGGCGGTATAGCGGCGCTTGTGGTGGTGACGAATGTCGTGTTGCGACCACAGCCATGGCATCGCCGGCACGGTAATCAGGATGCGCCCGCCGTCGGCCAGCTTGCCGCCGAGTGCTTCCAGCGTCTCCCTGTGCTGGTCGACATGTTCAAGCACGTCGAACAGGGCAACGAGATCGTATTTGCCGTCCTTCTGGGGAATTTTATGCGGCAATTCGCCGGGCAGGACCCTCGCAAGGCCTTTGCTGATGGCGCGCGCGCGAGCGTCCTCGTCCATTTCAAACGCATCGACCGCGCCATAATCGGCGAGCAGGGCCAGATTGCCGCCGGAGCCGCACCCGGCCTCCAGGATCGAAAGGCCGCCGGCGCGCCCGGCAAATTCCCGCTCGATTAGATTGGCGAGGAAGGCGCGACGGCCGGCAAACCACCAATGGGTTTCCTCGTGATCGGCCATGTTCTGGTAGGCGACGCGCTCCATCGGTCAGGAACTTTCCGGCCGATCGACGATCGACAGCGCCGGAAAGGAATTGAGGTCCGCGGGCACAGAACTCGGAAACTGGGACACGATACTCGTCCTCGATACACTTCGCATTGCGCGCGGAATTGTCGGTCGACTACTGGCAATACCGCGCCACAATCGACCTACACACGCAGTCTTAAGATTTGCATAAGCCCGTATCTCCCGCAGACGCCGCATCCTGCCGGAACGGGCGGCGGACATATTTCCGGCGCAATCCGCTGGTCGCCTGCGGTACCGGCAAAGACAAGCCGGAGAGGGAAATAGAAATCAGGAGGCTCTCATGATCCGCAAAGTCCTGCTCGCATCTGCTGCAACGCTCGCGCTCACGGTCAACGCATTCGCCTTTCATTGTCCCGCCGACATGGCCAAGATCGACGAAGCCCTGAAGACTGCATCGCTGTCCGGGGCGGACATGGCGAAGGTGAAGGAACTGCGCGCCCGCGGCGAAGTAGAACACAAGGCGGGGGACCACACCGCCTCCGTAAAGACGCTCGCCGAAGCGATGGAACTGCTCGGAATCTGAGGCTTCGGGCAGTCGCCGGCCGCCGTTCAGCTAATCGCGGCGGCCGCTTTGGCCCGCGCTTCGCCGTCCACGGCGATCACGTCTTCGACAGTGCGCGCGGCCGCCCTGTCGGCCAGAGCATCCATGATTCGCTCCACGATATCGGCCATCTCCAGGAAGCCGATCCGTCCGGCGATGAAGGCGTCCAGTGCCACTTCCTTGGCGCCGTTCAGCACGGCGCCCGTGATGCCTCCCGCCACCAGCGCCCTCCGCGCAAGGCGAAGCGCGGGAAACCGTTCCTCGTCGGGTGCCTCGAAGTCCAGCCGCGCCAGTTTGGCGAAATCAAGCCGTTCCACCGGCAGATCGGGTCGAAATGGCCAGCCGAGGCAGTAGCCGATGGCTGTACGCATGTCGGATGGGCCGAGCTGCGCAAGGATCGAACCGTCCTGGTAGCCGACCATGGAATGGATGATCGACTGCGGATGCACGATGACTTCGACCTGGCCTGGTTCCAGCTCGAACAGGTGCCTGGCCTCGATCATTTCCAACGCCTTGTTGAACATCGAGGCGGAGTCGATCGATATTTTCAGACCCATAGACCAGTTTGGATGCGCCCGCGCGACGTCGACCGTTACGCTTTCCATCTGCTTACGGGTGTAGGTACGAAACGGGCCACCCGAAGCAGTCAGGATGACGCGCTCGACCGCGTGTTTGCGATCCGACTCCAGCACCTGGAAAATGGCGTTGTGCTCGGAATCGACCGGCAGCAGCGTCCCGCCCGCGCCATGCACCGCATCGATGAAGAGGGGGCCGGCCGACACCAGGCATTCCTTGTTGGCGAGCGCGACTGTTCCGCCATTGGCGGCTGCGGCCAGTGTCGGTTCCAGGCCCGCCATGCCGACGATCGCCGCCATAGTGATATCGGCGGGCATCGCGGCCGCCTCGATCAACGCCGCGCGGCCGGCCGCGGCTTCGATGCCGGACCCTGCCAGCAACTCTTTCAGTTGCGCGTAGTGCCGCTCGTCGGCGGTGACCGCGATTTCGGCACCGACCGCGCGTGCCTGCCTGGCAAGCAGCGTAACATTGGCGGAACCGGTCACCGCGACGACCTCGAACGCCTCATCCCCGCCCATATGCCGGATGACGTCCAGCGTGTTGACGCCGATCGAGCCGGTGGCGCCAAGGATCGAAATGCGCCTGTGCGACGTGGCCGTGCGAGGGTTCAAGATGTCTCCATTCCAGCTGCGTCTCGCGGAAAGTCAGGCCGGCAATAGCCCCTCCGGCCCGACCCGGCAAGCGACCTCAGCAATAGCGCTCCGGGCCGACCGATTGTTGATCGCTGTAGCGGTCGCCATGGGCAAATCCAACCGGCAGGATCTCCTCGATCTCGGCAATCTGCGCGGCGCTCAATTCGATCGCCACACCGGCGGCATCGTCGGCAAGGTGTTCCGCTGAACGGGTCCCGGGAATCGGGATCACGTGATCGCCGCGATGAAGCGTCCAGGCGATCGCCAGCGACGCGGGTGTCCAGCCGTGATCCGCGGCATAGGAACGGAATCCGGCCACGCGCGCCTCGTTGAAGCTGAAATTGGGTTCGACAAATCGTGGATTGGCCCTGCGGAAATCGCTTTCGCCGAATTTCGATGGATCAAGCGGTGCCGCGCCGAACATACCGCGCGCCATCGGCGAAAAAGCGACAAAGGCAGTGCCCAGCCGCGCACAGGCCTGGATCAGGCCGAGTTCCGGCAACCGGGTCCAAAGCGAGTATTCGCTCTGGACCGCCGCCACCGGATGTACCGACGCGGCCCGCTCCAGCGAAGCCGGCGAGATCTCCGAAAAGCCGATCGCCCCGATCTTGCCTTCCTGCTTGAACCTGGCGAGCGTGCCCGCAACCTCCTCGATCGGGATCGCCTGATCGCGCCGGTGAACGTAGTAGAGCGGGACATGGTCGACGCCGAGGCGTTTGAGCGAGCCCTCGAGGCATTCGCGCAGGAAAGCCTCGGAATTGTCGAAGCCGCGGGTGGGCTTGGTGCGGATACCGCCCTTGGTGGCGATGACGAAGCGACCGCGCGCCGCCGGATTGTCCTTCAGAAAGGCGCCGATCCATTCCTCCGAAAGGCCGCCGCCATAAATCAGCGCCGTATCGAGGTGAGTGACGCCGAGATCGAGCGCCCGGGCCAACGTGCGGTGCGCTTCGGTCATGTCGGTCGGTCCGTAGAAGCCGGCAAAGCTCATGCAGCCGAGCCCCATTGCACCGACCATTGGTCCGTCCTTGCCGAGCTGCCGTTGCTGCATTGTAACCCTCTTTCTGTCCGCTTTATCCGCTGCGATGGTCATAACAGGCCGGGGGCCAGGGGCAAGGCGCAGGCGTTGTTCTAGTGCCGGAAATGGCGCATGCCGGTGAAGACCATGGCGATACCATGCTCGTCGGCAGCAGCGATCACTTCATCGTCGCGCATCGAACCGCCGGGCTGGATCACTGCGGTCGCGCCTGCCTCGACCGCCGACAGCAGGCCGTCGGCGAACGGAAAGAAGGCGTCGGAGGCGACCACGCATCCCTTGGTCAGCGGCTCGGCAAGACCCGCGGCCTCGCTGGCATCCAGCGCCTTTCGCGCCGCGATCCGCGACGAATCCACCCGGCTCATCTGTCCGGCGCCGATGCCCACCGTGGCAAGGTCGCGCGCATAGACGATGGCGTTCGACTTGACATGCTTGGCCACCCGGAAAGCAAACATCAGGTCGGCCATTTCCTCGTCCGTCGGCGCACGCTTCGTCGCGACCTTGAGGTCAAGGTCGTCAATCACGCCATTGTCGCGGCTCTGCACCAGCAGGCCACCGGCGACGGTCTTGGCCGCGATGCCCGCGGCGCGCGGGTCAGGCAGGCCACCGGTCACCAGCAGGCGCAGGTTCTTCTTGGCGGCGATGATCGCCTTCGCTTCTTCGCTGGCATCCGGCGCTATGATCACCTCGGTGAAGATCTTCACGATCTCCTCGGCCGCCGCCGCGTCGAGTGTCCTGTTGAGCGCGACGATACCGCCGAAAGCCGACACCGGATCGCATCGCAGCGCCAACTCATAGGCGGTTTTGATATCTGACCCTTCGGCGACGCCGCAGGGATTGGCATGCTTGATGATAGCCACGGCCGCGGTGCGCGCCGGATCGAATTCGGCAGCGAGCTCAAACGCCGCGTCCGTATCGTTGATGTTGTTGTAGGAGAGCTGCTTGCCCTGGAGCTGGGTGGCGGTCGCCACTCCCGGACGCTTGTCGCCTGTCAGATAGAAGCCCGCCTTCTGGTGCGGGTTCTCGCCATAGCGCATGACCGAGTGCAACCGACCGCCGAAGGCACGATGGCGCGGCGCCTCGATAACGAGCGTTTCGGCAAACCAGCCGGATATCGCAGCATCGTAGGCGGCCGTGCGGGCAAATGCCTTGGCCGCCAGCTCCTGGCGGAAACGATGGGTAACCGCGCCGTCATTGGCCTCGAGCTCCTCCAGAACGGCGCTGTAGTCCTCGGGGTCGGTGACCACCGCGACATAGGCATGGTTCTTGGCGGATGCACGCACCATGGCCGGTCCGCCGATGTCTATGTTTTCGACGGTGGACGGATAATCGCCACCCGAGAAGCGGACTTCTTCGAACGGATAGAGATTGATGACCGCCAGGTCGATGCCGGTGATGGCATGCTCCTTCATGGCGGCAGCATGTTCCTCGTCGTCGCGGATGGCCAGCAGACCACCATGCACCGAGGGGTGCAATGTCTTGACCCGGCCGTCCATGATTTCGGGGAAACCGGTTATCTCGGAAACATCTGTCACGGGCAGGCCCGCCGCGGCGAGCGCGGCAGCCGTGCCGCCGGTCGATACGAGCTCGACGCCGCGCGCGCTCAAAGCCGTCGCCAGATCGGCGAGGCCCGTCTTGTCGGACACGGAAAGCAGGGCGCGGCGGATGGTGACGCGATCGGGTGCGGGGATTTTCTTGGAGGCTACGGCCATGGTCGGCGTTCCTGTCGGCAGGGATTAGGTGGATGTCGCGAGCGCAGTAGCACAGCCGCGCGCGCCGTCCAATCAGCCACATGGATTATCCGCAGCATGCGGTCCGCGCGCCGACCGATTTCGCACCGATCGGCAAAACGCTCTGATACCGCAGTCAGGTTTTGGCGGCGGTCGTCATTTTCGTCAGCCGCCAGTGAATTTCCGGCACTTCCGAAGCCTTGAAGGAAATGACGATCTGTCCGGTTTTCACCGGGCCCGCTATTCCGGCGAAATAAATCGAACCTTCGATGACCGGCTGCGGGCCACCGCAGGTAAACACCCAGGTATCGCCGCCCGGCGCCGCCAGCGTCACCTGGCCGTATTCGTCGGTGAACAGCTCGACATCGGGATGCGCGTGGAATCGTAAGGTAACCGCGTCCTTGCCATTGTCCCTGGCCGGTTCGCCATTGGGACGGAAGAACCTGTCGCGCCCGTCGAGAATGAGGCCGCTTTCGCGCAGGACGAGCTGACGTTCGTGCACCAGCCCGAAACGGCTGACATACCCGTCATGGCTTGCCGTGAAGCCCTGATACGCCTCGCCGTCCTCGCGGGAGCACGGCACCTTCTTCGGCCCCGAGACCAGCGGCGAGCCGATCATCTCGTACGCCCATCCGTTAAGCGCAAACCGGGCGGAGGAGGAATCGTTAAGCACCGCCGTCGAATGCGCTGCGGTGGCGCGCGCCAGCGGACGGAAATCCTCCGCGCCGAAATTGTCGACGCCGCAATTGACGATGAAATGATACCGTCCTGAAGACATTTCGAATGAAAGGCACCCGGCATGAGCCCGCCCCGCAACGTCGACAGGCGGCGCGATTCCGGTGTCCGCGATGACGGTGGTATGCCCGATCTGAAGCCGTTCGTAACCCGAATGCGGCGCATGCGACAGCGGCGCGCCCTGCGTTTCGTCGTGCTGCAGGATCCCGAGGATCCGGTCGGCGCTGGTGGCCCCGACGCCGTTGAACCTGGCCAGGTTGCCGTCCTGGTGGCGGAAGAAGCGCAGCATCGGCAACATACGTTCCACCGCGCCGATAAGAGCCGCCGGCAGCGTTTCCGCCTGGTTGGCATAGGTCTGGCGCAACGGCAGCAGGTCGGCAAGTAGTTCCAGCACAGCGTTCGGATTGCGTGAAATGTGGCCGCCGTCGGCTAGGACCTGGTGATGGAGCTCGACACTGAGATTGCGCGTCGCGTTCCGCAGCGACGACGGTGCCACCGGCAGCGAAAGCGCGGCATAGGCGAGCGCGATGCGCGCGCGCAGCTTTTCTTCGCCATCGGGCATTTCCGGCGCCATCGTCCGCAGGTAGCGGATCTGGGCCGAAAGCGATTTCAGGAATGTGCGGTAGAACGCGAATTCCGATCCCTGCAGCACGATCGTCGAGTGTTGCAGCCACGCGATGATGCGGATGGCGGTAATTGCGGGTTCCCAGCCTATGCCGCCGATCCGTGCGCCAGGCCCGCTGATCCAGTCATTGATCAGCGCGCGCGCATTGGCCGATGCAAGGTCGGTTCCCGAAGCGCGCATGTGGCGCAGCCAGCGAAATCCGTGCAACGCCTCCAGCCACGGCCGGTTCGTGATATCGATGCGAAACGGTGACTCGCCGCCCGTCTCCACGATATGTCCGGCAAGCGGGAAACGCCCGGAATAGATCTCCAGCGCGATCTGGCCATCGCAGAGCCTGAGGTCCGGCGGGGCAATCAGCACACGCTCCGGCGTGCGCCCTGTGAAACGCCAGCGATAGACAGGCCCGGCCCTCAGCCGGCGCCTCGCCTTGCGCCACAATTCACGGAGTATCAATCCCCACAGGCGCGGACTGTCGCTTGTCGCGCTGGTCAAGCACGTCCCTCCATATCTCCCCTGGACGATATCTTAGGTGATTCAAGATTTTATGCGAAGCTCAAAGTTGGACGCGGGAATGCGCCATCCTTTGCAGTCAGATCCGGTGCAGCCGCGCGGCGAAGAACCCGTCCAGCCCCGACCGGCGCGGCGAGGAAAAGGGCCAATCGGCGGGGGTTGTCCGCAGCCAGCCGCTCTCGTCGACGAATCCTTCGGTCCCGGCAACCTCGCCGGACCCGATCGGCTCCGGCGCAACGTCGCTGCGATCCGCCAGGAACCGCTCGACCAAGCGTTCGCCCTCGTCCTTGTCCAGCGAGCAATTCGAGAAGACCAGGCATCCGCCGGGCCTGACCATGGCAATCGCGCGGTCCAGAAGTATGCCCTGCAGCGCGGCCAGGCGATCGATATCCGCCTGCGTCTTGGCCCAGGGCACATCCGGGTGTCGCCGCACCGTTCCGGTCGATGAGCAGGGGGCATCGAGCAGAACCGCGTCGAATGGTTCTCGCGGTTCATAGGTCTTCAGATCGGCGACCAGTGTTTCAGCCGCGAGGCCGAGGCGTGCAAGGTTTGCTTCCATGCGCCTTAGCCGACTGGCACTGATATCGATGGCGGTTACATGGGCGCCGGCATGCGCCAATTGCGCCGTCTTGCCTCCCGGCGCTGCGCACAGATCTCCGACGCGCTTGTCGCGGACATCTCCCAGAAGCCGAGCGGGCAGGGCTGCCGCCGCGTCCTGGACCCACCATTGGCCTTCGCTGAATCCGGGAAGATCGGGAACGGCGCACCGAAGTGACTCCACCCGCACGCTGCCGGTCGGCAAGACGATTCCGCCGAACTGCTCAGCCCAGCCTTCGGGATCCGACTTCACCGTGAAATCGACCGGCGCCTCGACGCGGTGAGCCGCCAGGATCGCCGCGGCTTTCATAGCACCGTAGTCGCGCTCCAGATTTCCGGCGAACCAGGCCGGCGCATCGACCGATTGGCGTAGCGCCGCATCGCGAGCCCTTTCGCCGCCGCGTCCGATCGAACGCAAAGCGGCATTGACGAGCGCGGAGAACCGTCGCGTCCGCGGATCGGCCTTGGCCTGAGCGACGGCGAGATTGACCGCCGCGCTGTCGGGCACGTCGAGAAAGACGAGCTGCGCCGCGCCGACATGCAGGATGTGCGAAAGCGCATGCGCATTCTCCGGCAGCGGCCTGTCGAGTCGCTTGGCGATCAGCGCTTCGATCGTGTTGCGGTGCCGCAGGGCCGTCATCAGGATCGCCCGCACCAGCGCCCGGTCCCTGTTGTCAAGCGCCAGGAATTGCGGATGGCCGTGTTCTGCATCCGTCAGCCCGTCCATCGAACTGTGCGCGGTTACGATCGCCCCAAGCAGCCGGGCGGCCGCCTGGCGCGCCTCGAGCCCGGCCATCGGCTCCAGCCTGGCCGGATCGCCGCCGTCCGGTGTGCGGCGTTGTCCGCCTTTCCGCCCGTCGCGGGCTCTGCCGCTCAAGACTGGCCGCCGGTGACGATCATCGTCGTTGTCATCATTGTCGCTTGTCCATTTTCCGGCTGCCGCCATGGTTCGCGGGGTCGATCCCGCAGAGTTTCCGCCCTATAAGAGCGAAAGGGACTAATGGCAATTTCAAGCCCGGACGGCAATGCATGACAAACGGCCAAGATGACGATGCCAAAATGGCGGATGACGCGACAAGCGGCCGGCCCCCCCGCCGTTTCGAAGACCTGCCGGCCGCGGCCCAACGCGCCTTGAAGGAAGCGGAGGAACGCCGCGCGGCCTACGAAAGGAAAGCCGCCGAGATGCCGGCGGAGGTCGGCGGCCGCGGTGGCAAGGAGCCGGTGCGCTATGGCGATTACGAGGTCAAGGGCATCGCCGTCGACTTCTAGAGCGCGTCGTTTTGGAACACGATTCACCGGTGCCCGGTCCAAAACGGGACTCTGTGTGCCGAAATGGCACGGTGTTTCATACGATTCGCCCCCGCGGATTCACCGGTCATGGTGGACGATCGGTTAATGTCGGCCGGCGCGCCCTGTCATGTTAACCGGGTGTTAGCCGTTCTCTCATCCAAATCCGAATAGTTTCAGCGCCTTAGGCCGTATTTTACCAATCCCGGCCTATGACGGCCCCCAATTGGCCGGCTTTCTGCACCTCTGCCGCATGAGAATTCGGAACCCGATCGGAGATCCGCAATGGGCTTTATTGGAAAGACTACGCATGCCGCATATCGACTTGTGAACGACCGGAATGGCAATTTCGCCCTGATCGCGGGGATTGCACTTCCGGTTCTCGTTGTGGCTGTCGGCTTCGGGATCGATATCGCCCAGATCAGTGGATCGAAATCACGCCTGGCTAACGCACTCGATGCTGCGCTGACATCGACCGCACGCGACATCTCGACCGGCCATATCAAGAAAAAGGACGCCGAAAAGACGGCGCTCGCCTTTCTCATCGCCAATGCGCCGGGCGGCTACCTGAAGCCCGATTCGATTTCGTTCGCGAAGTTCGATATCGATACCAAGGCAGGCACAATCGACGCCACGGTCGATGCCAAGACCGAGTTGTCCTTCCCGCTGTTCAAGGCCGGTAGCGAGTACCCGATCAACGTGTCCGCCGCAACCGTCTACGCCGACAAGCAGGTCGAAGTGGCCATGATGCTCGACATCACCGGTTCGATGGGAGGGCAGAAGCTGGTAGACCTTAAAGAGGCGGCGAAACGCGCCATCGGCACGTTCCTCGACGGCCAGGCCGCCGGTTCGAACCGGGTTCGCGTTGCCATCGTTCCCTACGCCGACGCAGTCAATGTCGGCGCTCTGAACAATCTTGTCTATTACGAACGGGGCTATACCACCGGCGAACCGCCGATGTTGGGCGATCCGCTGGCGGTCTCGGGCTATCATCCGGACGATTGCGCGACCGAGCGCAAGGGAATGAACCAATTCAACGATGTGAGCCCCAACGCGGCCCTGGTCAACCGCGACTACCGTCTCGGCTTCTGCCCGAACGCGGTTCTGCACCCGCTCTCCAATGATTCCACCGCGCTTAAGTCAACGGTGGACAGTTTCAGGGCCAACGGTTTCACCGCCGGCCACATCGGCATCCAGTGGTCGTGGTACATGCTTTCGCCGAAATGGAAAAAAGTGCTTCCGGCCGATTCCGAGCCGGGAAAATACAACGACAAGCAGGTCGTGAAATACGCCATCCTGATGACCGACGGCGAATTCAACACTGCCTTCGCCGGCGTCGGCCAGCGCCAAAACACGCGCGGCCGCCAGTCGACCAATTCGCGCGCTTACGCGGAGGAATTGTGCTCGAAAATGAAAAAGAAGGGTATCGAGATCTTCACGGTCGGCTTCCAGCTCAATTCGACCAGCGCCAAGGGCACGCTGCAAAACTGCTCTTCGCCTGATACCGGTTCGGCGCGGCACTTTTTCGACACGTCAAGCGGTTCCGAACTGGACAGCGCGTTCCAGGAAATCGCCCATAACATTCAGCGCCTGGCGCTAACCAGATAGTCTTGCCTGGCAGGCCCGGCGGGGACGGGGCGGGCGGGAGCGCAAGCTTCCGCCGGCAATTGACGTCCGGTTGTCGTCAACGTCGCCCAGGACTTCGGACCAAGGATGCGGATTTGCCGGCGTACATGCACGCGAACTCCAGCGTCCTGACGACAGCCTCAACGGAAATCCTGTCACTCATGTGCCGGGGTTTCCGGGTCTGCGTCGTCCGCATTTCCAGGGCACCTCTGACTATTTCGGCATTTCCGTTCTTTTTGGACAGCGGCGACCTCTTCTGGTTGTATTTTTGTTCTCGGATTGAAGACTCTGGGATCAAGAGGACTGGAAGTCCCGGCAAGTCTCACACTGGTCCAAGAACCATCGTGTGAGAGTATGAATAGTTCGCTATTCTCTATGGGAGACTGGTGATGCTCCACTTTATAAAATGCTTTACCGTATTTATAATAGTCTGTTACAGTACATCCTGTTATAAATACAAGATATGAAAGTATCAATATGCGGAGTATCATAGCTAATCCTTCCAAAGAAAACAGTATAACACGGTTTTAAATAAAAATAGAATTCATAGTCTGGACCATGCGAAACGCCGCCCTGTTGACCCGGTTGATCACCGGCAGGACGGCGCCGCAATTTATCGCGAAAGGCGGAGCTTGATGGTCAGGGCCGTGGCCCCGCTCCGTGCCTCACGTCCGTTGCTTCAGAGGTTGCTCCGAAGGAACGACGATCCGCTCAAGCTCATGCACTTCCGGAAATCACTCGACATCGGATCACCTCCTTTCGATTCGTTGGACACAGATTCAATGTGGGGCGTTTTCGATTTGGTTGCAAGCGCGCCGGACCTGCCGCTCGCGCAAACGTGAAAAGGGCGCCCGAAGGCGCCCCGTCACGTCACGACAAACAGGCTTAACCGCCGAGCTGGATCTTGCAGCTTGCCTTCAGCGGGGCCCAGTTGGAGACGACGCCGTCGGATTGCGAGACGAGGATCCGGTATTCGGCGTCAATGGCGGTCAGCACCTCGAAGGTCTTGCTGAAGCTGGCCACATAGCCTGCCGGCGCCTTGATCGCCTGGATCGTCTTCGGCGCGGAAACGGCGCCACCCTTGCGCACAATCATGTAAGTCACGGGCCCGGCTTTGCTGGTGAATATCCAGCCGGCGATCTTCGCATTCGACGGGCACACATTGACGCCCGGCGACTTGATCGCCAACTGGGCGGACTTGACGACCATGGGCTGGTCGCCGGGTGCGACGAGCTTGGGAGCCGCTTCTGCAAGGCTGACGGCAGAGGAAGACAGGGCAAGGGCAATCAGAATGGCACGTTTCATGGTGTTTTCTCCGGTTCAAATGATCGGCAGCTTTTAGGGCAGGCGATCTGAACCGGCTTTGATCCGGCCGTTCACAATGTATTCAGGCAAATAACCCGCCGGAAATCCGGCGGGTTCTCCAGATCCGGCCTTTGCGAACCGGCTAGCCCTTCTTGTTTTGCCTGTTGTCGACCAGGTCGTCCACGACCTGGGGATCGGCCAATGTCGAGGTATCGCCGAGCGAACCGAAATCATCCTCGGCGATCTTGCGCAGGATGCGGCGCATGATCTTGCCGGAACGGGTCTTCGGCAGGCCGGGCGCAAACTGGATCTTGTCCGGGCTGGCAATCGGTCCGATTTCCTGGCGCACATGTGCGACAAGTTCCTTGCGCAATTCGTCGGACCCCTCTTCGCCGGCCATCAGCGTGACATAACAGTAGATGCCCTGTCCCTTGATGTCGTGCGGATAGCCGACGACGGCCGCTTCCGAGACCATCGGATGCGAGACCAGCGCGCTCTCCACCTCGGCGGTGCCCATGCGGTGGCCGGAAACGTTGATTACGTCGTCGACCCGCCCGGTGATCCAGTAGTAGCCGTCTTCGTCGCGGCGGCACCCGTCACCGGTGAAGTACTTGCCCTTGTAGGTGGTGAAGTAGGTAACCACGAAGCGGTCGTGATCGCCATAGACGGTGCGCATCTGGCCCGGCCACGAATCGGTGATGCACAGATTGCCCTCCGTCGCGCCCTCCAGCACCTTGCCGTCATTGTCGACCAGTTGCGGCTGCACGCCAAAGAATGGAACCGTGGCGGAGCCGGGCTTGAGATCGATTGCGCCGGGCAGCGGCGTGATCAGGATGCCGCCCGTCTCGGTCTGCCACCAGGTGTCGACGATCGGGCAACGCTCTTCGCCGACGACCTTGTAGTACCATTCCCATGCTTCCGGATTGATCGGCTCGCCAACCGAACCGAGGATGCGCAGGCTCTTGCGCGAGGTCTTCGCCACATGCCCGTCGCCGGCACCCATCAGCGCGCGGATTGCAGTCGGCGCGGTGTAGAAGATCGAGACATTGTGCTTGTCGCACACCTCCCAGAAACGGGCTGGCGTCGGGTAGTTCGGCACGCCCTCGAACATCAGCGTCGTGGCGCCATTGGCCAGTGGTCCGTAGACGATGTAGGAATGACCCGTGACCCAGCCGACA
Source organism: Zhengella sp. (assembly GCA_050304175.1). Classification (GTDB taxonomy): domain Bacteria; phylum Pseudomonadota; class Alphaproteobacteria; order Rhizobiales; family Rhizobiaceae; genus JAIOIW01. The sequence continues at coordinate 60,256 of JBNLDE010000219.1, read as the reverse complement.
TCGGCGGTACACCAGTAGATTTCGCCGTCGTGATAGTCGAACACATACTGATGGGTCATCGACGCGTAGACGAGATAGCCACCCGTGGTGTGCAACACGCCTTTCGGTTTGCCGGTCGAACCCGAAGTGTAGAGGATGAATAGCGGATCTTCCGCGTTCATCTCTTCCGGCGGGCAGCCTGCCGACGCTGCGGCCATCGCATCGTGATAGCGGATATCGCGGCCCGCCGTCATCGGCACATCGGCGCCGGTCCGCTCGACGACCAGCACATGGCGCACGGAAGCGCCGTCGCGTTCGGCGATCACGATCGCCTTGTCTGTATTGACCTTCAGCGGAACCTTCTTGCCGCCGCGCAGGCCCTCATCGGCCGTGATGACGAAATCCGAGCGGCAATCCTCGATGCGCCCTGCCAGCGCATCAGGCGAAAAGCCCCCGAAAACGATCGAGTGAACCGCACCGATGCGTGTGCAGGCAAGCATGGCGTAGGCCGCTTCCGGGATCATCGGCATGTAGATCGTGACACGGTCGCCCTTTTTGACGCCGTTGGATTTCATAACGTTCGCCAGCTTGCAGACATGTTCGTGCAACTCGCGATAGGTGATCTTCTTGTCTTCGGACGGGTCGTCGCCCTCCCACAGAATAGCCACCTGGTCGCCGCGTTTCTCAAGGTGACGGTCGATGCAATTGGCCGAGACATTGAGTGTGCCGTCCTCGAACCATTTGATCGAAACGTCGGGATAGGCGTAGGTCGTGTTCTTGACCTTGGTATACGGCTTGATCCAGTCGATTCGCCTGCCGTGCTCCCCCCAGAAGCCATCCGGATCTTCCACGGACTGCTTGTACCATGCCTGGTAGGTCTCCTTGTCGATCAGCGCGTCCTTCTTCCATTCAGGCTTCACGGGATGGGTGTGAACGGTCATGGGTTCCTCCTTGATGGCGTAACGGCCAGTTACTCTTCGATTTCCCGACTGGCCGGACAATAAGATCGCGCGCTTCTTAGCATTCGAACACTTCGGATCAAATTAGACATTCGATCCCCTTGCGCCAGCACCTTTTTTGCTCTGGCGCTGTGCCTTCACCGCGACCCGAAGATCGCGGAACCGACGCGCACGCTGGTCGCGCCAAACGTAACAGCGGTCTCGTAGTCTGCGGACATGCCCATCGAAAGTTTTTCGACACCGGCTTCGCGGGCCAGTTTATCCAGCAACGCGAAATGCGGCCCGGGATTCTCATCGAATGGCGGAATGCACATCAACCCCTCGATAACGAGGCCGTGCACATCGCGGCAGCGTTGTACAAAATCGACAGCTGCGCGCGGCTCCACACCGGCTTTTTGAGGTTCCTCGCCCGTGTTGACCTGAACATAAAGCCGGACATCGCGGCCCTGGGTCCGGATCTCCTTGGCCAGTTCCTTGGCGATTTTCTCGCGGTCGACCGTCTCGATCACGTCGAACAGCGCCACCGCTTCCTTTGCCTTGTTGGATTGCAGCGGGCCGATCAAATGCAGCTCGACACCGCTAAATTCGGAACGCAGTTCCGGCCACTTGCGCTCGGCTTCCTGCACACGGTTTTCGCCGAAAACACGCTGGCCCGCCGCAAGTACCGGCCGGATCGCCTCTGCATCGAAGGTCTTGGAGACTGCCACAAGGGTTACGTCTCCGGCCTTTCGGCTGGCTTCGGCTGCTGCGGCAGCGATATTCTTCCTGACTGCCTCAAGCCGCTCGACCGCGCTTTTCATTCCCTGAATCCTGCCTCAATTTGATCCGCATCAGGTCTCGACGGTTGACGCCTTACCGAAACCGTGGTGAAGGTCCGCCGCAACCCGTTTTTTCGACGTTTTAAGTGAATTCCCGGTCATGGCAACCGAACGATATAATCCGCGCACTGCCGAGCCGAAATGGCAGAAGGCCTGGTCTCAGGCAAAGCTCTTCGAGACCGCCAACGACGATCCCGGTCCGAAATACTACGTGCTGGAGATGTTTCCCTACCCGTCCGGGCGCATCCACATGGGCCATGTGCGCAACTACACTATGGGCGACGTGGTGGCGCGCTACAAGCGGGCGAAGGGCTTCAACGTATTACACCCGATGGGTTGGGACGCGTTCGGCATGCCGGCCGAGAACGCCGCGATGCAGAACAAGGTTCATCCGGCCAAGTGGACGTACCAGAACATCGACACCATGCGTAACCAGCTCAAGTCGATGGGATTGTCGCTGGATTGGTCGAGGGAATTCGCCACCTGCGACGTCGACTACTACCACCGCCAGCAAATGCTGTTTCTCGATTTCCACAAGGCCGGGCTCGTCGGTCGCAGGATTTCAAAGGTCAACTGGGACCCAGTCGACCAGACCGTGCTTGCCAACGAGCAGGTGATCGACGGCCGTGGCTGGCGCTCCGGCGCGGAGGTCGAACAGCGCGAATTGGCGCAATGGGTGTTCAAGATCACGGACTACAGCCAGGATCTGCTCGAGGCACTCGATGGTCTCGACCAGTGGCCGGAAAAGGTGCGCACCATGCAGCGCAACTGGATCGGCAAGTCGGAGGGGCTTTCTTTCGAATTTGAAGTACCTAACGGCCCGCCGGAATTTCGGACCCTGCCGGTTTTTACCACCCGGCCTGATACCATGTGGGGACCAACCTTCGCAGCGATCGCGGCTGACCATCCGCTGGCCAAGCGGCTGGAGGAGGACAATCCCGAGATTGCGGCGTTCAATGCCGAATGCCGCAGGATCGGAACCTCGGCCGAAGCCATCGAGACGGCGGAAAAACTGGGCTTCGATACCGGGCTGGAGGTAACGCATCCCGCCGATCCGTCATTGCGGTTGCCCTTGTGGATCGCCAATTTCGTGCTGATGGATTATGGTACCGGCGCAATCATCGGATGCCCGGCGCATGACCAGCGCGATCTTGATTTTGCGCGTAAATACGGCCTGCCGGTCATCGACGTCTTCAAGCCTCTCGACAGCGACGCCGATGTTCAGGACGAAGCATTCGTCCCCGCCAAGAGCGAGAAGGTGCGCTATGTGCATTGGCATGGTCCGAGCGGCGAGGAAATAACCTGCCAGGAGGCCATGGATCGGACGTTGAAGCTCTATCAGGAAAAAGGCTGGGGCACGGCGAAGGTCCAATACCGCCTGCGCGACTGGGGCATTTCGCGCCAGCGCTACTGGGGTTGCCCGATCCCGATGATCCACTGCGACGAATGCGGCGTCGTGCCGGTCCCCAAGTCGGACCTTCCGGTTCAACTGCCCGACGATGTCGAGTTCGATCGACCCGGGAATCCGCTAGACCGGCATCCCGATTGGCGCCACGTCGCCTGTCCGCAATGCGGCCGCGCCGCGCTGCGCGAAACCGACACGATGGACACCTTCGTCGATTCATCCTGGTATTTCGCGCGCTTCACCGCGCCCTGGGCCGACGACCCAACAGTTCAGTCGGCGGCCAATGCCTGGCTTCCCGTCGACCAGTATATCGGCGGCATCGAGCACGCGATCCTGCACCTGCTCTATTCGCGTTTCTTCACGCGCGCCATGCGCAAGACCGGCCATCTCGATATCGACGAGCCGTTCAAGGGCCTGTTCACCCAGGGCATGGTCGTGCACGAGACCTACAAGGAACCGGGCGGAAGCTGGATCGAGCCGGCCCAGGTGCGAATCGAAGGCGAAGGCGATACGCGCAAAGCCGTTCTCGTCGATACGGGCGCGCAAATCGCCATCGGTCCGATCGAGAAGATGTCGAAATCGAAGAAAAACGTGGTCGATCCGGACGACATCATCGCTTCCTACGGTGCCGACACGGCCCGCTGGTTCATGCTGTCCGATTCGCCGCCCGACCGCGACGTGATCTGGACGGAAGCCGGCGTCGAAGGCGCCCACCGTTTCGTCCAGCGTATCTGGCGGCTGCTGGGAGATGTGGCGCCCTTACTCGCCAACGCACAACCCGCGGCGGGCCGCAGCGGTCCGGCGCTGGCAATCTCGAAAGCTGCGCACAAAACGGTCAAGGCCGTCGGCGAGGACATCGAGAAACTGGCGTTCAACAAGGCGGTTGCGCGTCTGTACGAGTTCATCAATGCCATTTCGCAGCCCTTCGCGGATGTTGCGGCGGGCAGTTCTGACGATGAAACGGTTGCAGCCTGCCGCCAGGCCGCGGAAATGCTGGTGATCATGTTCGCGCCGATGATGCCCCATCTGGCCGAGGAATGCTGGTCGGCGATCGGCAGCAGCGCGATGGTGGCCGAACAGCCCTGGCCGCACTACGATCCGGCGCTCGTGACCGAAAACGAGGTCACCCTTCCCGTACAGATTAACGGCAAGAAGCGCGGCGATTTGACAATCGCGCGCGACGCGGACAATGCTGCCGTCGAAGCTGCGGTGCTGGCGCTGGACTTAGTCCAGAAGGCCCTGGAGGGCAAGCCGCCGCGCAAGGTCATCGTGGTGCCGCAGAGGATCGTCAATGTTGTCATCTGACCCGCTCCGTCGCCGATATCACCGCTTGTTGCCGGCCGCGCTGGCGCTCGCTGTCCTGGCCGCGCCAGCCGGTTGCAAGGTTGAGCCGCTCTACGGATCGGCCGGGCGGATGGAGACCGGCGCCGTTGATCCCGGCGATGCGCGCGCGGTTTCCCTGGAATTCGCCCCGGTGAGCACCCGTGAAGCGCAGGAAGTCCGCAACCATCTGATCTTCCTCATCAATGGCGGTCGAGGTCAGCCGGCGAATCCAGCCTACAAGGTCAATTTGTCGGTGGTCAGCCAGACCGAATCCGTTGCGGTCGTCCAGACCACTACGGTGGATCAGGAACCCACCGCGGGTGGCATCTTGATGACCGGTCGGTACCAGATCCACAACACCGCCGATGGCAGCGTCGTTGCAACCGGCTCGCGCGCGGTATCCGCCTCCTTCGATCACCCGATCCAGCCCTTCGCGGACTATCGGGCCGAACGAGAGGCCAAGGACCGCGCCGCCCGGGAACTGGCCGAAGTCCTTCGTCTGGCAATCATCATCGACATCCGCAAGGCCGGCAAATCCGGCTCCTGACAATCAGCCGGCTTCAATGTGGATATTGTGCGGCGTTTCCCGCGCAATCGCCTCAAGCAAAGAACGCGGTGAGATCGGCTTGGAAATGTGGCCGTCCATGCCTGCGTCGAGACCGGTCTGCCGGTCATGGGTATGCGCTGTCACGCCAATGATGGTGGCGCGGTGACCAATATTGCTTTCGATCGTCCTGATCCGCCGGGTCGCTTCCAATCCGCTCATTTCCGGCATTTCGTAATCCATGAGGACGATTTTGGGCATTTGCTGAAGATAGGCTTCCACGGCCTTCTTGCCGTTCGGCACGATCTTGTAGCGAAGTCCCGTTGACACGAGGATCTGATCGAACACGGTCCGGTTGACCTCGTTGTCCTCCGCCACGAGAACGTCGATTTTTTCGGCCGGTCTGTATGTCGATGAACGGGCCCGCGATATCCATTCCGATGTGTCCGCTTCCGGCGCCTGCATTCGGCCGGCATCATCCTGCGCAGTCTCCTTCGGTGCCAGGTTCCGCGCTTCCTGGATGATGTCCACGATTGCCTGCCGCAAGGTCGCCGACCGGGCCGGTTTTTTCAGCAGCGTGATCAGCCGGGGATCAAAATCCTGATTTTCGAGATCGATATCGTCGACCGAACTGAGCATGATCAAGGGTATGTCGGCCATCAGCGGTTGGTTGCGCATGGCTCTGGCAATATCCAGTCCGTCCATGTCCGGCATCAGGTAGTCGAGGATAACGCAATCGACCGGCGCATCGACTTTGATTGCATGCTCGATCAGGGCTAGGCCGACGGGTCCGCTTTCCACCGCCACACAATCGAATTCCCAGAATCTCAGTTGCTCGGCCATGATCGACCGGTTGATCTCGTTGTCGTCGACCACGAGAATTCGCGCGCCCGATATGTCGATCGGGACATGGCTGGGCATGTCCGCCACTTCATGGATTTTCAACGGTATGGTCAGCCAGAAGGTCGAACCGTCACCGGCTTCGCTTTCCACGCCGATTTCGCCGCCCATGAGCTGGACCAGCCGGGCAGCGATCGCCAGACCGAGACCAGTTCCCTTGCGCCCGCGCGTCGAAACCTCGTCGGCTTGTGCAAATTGCCTGAAGATCTCCGGCAGCCGTTCCGCCTGGATACCAGCCCCGGTGTCCTCGACCCGGATCGTGACGTTTGCTGTCCCGTGCGAAACCGACCCGCTCGCGTCGACAAGCACGTAACCGGCATCGGTGAACTTGACCGCATTGGAAACTAGGTTTCCCACGATTTGGTGAATCCTGGCCGCATCGCCGCAAAGGTATTCCGGCAGGTTGGGGTCGATCCGCTGGATGATTTCGATCTGCTTTTTCGCGGTGTGCTCGCTGACCTGATGCACGACGTCCTCGATCACGTCGGCAAGCCTGAAGTGCGTCTCGTCGAGCACGAGCAACCCGGCATCAATTCTCGAATAGTCGAGGATATTGTTGATCGTGCGGAGCAGGCGATTTCCCGAATCCACGATCGCGGACAGGTATCCTTGCTGGCGCTCGCCAAGCGGCGAACGGGCCAACAATTCCGCCATGCCCAATACGCCATTGAGCGGGGTCCGGATCTCGTGCCCCATATTTGCAAGGAACTGCGCCTTGATCTGGTCGGCCGAAGCCATCTTCTTCATGCCGTCCCTGGCCGCACGTTCCGAATCCGCGAGCCGGACAAACAGCCCGAACTGGCGCACGATGATGAATGCCTGGCTGGCCATGATGCCCGACGACAGGACGGCGAGGCCGACAAGAAGGACTGATCCTTGCCAGATTGCGGGAAAATACAGCGCGGGCTGCACGGCGACGAACACCAGAATGGCGCAGGCGGGAAGGAGCGTATACGTGGAGCTGACGAGGATGGCGTAAACCGAAATGCAGGCGACCATCGCCAGGCTGAGGTTCTCGGTCCCATGGATCGCGGTCAGAGCGGAGACCGACAACAACATCACGCCCGCCGTGGTCGGCACAAAAACCGCCAGCCGGCGTAATAGGCGGCGTGTCTTAGCGATGTCGATAATTTCACGCCGTCGCTTGAGCCAGAGCGGGATTCGCCAGGCCGCTATGACAAGGAAAATAGCCGGCGCAAAAATCGCCAAATGCAGTGGCGCGGCCGTGGTCAGTATCGCGGTGCTGGCGAATGCGGACAGGAATAATCCAAGATAAAGAACAGGGACCGTCGAAGCCAGCATACCGAATTGGTGCCGCACGACATCATCCGAGTTCTCGTACCCGGCCGATACCAGCCAATCGCTTTCCCGCAATCCCGACATGTGGTCCTATCCGACGTCTAATGCTGATAGCGCGATAGCGTTAAGCAAAACTTTCGACGGATGGGTGGACGCCGGGATTTCGGCGTCCGTAGGATCATGATTTCCGGTATTTTTTATACCGCGGGCAGCTATTTCGGCCGCGCGATATCAGCCGATATCTTGGCCGGTTTTCGCCCAGTCTGCAAGGAAGGCCTCGAGGCCCTTGTCGGTCAGCGGGTGTTTGACCAACGCCTTCAGGGTTGCCGGCGGAACCGTCGCCACGTCGGCGCCGATAAGCGCCGCTTCCTTGACGTGGTTCACGGTCCGGATCGAGGCGGCGAGTATCTGTGTCTTGAAATCGTAATTGTCGTATATCGTCCGGATTTCGCTGATCAGTTCCATGCCATTGAGCCCGATATCATCGAGGCGGCCGAGAAACGGCGATATGAATGTGGCGCCGGCCTTTGCGGCGAGAAGGGCCTGGTTTGCCGAGAAGCACAGCGTGACATTGGTCATCCGGCCATCCGAGCTCAGTGTCTTGCAGGCTTTCAGCCCCTCGAACGTTAGCGGCACCTTGATGCAGATGTTGTCGGCAATCCTCGACAGGATATCGGCCTGGCGGATCATGCCGTCATAGTCGGTCGCTGTGACTTCGGCGGAAACCGGGCCATCGACGATCCCGCAAATCTCCTTGGTGACTTCCGTGATGTTGCGTCCCGATTTCATGATCAGCGACGGATTGGTCGTTACGCCATCAAGGAGTCCGGTTGCGGCGAGTTCGCGGATTTCGCTGACATCGGCTGTGTCGACAAAGAATTTCATCTGTTCGCTCCCGTATGCGCTGCTGGCAGGACCTTCAGGCCCTCGCCACATTGTTCGGCTTCCCCTTAACCGAAACTCGGGGCAAGGTCACCCGTGATGACCACAGATTCGCATAAAACCCGATCAGTCCCCGTACTGGTTCCTACCCCGGCGAAAGGACCTTACACCTACCGCGTTCCGGACGGGATGTATCCGGTCCCCGGGTCGATCGTGCGCGTCCCGCTCGGTCCGCGCGAAGTTGCCGGTCTGGTCTGGGATGGCGAAGGCGGCGAGGTCGATGCAAAAAAACTGCGACCTGTCAGCGAGCTGTTCGACTGCCCGCCGGTCAGCGCCGACATGCGCCGCTTCATCGAATGGGTTTCGGCCTGGACATTGTCCCCTCCCGGCATGGTCGCGCGCATGGTGCTGCGCGTTCCCGCCGCCTTCGATCCCGAGTTGCCGACGGAAGGCTTGTGCATTACGGATTCCCGTCCCGAACGCATGACGTCGGCACGGCGGCGCGTTATCGAACAGGCGTCCGACGGTCTGGCCTGGACTCGTTCCGGTCTGGCGCACGCCGCCGGCGTCTCGTTGACCGTGATCGATGGTTTGCGCGACCAGGGTGTGTTCGAGACCGTCGCCATTCCCCCGCAACCGGTCGTCGCCGCGCCCGATCCCGACTATGCGCCTGCCGAACTGACCACCGGCCAGGCTGCGGCAGCCGAACAGTTGCGGCACAAGATCGCGGCTGCGGGCTACAGCGTTACCCTGCTCGACGGGGTAACCGGTTCCGGCAAGACCGAAGTCTACTTCGAAGCGATAGCCGAAACCCTGCGAGCCGGAAAACAGGTGCTGATCCTGCTGCCAGAAATTGCATTGACCCAGGCTTTTCTCGACCGGTTCCACGATCGCTTTGCTGCCCGTCCCGCCGAATGGCACTCCGACCTCGCGCCCAAAATGCGCGAACGCGTGTGGCGCCAGGTGACCGACGGTCGCGTTCGTGTCGTCGCCGGCGCACGATCCGCCCTGTTTCTTCCCTTCGCCGAACTGGGCCTGATCGTCGTAGATGAAGAGCACGACGCAGCCTACAAGCAGGAGGACCGCGTGTTTTACAACGCCCGCGACATGGCCGTCGTTCGCGCGCATGTCGGCGGTTTTCCGGTCGTGCTGGCATCCGCGACACCCTCGGTGGAAAGCCGGGTCAATGCCGATCACGGCCGCTACGAGCGCATGGTGCTGTCCAGTCGCTATCGCGAAGCCGCCCTGCCTGCGCTACGCGCAATCGACATGCGTAGCAATCCCCCCCAACGCGGCGGCTTTCTGTCGCCGGTCCTGGTCGATGCCGTCCGCCAGACGCTAGAGAAGGGCGAGCAATCGCTGCTGTTTCTCAATCGCCGCGGCTATGCTCCGTTGACGCTGTGCCGCGTGTGCGGCCACCGGTTCCGCTGCCCGGATTGCTCAAGTTGGCTGGTCGAGCACCGTTTCCGCGGCCAACTCATATGCCATCAATGCGGTCACCACGAACCGAAGCCGCAGGCGTGCCCGGAGTGCGGGACACTCGACCATCTGGTCGCCTGCGGACCCGGCGTCGAGCGCATTGCCGAGGAAACGGCGGCGTCCTTCCCCGACGCCCGAATCATCGTGTTGTCGTCGGACCTGATGGGCGGCGTCAAGCGTCTGCGCCTCGAACTGGAGGCCATCGCCGGTGGTGATGCGGACATCATCATCGGCACCCAACTCGTGGCCAAGGGTCACAATTTTCCGGGCATGACGCTGGTTGGCGTCATCGACGCCGATATCGGCCTGTCCAATGGCGATCCGCGCGCCGCCGAACGCACCTTCCAGCTGCTTGCGCAGGTGACAGGGCGCGCCGGACGCACCGGAAAGCGTAGCGTCGGCCTGATACAGACCTACCAGCCTGACCACCCGGTGATGCGCGCGATCATTTCCGGAGACGCGGAAAATTTCTACCGGCGTGAAATTGCGGAGCGCGAGCGCGCCCAGCTGCCTCCGTTCGGGCGGCTCGCGGCCATCATCGTGTCCGCGCCGAGCGTCGCCGAAGCCCAGGGCCATGCGCGCGGTTTGCGCGCCGCCGCGCCCGCAGCCGCCAACATCGCCGTGCTTGGTCCGGCCGAGGCTCCCCTCGGGCTGGTCAGGGGTCGCCATCGCTGGCGCCTGCTGATCCACGGCGACCGCAAGGCCGACTTGCAGGCCTACATCCGGGTCATGCTGGCGGCCGGCCCGAAACCACGCGGTCAGATCCGCGTCCAGGTCGACATCGATCCGCAAAGCTTCGTCTGAGCAAGTTCGCCCTTTTCCGGAAGGTCGATACACGCTATCGCAACAGGCCCTTTGCCGCTGTCCGGCGCGCCGGCCCGCTTGATGAAACGGATCACCCGATGACCGTCGCCAACCCTTCCCCGACGGGAGACCGCTTTGCCGCCTTTCGCCACACCGCCTATTTGCGGTTCTGGGCGTCGCGGTTCCTGGTCACGTTTTCCACCGCGATCGTGTCGGTCGCCGTCGGCTGGCAGATCTATGACCTGACCCGCGATCCTTTCGATCTTGGCCTTGTCGGATTGACCCAGTTTGCGCCGTCGCTCCTGCTGGTGCTTGTCACCGGTTCTGTCGCCGACCGTTTCGGGCGGCGGCTGATCATGGGTCTGTCCGCGCTTCTCGAAGCCGTCTGCGCGATCATCCTTCTGTGGCTTACCTGGCGCGGTCTTGCTAGTCCGACACCGATCTTCGGCCTTCTCGCGATATTCGGCATCGCACGCGCCTTTCTGGCCCCGGCCGCCGCCTCGCTGGTGGCCAATCTCGTACCGGCCGAGGATTTCGCAAACGCGGTGGCCTGGAACTCCTCCGCCTGGCAAACGGCAAACATCGTCGGACCTGTCGCTGGCGGATTGCTTTACGGATTGTCGGCGGAGGCGGCCTTTGGAGTCGCGACCGCGATGATGCTTTCCGCCAGTCTACTCGTGATGTCCATCCCCAAACCAGCACAGCACAGCGAGACCGAGCGACCTACGCTGTCGACCGTGTTTGCCGGATTCAGCTACATCCGGCGCGAAAAGATCGTGCTTGGCGCGATCTCCCTCGATCTGTTTGCCGTCCTTTTGGGTGGCGCGGTCGCGCTGCTGCCGGTCTATGCCCGCGACATCCTGGTACTCGGGCCATCAGGACTTGGCCTGTTGCGCGCCGCGCCCGGTGTCGGCGCCGTAACAATGGCGGTCTGGCTGACTGGCCATCCAGTACGTGATCACGCCGGGCTGGTCATGTTTTTATTCGTCGGCCTCTACGGCGTGTTCACTGCGATTTTCGGGCTTTCGACCATTGCCTGGATTTCGATCGCCGCGCTCGCCGCGCTCGGCGCCGCCGACATGATCAGCGTTTACGTCCGTGAAACGCTGATCCAGTTGTGGACGCCCGACCGGCTGCGCGGACGGGTCAATGCCGTCAACATGGTTTTCGTCGGCGCGTCCAATGAACTTGGCGAATTCCGCGCCGGCACCATGGCGGCATTGATCGGCACGGTTCCGGCGGTCGTTTTCGGTGGTATCGGGGCCGTCGGTGTCGCAGGCCTGTGGGCCTGGCTATTTCCGCAATTGCGCCACGCCCGCCATCTCGACGGCCGCAGTTGACGCGTTTCGCTTCGGGATGGACACCATCTAGACAGCGTTCTGGTCGCGCATATGAAATACGGTGGCGAGAAATTCGCCGAGCCAGGCCCTCAACCGGTCATCCCAGACGAGCCGGCCTTCCAGGTGGTCGCGGCCCTGCTGTGCGCCGGGCAGCACGAAACGGTGCGCGCCGCGCACCACCCATTTGTGCATCATCACCCGCGTCAGCTCCGCGTGGAACTGGATTGCCCAGGCATTGTCCCCATAGCGGAACGCTTGATTGGGATAGGCATCCGCCCGCGCCAGCAACGTCGCGCCGTGCGGCAGGGAAAATCCCTCGCGGTGGAACTGGTAGACCATCTCCGGCCAGTCCATCAGCGCCTCGCCTTCGGGGGTCGCCTCCAACGGATACCAGCCGATCTCGACATGTCCATCGGCCCGGCCCTCGACCCGGCCGCCCAGATGATTGACCAGCATTTGCGCGCCAAGGCAGATCCCCAGAAACGGCTTGTCCTCTTTAAGCGGCACCTTCAGCCATTCGGTTTCGCGGCGGACGTAGTCTTCCGGATCGTTCGCGCTCATCGGTCCGCCGAAAACGACGGCGCCGGCGTGGTCTTCCAGGGTCTCGGGCAGGGGATCGCCAAGCGGTGGGCGGCGGATATCGAGGACATGGCCGCGTTCGCGTAATATCTGGCCCACGCGGCCAGGGCTGGAATGTTCCTGATGTAGGACGACCAGGATTTTTTCCTTATTCTCGGTCATCCGGGCCTTCATCGTCCGTCGGCAGCGCCACGCCGCGCCGGCTAGCGACCCTGCGGCGCGACAATACACGGTCGCGGTTCGATACCCCGATCAGTTCGGCCACACGCCAGACGGTGTTGTCCTCGAGCTCGTGCAGGATCCCGTCGGCATAAACGACCTCCCACATGATCTCGATGAATTCTATCCGCGCCTGTTCGTCGAGGTCGCGCAGGATCACCCGCGTAAACGCATAGAGATCGACGGCATCGTTGTTGGCTGCCTCGCCCGCGGCGAGAACCGCGCTCAGTTCCGATCCTTCCAGATCGTATGCCTGCGCAATGGACTGGACGAGTTCCCGCTTTTCCTCATCGCGCCGTTCGCCGTCTGCGTCCATGACATGATACATCAGCGCAGCGGCCGCCACGCGCGCATCATCGGCTGTCAACTGGCGGTCGCTGGCGGGGCCGTCACCCAGTCGCTGCAAGAATCCGGCAATACGATCAAACATGGAGTGCGGTGCGTCTCAGGATCTGTCGGGGTCCTCGTTATCTATCGTATCGGTTTGGCGAATGGAACCTTTCCCATGGCGCGATCCCGGCATCGCTCAGAACAGGCGGAAACGGGACGTCGGTTCCGTTGGAGCCCGGTTCGGATCGACGCCCGGGTCGTCCGGCTGCGGGTGGATCTCCTTTTCCGCTACCTTCTTCTTCTCGGCTGCAATATCCGGCGGCAGAATCTCGACCATTTCGGATTCCCCTGAAGGACCTTCCCCTTCCGGCGCCAGTGGCGCCTTTCGATCGGCAGCACCTTCGCCCGCCGGAGCTTCGGCCGTTTCGGCCGATTCCATTGCCTGTTCATCGTCGGAGCCGGCAGCCATGACAGTCGATTCGTCGGATATTCCGCCTGTCTCCTGCATCACTTCCACATCAACTGGCGGTTCGGTCTTGTCTATCGCGGGCGCCGCTGGAACCATGATCGGAATCGCGGGAATAGCCGGCTCGCCCTCTTCCGGTTCCCCGGCTTCGATCGCGGGTGTTATCCTTTCGACCGGAACGCGCCATTCGAACGCATCGATCTTGCCGGTGACGGGCGAAAACGGCGCCCATTTTTCCGAGATATAGCCATCCGCGGTCCAGGCCGGATCGCGAGGCGCACGCACCGCCTGGCCAAGCCAATGACGGATCCGGCCCTGGTCGCCGGTCTCGTCTTCCTCGATGTCGGCGAGGAGCAGGTACGCTCCTTCGCGCGGTTGCTGCTTGAGCGCGGATTCGATCGCGCGCCGCGCCTCGTCGAATTCGCCGGCCTCATAGGCGGCTCGCGCAACCGCCATCGACGATTCCGGATTGTAGGTCCTCAGTGACTCGAGCTTGCGGGCCCTTTTCAGGCGGTCATGGGCTGAATCGCCGGGGCGTAGATGCAGATAGGTCTGCGCAACCTCCGGATGCGGTTCCTTCTTCCAGATGGCTTCCAGCACCTTGGCCGCTTTGCGGAAATCGTTGAGCCGTACCAGCGCCTTCGCCGCCGTGATCGAGGCTGGCACCAGGTCCGGCGTAAGCTTCACCGCTTCGAGCGCCGCGTTGCGCGCGTTTGTCGGATCCGCATCGAGTTGTTCCATCGCCCGTGCCGTCAGCAGAACGGCACGCCTTCGGTTGGCCGCTTCCTTGGTGATCTGCCTGGTCGAGCCCTGGCGCTCAAGCAGTCGCAGGGCCTGGTCCCAGTCGCCCTCGGCGACGCGCGCTTCGAGCGCCGCATTGGAGGCCCAACCGAGTTGCGGCGCCTCGTGCGCGGCTTGCTCGGCATAGTGGCGAGCCGCCGCCGGCTCTCCTTCGCGCTGGGCTTCCAGATAGAGGCCGCGCAGGCCCAGCACCCGGGTTTCCGGGTCATTGAGCATTGCCTCGAACTTCTTGCGGGCGCCTGATGTATCGCCTTCAAGCAGAAGGGTCTGCGCCTCCAACAAATGGATCAGCGGCTCCTGATCCGAGCTGAGATTCTGCAGCGCCTGTTTGTTCATTCGCCGTGCCAGTTCCGCGTCACCTGCGCCGGCCGCGATCATCCCGGTCGACAGCGACTGGTAGCCACGGTCGCGCTTGCGCGCACGGAAGTAGCGCGACACGGCACGCGGGCTGTTCCACAAGCTTTTAAGTACCCACCACGACAGCATGACCGCCACAACGACGGCGACGACTCCGACCGCCGCGACAAGCAGTGTGACCTGGTATTCCATGCCCTGGAATTCGACAACCATCGTGCCCGGCCGGTCGGCCAGCCAGGCAAAACCGAGCCCAAGCGCGAAAACGACAACGAGGAAGAAAAGAATGCGAATCATCGGCCGGTCCTCAATTCTGCGGGTTCAGGGCTGATGACAGCACGTCTTCGACCAACAGGTCGGCTTCCATGCGGGCCTTGACCTTGGTGGCAAAGCTGGCACCGGCCCGTTTCGGCGCGTCGGGTAATCCGTCATATTCGTCGAGCGCCTTGGCATAGTCGCCGCGCTTGACGGCCGCCTCGATCCGGGCCGCGACCGCGGCCACGCTTTCGCCCTCGACATTCCCGGTCGGCCGCACCTTGATCAGGGATTTCGCACTTGCCGTCAGACGATCAAGCAAGCTTGCATCCGACGGTGGCGCTTGCCCGGCCTCGATCATCGCATAAGCGGCGGCTGGAGCTTCCTCAGATATCTCGCCACGGGTGGGAACGCCGCCGGCCGCCATTCCACGCAGGGAATCGATAGCCTCAGAAGCGCCGGCAACTGAAGCGAAGGTCTCCAGTTCGCCCATGAAAGGTGCTCCCCTATCGATCGCCGACTTGAGTGCTGTTGCGGCAACCGCGCGCGCCACCTGTTCCTGCCCGGATCCCTCCGACACTTTTCCAGCAAGATCGGAGATCCTGGTTTCCAGCGCCGCGATTCGGCCGCCTGCCTCGTTGGCGGCGGTGGCCGCCTGGTCGGCTGTACCGGCCGCTTTCGCGGCCATGTTAGCCGCTTCCTTCGCCTTGCCGGAAGCATCCGCCGCCGCCTGTTTCAGGGTTTCGACCGCCTCATCAATTGCTCCAATCCTGTTTTCCAGGTCGGCCAGCCTTGCGGCCGATGCTTCGGACAGTGCACCGGTCCCGGAGCCTGCATTGCCGGAAGAAACCGCCTGCTTGAGATCGGCCAGATCGTGCTGCAGCGTGGCGATCGATTGCGTCAGCGAATCGATCCCGCCGCGCGCTTCTTCGAGTGCTTGGGCTACGCCGGCCGGAGCCTCCTTCGACGCGGTTTCACCCGTCGTCAGTTGGTCGCGCATGGTGGCGAGTTCGGTCTTCAGTTGCTCGACCTCTGCCCTGTTTCCGCCTGTCCCCGTCGGGATCAACCCGGCATAGGATGCACCGTAAACTGCCGCCGCGGCGATCAGTGCGCCGACAATACCGCCGCCGATTGCGGGAAACACACCGGACCTTTGTTGCGGCTGGCCTGGCGCAACACTACCCTTTTCCTCGGTTTGCGCTTCCACGGATTCCGATTCGGCTCCGGACTCGCCTGCGTCGCCGGCGCCATAGTCCTGTGCCGCGCGCGTCAATTCGGTCTCTTCGTCTGCTTCCGAAGACGGCGTTTCTGCCGGACGTAAAGCGCCGACGGCCACGTCATCGCTTGCAGCGTCTTCGCGGTCTTCAGCCATCGCGTCTTCATCGGCGGTGGAAGCCGGCTCGCCGGCGCCGTTGTCCTGCGCAGCCAGATCGGACTCCGTCGTATCGCTTTCGGTGGTCGAGGCGTCGTCGATATGTTTGATGTCATCGCTGGCGAGATCGATTGTCACCGGCTCCTTGTTCGAACCGGAATGGCGTTTGCCGGGCGTCTTGGCCATGCAGGGACTCCGCTGTGGATACAATTGTCAGTCCGCGTTTGTCTGCGCCGACCCTGTTTTCTGATAGCATATAGGTTTCTGCGTCAAAGGCTCGAAATGGGGAGGAGCTCAAAGCGTGTTGCGCAGGAGATCAAACAACGCAGCCTCTGTCGGGGCCTTGGACACCTTAATTTCTTGCATCCCCTTGTCGGAAAGAACCGATGCAATTCGCTTTGATAGGCAAAAAAAAGTTGTACTTTCAAAGTATTGCGCAAGACCCGACCGTCTTACCAAGTCCGCGACAGCGTCCGCACCGGCAACGGAATAGACAAGCACGCCATCGAGTTCAACTGTGCCGCACGTGCGGCTAAAAGCGTCAGTCAGGTAACTGACTTTTCGCGTGTCATATGTCTCAAATGCGGTAACCGCTATCCCGCAATTCTCGAGGGTCTGCTCGAGCGCGGGTGTCCGCACCCGACCGCACAAATAGGCAACGCGCGCACCGGCGCCGAGTTGCCGGCAAAGTACGGCGGCAAGGGCTTCGCCATCTCCGCCTGCATCAAGAACGTCAACAAATCCGGCCTTGCGTGCCGCGCTCGCCGTTGCGCTGCCAACCGCATGGCATGGCAACCTGCCGAGCCGCGCAGTCAGATCGTCTGGCGCATAGCGAAACGCATTTGCGGAACTGACTGCGATCGCCTCGAATTCGGCATCATCGACCGGCGCAGGCCGATACGGAACGATTTCGGTCAAAGGCAGTATGACCGGATCGAAGCCAAGGGTCCGAAGGCGTTCGCCCGTTTTGGATGCGCCGGGCTCCGGACGTGTGACGAGCAGGCGGCGCGCCATTCACGACCAGCCTTCGAAAAACGACTCGCCAGCGCGCGCGCGCACGTCTTCCCCAGCACGCCGGCCGATCGACGCCGCGTCCGCCGCGGGCCCTGAATCGCTGACGCTGTGCACTTGCGAACCGTCCGGCATGAGAATCATGCCATCGAACCGGATCGTCGCGCCGTCCAGTTTCGCATGGCCGGCGATCGGCGTACGGCAGGAACCGTCCAGCGCAGCTAGAAACGCCCGCTCGCAGGCAAGCGCATGTCGGGTTGGCGCATGGTCGATCGCCGCCAGCATGGCATCGACCCGGGCGTCTGCCGTCCGCGATTCGATGCAAATCGCGCCCTGGCCCGGAGCGGGCGGAAAGGTATCGAGCGCCATCAGGTCGGTTATGACGTGGGCGAGACCGAGCCGCCGCAAACCGGCGTTGGCCAGCAACGTCGCGTCGACCTGACCTTCCTCCAGCTTGCGCAGCCGCGTCTGCACATTGCCGCGATACATCACGACGTTGATATCTGGCCGCATGTGGCGGATCAGCGCCTGGCGGCGCAGCGAGGACGAACCGACGGTGGCGCCCGGCGGAAGCTCGCCGATCGATCTGGCGGTGCGTCCGATAAATGCGTCACGCGGATCCTCGCGTTCGAGAAAGGCAGACAGGTAAAGTCCGTCAGGCAGCGCAGTCGGCATGTCCTTCGACGAGTGCACCGCAACGTCGATCCGGCCGTCGAGCAACGCCTCCTCGATTTCCTTTGTAAACAGCCCCTTGCCGCCGGCTTCGCTCAGCGGCCTGTCCTGAATCCGGTCGCCGCTGGTGGATATGACTACGATCTCGAAGTCGGTCTCCGCCAGGCCATGTGCGGCCATCAGGCGCGCCCGCGTCTCGCGGGCCTGGGCCAGCGCCAGTTCGCTGCCGCGCGTGCCGATTTTCAGGGGCTCTGTTTGCATTGAGGGACGTCCGTGCTAGGCGGTTCTTTCGTTCTTTTCCACGCCTGTCTAACGGGATAAGCGCGCTGCGGCAATCATGGACCTGGCCACCGACCGACTGACTGTACTTGGCATCGAGACAAGCTGCGACGAGACCGCCGCGGCCGTCGTCTCGTGGTCGGTACCGGCTGGACCGGAGATCCGCTCCGATATCGTTCTGAGCCAGATCGCCGATCACGCGGCCTTTGGCGGTGTCGTTCCCGAGATTGTCGCGCGCGCCCATGTCGAAGCGCTGGACGACATCGTCGCGACCGCCCTGGCGAAGGCTGGCACGCCGCTCCAGGCCATCGATGCCATTGCCGTTACCGCTGGCCCCGGGTTGATCGGCGGCCTGATCGTCGGGCTGATGACCGCGAAAGCCATGGCTGCGGCAACCGGCAAACCGCTGCTGCCTGTCAATCATCTCGAAGGTCACGCCCTGACGGCTCGGTTGACCGGCGACGCCCGCGAATTCCCGTATCTGTTGCTGCTCGTCTCGGGTGGCCACACCCAGGTTGTGTTGGTGCGTGGGGTCGGAGATTACGAACGCTGGGGGACGACCATCGACGACGCCCTGGGGGAGGCTTTCGACAAAACCGCCAAATTGCTCGGCTTGCCGTATCCCGGCGGCCCGAGCGTCGAGCGCGCGGCGGTTTCGGGAGATACCGCCCGCTTTGCCTTTCCGCGCCCGCTTCACGGCGAGGCGCGGCTGGATTTCTCGTTTTCCGGGCTCAAGACCGCTGTGCGTCAGGCGGCGAGCGAGATTGCGCCGCTCGGCGATAACGACGTCGCCGATATATGCGCCTCGTTCCAGCACGCAGTTGTGCGAACGCTGGAAGACCGGATCAAGAGAAGCCTCAACCGCTTCCGCGAAACGTTTCCAGGGCACGCTGAACCCGCCCTTGTGGTAGCCGGCGGGGTTGCTGCCAACCAAGCCATCCGCACGATGCTCGAAGCCGCCTGCCGCGATCACGGGTTCCACTTCGCTGCACCGCCCCTCAACTTGTGCACCGACAATGGCGCGATGATAGCCTGGGCAGGTATCGAACGCCTTCGTGCCGGATTGGCACCCCTCGACGCCATGCATTTTTCGCCGCGGGCGCGCTGGCCGCTCGACACCGGCGCGACGCCGCGAATCGGGGCCGGCCGCAGGGGTGTGAAAGCGTGAGTACGCAACAGCGCATTGCGGTGCTCGGGGGCGGCGCCTGGGGTACGGCCCTCGCGGCTACGATGGTTCGCGCCGGTCACGATCCCGTACTTTGGGCGCGCGACCCGGAAATCGTCGAAAGCCTCAATACGACCCGCCAAAACCCCCGCTACCTGCCCGGTATCGGGCTGGACGCCGCCCTGACGGCGACTGACGATCTCGACAAAGCCTTGTCGGATGCGACCTGCATCCTTGCCGTCGTTCCCGCGCAATCGACGCGAAAACTGCTCGTCAGCCTGCGGGACCGCGTCGGCGAAGGCGTCCCCGTCGTGGTGTGCGCCAAGGGCATCGAGAGCACGACCGGCAAGCTGCTTTCCGAGATCACGGCCGAATTGCTGCCTTCGAACCCGCCGGCGGCGTTGTCGGGTCCAAGTTTTGCAGTCGACGTGGCCCGCGGCTTGCCAACGGCGGTGACGGTGGCTGCTGCAAATAGCGATCTCGCGGTCCGTCTCGCGGTCCTGCTGAGTGCGCCGGCATTCCGCTGCTACTCCACCGACGACATCACGGGTGTGGAAATCGGCGGCGCGCTCAAGAACGTGCTGGCGATCGCGGCCGGCGCCGTGGCCGGTGCCGGGCTTGGAGCCAGCGCACAGGCGGCGATGGTCACCCGCGGCTTTGTCGAGATGCGCCGTATCGCCGCTGCATTTGGCGCCCGCCCGGAAACCTTGATGGGCCTGTCTGGTCTGGGCGACCTGATCCTGACCTGTGGCTCTGCCCAGTCGCGCAACTTCTCTTATGGCCAGGCACTGGGCGCCGGCGAGGACCTTGCGAACCGCCCGCTCGCCGAAGGCGTGGCGACAGCTGGAATTGCCGGAAAACTGGCCCGCCGACACGGAATCGATGCGCCGATCGTCGAAGTTGTCTCGGCGGTGCTCGGCCGGAAAGTAACGGTACTCGAAGCCGTAGACGCTCTCTTGTCGCGTCCGCTGAAATCCGAAAATGTCTGACACGCCGAATCGGGAGAATGCACCGTCATGAATTACTGGCTGTTCAAGTCGGAGCCGTTCAAGTGGTCCTGGGACGCCCAGAAGAACAAGGGCGCGGCAGGTGAACAATGGGACGGCGTGCGAAACTACCAGGCACGCAACAATATGCGCGCCATGAAACTGGGCGATAAGGGTTTCTTCTATCATTCCAACGAAGGTCTGGCGGTCGTCGGTATCGTGGAGGTGTGCAACGAGGTTCACCCCGATTCCACCACCGACGATCCGCGCTGGGAATGCGTCGACATACGTGCGGTGCGCGACATGCCGAACCCGGTGACACTGGCAGAGATCAAAGCCAATCCAAAGTTGGCGAACATGGCGTTGGTCACCAATTCACGCCTGTCGGTCCAGCCGGTCAGTGCCGATGAATGGCGCGAAATCTGCCGCATGGGCGGCCTCGATCCGGCACCATAACGGTAACCGCGTGACACGGGTCCGCAACCGCCCGCTCGGGCCGGACAACGCACGGGCGTTCATCCTCGCCAACACGGCAGTGATCGCCCCGCCGCATGTTCCCGAGATCCATCTGCATCTGGCCGACGAGGCATTCGATCTGTGGAAACAGACCGAGCAGGAACTGGCCGAAATCGGTCTGCCACCGCCATTCTGGGCTTTTGCATGGGCCGGTGGCCAGGGCCTCGCCCGCCATGTCCTCGATCATCCGCATCTCGTTTGCGGCAAGTCGGTGCTGGATTTCGCATCGGGCTCCGGCCTCGTCGCCATCGCCGCGGCGAAGGCCGGCGCCGCGAGCGTGGTCGCCGCCGACATAGACCCTTTCTGTGCCGAGGCGAACGCGCTCAACGCCGCCACCAACGGCGTCGAAATTCGCACTGTGCACGCCGACCTGATCGGCCAGGACGAGGGGTGGGACATCATACTTGCCGGCGACGTGTTCTACGACCGACTTCTCGCCGACCGGTTACAGCCCTGGTTCGGGAAACTTGCCGGCCGCGGCGCCACCGTCATCATCGGCGATCCCGGGCGCGCCTATCTTCCCCGTAACGCCGTTGTGGAGCTTGCGGTCTACGAAGTTCCCGTGACCCGGGAACTCGAGGACGCTGAGGTCAAACGCACCACGGTCTGGCGATTTTCAAGCAGCCAGTCGCATTCCGGAGATTGATCAATGCCCATGCCGTTCGCAACACTGATCGGATTGAAGCTGAAGCGCGGCGAAACAGGCAGCGCCGAAAGCCACCTGGTCATCGATTCCGATCATCTCAATTCCGCCGGGGTCGTCCACGGCGCCGTTCTCTACGCCCTCGCTGACACGGCGATGGGTGCTGCGGTTTATTCAACGCTTGATGCGGAGCAATCCTGTGCGACGCTTGAAATCAAGATCAACTACTTCAAGGCTGTGCACGCCCCCGGTGAGATCGTATGCCGCGCGAAAATCGTCAATCGCGGTCGCACCACTGCGAACATCGACGCGGATATTTTTGTCGGCGAGAGCCTGATGGCGCACGCCAACGGCACATTCGCGATCTTCATCCGTAGGCCGAAGACGCCTTAGCCGGCGTGCTACCCGAAACGGGCAGGTTGCTCAGGACCAAGTCCACGGGATTTTCTAACCGTGTGCAACTCCCGATTGCCAACCGCGCCGGTATTGGTATCGTTGGCACCCATCGGTCGACCCGAACCAGGAGGAGGGGTGCACCATGGAAGTCGCCAGCCCGAATTATATTGCTATTGTCGTCGCCGCCGTCGCCGCCTTTGCTTTCGGCGCCATCTATTACGGCTCCCTTGGCAAGCCCTGGATGAAGGCAGCGCGCCTCAAGCCCGAAGATGCCCAGATGTCTCCGGTTCTGTTCATCACGTCCATCGTCTGCGAACTCGTGATGGCTTGGGTTCTTGCCGGCGTGATGATGCATGCGGGCGGGATGAGCCTGACCGGTGGGATGATCTCCGGCGCGCTCGTCTGGCTGGGTTTTATCGCCACAACGCTGACAGTCAATCAGCGCTACCAGTCGTTTGGCTGGGATCTGACGCTGATCGACAGCGGTCACTGGCTCGGAGTCGCGCTGATCATGGGCGCAATCATTGGCTGGTGGGGCTAGCGAATTGGACCGTCCGCGACCACTGATCGCCTTCAACCCAGCACCCTGACGGTCGTTCCTCGCCTCAGGAGCGGCAGCAGCCGGCGCATTACCGCCGGTTGGACGGCGATACAGCCTTCGGTTGGCGAGAAATCCGGCCTGGCCAGATGAAAGAAGATCGCGCTGCCCCGGTTGCGCCGCCGCGAGCTTACGTTCCAGTCGAGGACGACGCAGATATCGTATAGGCGGTCGTCTCGCATCATCCGTTCCGAACTCGCCGGGTATGGCAGGCCCACCGGGCGGTTGTAATTCGCGTCGCGCGGCGCATCGCACCAGCCATCGTCAAGACGCGTGATTCGCACTGCCAGCCCACCCGTCTTCCGCTTTTCACGGTCGCCGCGCACATAACCGTGCAGGACAGCCATCCGCGCCAACGGCGTCGCGCCATCGCCCTCGCGCTTGCGCGCGGTCACGCCCGATCGTCCGAGGGCGCATGGAAAGACCGTTCCGGCCACATTGATCAGGCCTTTTCTGCGATCCCTTGGCGCCACGCGAACCGTCAAGACTGCCAAGCCCATACTCGTCTTCCGGTCGTTGATCTTCATTTCACCTTTTTTGGAGTAAAACTGTGAAGTGTTACAAATCATGGTGATCAGGTTTCAAGTGAGCCCGGTACGAGTTAGATAACGCGGATCAACCGGTTCGACAGGAAACGGAACAAGATATGACAGCACGGACAATTCTGATTGTCGATGACGATGACGACCTGCGTTCGACGCTGGTCGAACAGCTTTCATTATACGAAGAATTCCAGGTCCTTCAGGAGGCCACGGCGACCAAGGGCGTGCACACCGCACGCAACGCCATAATCGACATCCTCATCATGGATGTGAACCTGCCGGACATGGACGGACGCGAGGCCGTGAAGCTGCTGCGCAAGGGCGGCTTCAAGGCGCCCATTATCATGTTGACGGGCCAGGACACCGATTCCGATACCATTCTGGGGCTCGAAGCCGGCGCCAACGATTACGTGACCAAGCCTTTCCGTTTTGCGGTCCTGCTGGCGCGCATTCGCGCCCAACTGCGCCAGCACGAGCAGAGCGAGGATGCCACCTTCGTCGTCGGACCTTACACCTTCAAGCCGAGCCAGAAGCTGTTGATCGACCAGCGCGGCGGCAAGACGAGGCTGACGGAAAAGGAATCGGCGATAATCAAGTATCTCTACCGGGCCGACCAGAAGGTCATCACCCGCGATGTGCTCCTTGAGGAGGTCTGGGGTTACAACTCCGGTGTCACCACCCATACGCTCGAAACCCACGTTTACCGGCTACGTCAGAAGATCGAACGTGATCCTTCCAATGCCGAAATACTTGTGACAGAAAGCGGGGGATACAAGCTGGTTCCTTGACGGCGCCGCGCCCGCCAGCCAATTTCTTTGTAGAATCCGGCGGGAGACAGTGGAAAAATGGCGCTCGACGACGATATCCGCGTCCTTTCCGCTGTCGCATTGCTCCAGGATTTGTCGCATGAGCAGCTGCGCCTGCTTGCTTTTGGCGCCGAGAACATGCGCTTGGGCGCTGGTCGCGAGCTCTACCGTGAAGGCGCGCTCGCCGATTGCGCCTTCATCGTGACTTCTGGCGAAGTCGATATCGTCGAAACGCGTGACGGCAAGAAGCAGCTTGTCAGGACGGTCGGTCCCGGCGCCATCCTGGGTGAGTTTGCGCTGATCGCACCGGTCAAGCGGCGGACCACAGCTGTGATCCGATCCGATGCCGAACTTATCCGCCTGAACCGGCCCCAGTTTCGCCGCGTGCTGGAAGAATACCCTGTGCTGGCGCAGAAGCTCCATGCGCGAATGGCAGCGGAACTCAGATCGCTCACCGAGCAGGTTGCTCATCTCAAGCACCGCTTTGACGACTGATTCGGTCACCCTGGCGAATTGCGTGGTGCCCTAATTCAGGTCGAACCGGGCAATGACGGGAACATGGTCCGATGGCCGTTCCCAGCCACGCGCCTCACGCAGAACTTCGACTACGGCTAGGTCTGGAGCAAGGTTCTCCGACGACCAGATATGGTCAAGCCGACGCCCGCGATCCGATATGTCCCAATCGCGCGCTCGGTAACTCCACCACGTGAAGATCCGCTCCTCCGGCGGAATATGCCGGCGCATCAGATCCACCCAACCGCCTTTCTGTCTCAGGTCCTCGAGCGTTTCGGTCTCGACCGGGGTGTGGCTGACGACCTTGAGCAACTGCTTATGGGACCAGACGTCGGTTTCCAGTGGCGCGATGTTGAGATCGCCAACCAGGACGCTAGCCGAACCGGCCGTTTGATCCGCCCGCACGGCACGCATTTCATCAAGGAAGTCGAGCTTGTGGCGAAATTTCGGATTGATCTCGGGGTCCGGTTCGTCGCCGCCGGCGGGAACGTAGAAATTGTGGATCAGCACGTCCTTGTCGCCGGCTCGGACCGTAACCGACAAGTGGCGCGTGTCGCCCATGGCGCAATATTCGCGTTTTTCGGCCAGGGCGATCGGCCGCCGCGCGATCGTGGCAACGCCGTGATAGCCCTTCTGGCCGTTGATCTCGATATGCTCGTAGCCAATCGCCCGGAACGCCTTGGCCGGAAACTGGTCGTTCGGACACTTGGTTTCCTGCAGGCACAACACATCCGGCTGACGCTCGGTCAAGAATTTTACCACCAGCGGCAGGCGCAGCCGAACCGAGTTGATGTTCCAGGTTGCGATCGAAAACGGCATGTCAGCAATGTCCGGGAAAGAGGCGGCGAGGCTGCAATCTGGCAGGATTAAAGATGCCGTTCAAGCAAACGGGCCCGCGTGGCAGCGGACCCGTCGGTGTTCCACAGATTTCAAACCAACTCAGCGTCCGTTGCCGAGGCCTCTGGCCGCCGAATCGGCGGCCTTGCGATAGTCGATCTTGAACAGTCCCGGATCGACCGCCACGCCGTCCTTCACGTTGAAGATCATCACGGTCGTGTCCTTGCCCTGGGCGTCGGTAATCGTCCACTGACGCAGTTCGAATGACTTCGGATCGAACATCATCGTCAGCTTCGAATTTCCGAATACCGATTTGTCAGATAGCACGATGGTTGTCAGATCCTCCTCCTCGCGCACCGATTCCACATTGCCATTCGATAGGTCGATATGCTCGTCGAGCAGCATCTTCAGCGGCGTTTTCGATAGCGGGTAGGTGTCGTAGGTCTTGAGCTTCTTGTTGTTGAGCAGCACGTGGCGACCATCGGAAACAACCTTGAACGCGGCCGGCGCCTCGTAGTCGAACCGGATCTTGCCGGGGCGCTCGATCGTGAATGTTCCGGCGGTCTGCTCGCCGCGCGGACCGAACTGAACGAATTCGCCCGACATGGTTTTAACCGCGGAAAAATGGTCCGCGATCTTCTGTGCCGAGGAATTGACCTGCGCGGCGGCGTTGCCGGCCGTCGTGGCCAAGGCCGCGAGCCCCGCGACCGCTGCAGCGTACAGATGCCGGCGAAATCGTGAGCCGCTTGTGGCTGATGTCATGTTGAAGCACCTCGATTGGAACGTATCATCGCTGGTTGTGACTTCGCCTACCGGTCGAAAGGGGCCGAACTTTGACCGTTCGGCGATCCATCGCCGGCAATGCTTAGAATGGATCCTCATCCTGCTGCGGGACTAGAATCTCGCGCTTTCCGGCATGATTGGCTGGCCCCACAACTCCCTCTTCTTCCATTCGCTCGATGATCGATGCGGCCCGGTTGTAGCCGATACCGAGGCGCCGCTGGATATAGCTGGTCGAGGCCTTGCCGTCCCGCAACACGACCGCGACCGCCTGATCGTAGGGATCGTCCGAATCGCCTAGATTCCCCGAGCTGCCGCCGCCGGTACTGCCCGAGTCGTCCTCGTCTTCGTCTTCCTCGGTGATCGAGTCGAGATATTCCGGCACACCCTGCATCTTCAGGTGTTGTACGACCTTTTCGACCTCCTCGTCGGACACGAACGGCCCATGGACGCGCTGGATTCGTCCGCCGCCTGCCATGTAGAGCATGTCGCCCATGCCGAGAAGCTGCTCCGCGCCTTGCTCGCCGAGGATCGTGCGGCTGTCGATTTTGGAGGTCACCTGGAACGAGATACGGGTCGGGAAATTTGCCTTGATCGTACCGGTGATGACATCCACAGATGGGCGTTGCGTTGCCATGATGACATGGATGCCGGCCGCGCGCGCCATCTGCGCAAGCCGCTGAACCGCGCCCTCGATGTCCTTCCCCGCGACCATCATCAGATCGGCCATCTCGTCGATGATGACTACGATGAACGGCATCGGCGCGAGATCGAGCTGCTCGGTCTCGTAGATCGCCTCGCCGGTTTCGCGGTCGAAGCCGGTCTGCACAGTGCGGCTGATTTTTTCGCCCTTCTTTTCCGCCTGGGCGACACGCTGGTTGAAACCGTCGATGTTGCGCACACCGACCTTCGACATCTTGCGGTAGCGGTCCTCCATTTCGCGGACCGTCCATTTCAGCGCGACCACCGCTTTTTTCGGGTCGGTCACCACGGGCGTCAGAAGATGCGGCACGCCGTCATAGACCGACAACTCAAGCATTTTGGGATCGATCATGATCAACCGGCACTGCTCGGGCGTCATCCGGTAGAGCAGCGAAAGGATCATGGTGTTGATCGCTACCGACTTGCCGGAGCCCGTGGTGCCCGCCACCAGCAGGTGTGGCATCTTGGCGAGATCGGCGATCACCGCCTCGCCGTTGATCGTCTTGCCCAGCGTCAGGGCCAGTTTCGCCTTTGTATCCTCGAAATCGCGGCTTGCCAGCAGTTCGCGCAGATAAACGGTTTCGCGCTTCGAGTTCGGTAACTCGATGCCAATGGCGTTGCGCCCCGGCACCACCGCCACACGCGCTGCGATCGCGCTCATGGACCGCGCGATATCGTCCGCCAACCCGATCACGCGCGAAGACTTGACACCCGGCGCCGGTTCAAGCTCGTAAAGCGTCACAACCGGGCCCGGCCGGACATGGATGATCTCGCCTTTCACGCCGAAATCCTCCAGCACGCCTTCCAGCAGCCTGGCATTTTGCTCCAGCGCATCCTTCGAATGCTCCGGAATGCGCGAGACGCTCTTGGCTTCCGAGAGGAAATGCAGGGACGGCAGTTCGAACTCGCTCGACGGAATCAGGGTTGCCTGTGCTTCGCGCCGGATGCGCGTACCCGGCCTCGGCGCCGAGGCCGGCGTATCGACCCGCAGACTCGTTTGTTCCACGTTCCGCGGCTCCGTCCGCAGCGGCGCGTCGTCATCGTCGTCGACTATGGAATCGACGCGGTGCATTGCTGCCCCGATCCCGGGCATCTCGCCGGCGAATTCCGGTTCGACTCGGCCTTCATCGCCGGGAACGAGCGCCGCGAGGTAATCGTCGTCTTCGTTGTCACGATACCGGGCGGCGCTTTGGCGCGTGCGCGCGCCGAGCCCGGTCATGCGGCGAACGAAACCGCGGGCCGAAAGCCACCAGTGGGTCAATTGCCCAAGCGCCTGGAATCCGTAATCGTCGTCTTCATCGTCGATATCACCTTCGCGGGCCGGCGACCCCTTGCCGACGGATGTTCCCGCCTGCGACGCTGGAAGCGCTGACAATCCGCAGGCCTGCCAAAACAGCCAGCCGGTCGGCGCCAGCAGCGCCAGCGCCACCAGGACCGCAAAAAAACCTGTCGGATATCCGCCGGATACAAGCCCCGGCAGTTTCAGCACCATGTCCCCGAAAACACCGCCGAGCCCGGTCGGCAGCGGCCAGGTTGCGGGCGGCGAAATACAGGAAAAGACGCCGGCGGCAACCAGTGCATAGCCAAGCCACGCCGCGACCCTGCGCCAGGCGCGGGCGGGCGGCCGGCCGGCAGCAAGCAGCCAGGCCCAGACGATGACAGGGACGACCAGCGCGACAACCGCTAGTCCGAAAAACTGCATCAACAGATCGGCAACGACCGCACCGGGATATCCACCTGCATTGGTGACAAGGTTGTCGGTCGCGTGGCTGAGGCTCGGATCCGCCACGTTCCAGGTTGCGACACTGGCGATCGCGAAGACCACAGCGCCAAACAGGCCGAGGCCTGCAAGCCTGAGTGCCTGCCGTCGGAGAAATCCCGGCAGTCCGTGCCGCGTTTCACCAAAGCCGACGGGTTCGGAATAGGCTGAGCGCATCTTCAATCCCGGTTCTTAGTCGGCGCCTTCGGTGTCCTGTCCCGACAGGTCGCAAGGCATCCGACGACCAGCGCCGCACGCGACGCCGACATGATCCTGGACGCAACCCTAAATCCGGGAAGGTTAAGGCCCCATTAACCATGGGGCCGGACGGACAAAGAACGGGCCCGGGCAACTCGCGTCCAGGGCCCGCTCAAACACTCTCGTTTTGCGTCAGGCGCGCCTGATCTCGGCCTCAGGATTTGCGCCGATCTTGTGGATCGAGAGATCGGCGCCGCGCATCTCTTCTTCCTCGGTCAGGCGTAAGCCCATTCCCGATTTGAGAAGACCGTAGACAATGAAGCCGGCCGCCGCCGCGTAGGCCGCGCCGGCAAGACTGCCGAACAACTGGCCCAGGAAGGTCACGCCGCCCAAACCGCCAAGCGCCTGCTGACCGAAGATGCCGGCGGCGATTCCGCCCCACAGCCCGCACAGCCCGTGCAGCGGCCAGACGCCGAGCACGTCGTCGATATGGAGCTTTTCCTGGCACCAGGTGAAGCCCTTGACGAACACGAAACCCGCAACGCCGCCTACGATCAGCGCGCCCGCTGGATGAAAGATGTCCGATCCCGCGCAAACTGCGACAAGACCCGCCAGCGCTCCGTTGTGCACGAAACCCGGGTCATTGCGTCCAGCGATCAGCGCCGCGACGATGCCGCCGACCATCGCCATCAGCGAATTGAGCGCCACCAGCCCCGACAGTCCGCCGATCGATTGCGCGCTCATCACGTTGAAGCCGAACCAACCGGTGCACAACAGCCATGAGCCGAGTGCCAGCCACGGCAACGAAGACGGCGGAATGCCGTTCGACTTGCCCGAAGCGGTGTACCGGCCAAGACGCGCGCCCAGCAGCAGCACGGCGGAGAGCGCGATCCAGCCGCCGACCGCGTGAACGACTACCGACCCTGCGAAATCATGGAACGGAGCGCCAAAAGTCGATTTGACCAGCGCCTGGATGCCGAAATTACCGTTCCACACGACCCCCTCGAACAGGGGATAGACCAGGGCGACCAGTGCCGCTGTGGCAAAGCATTGCGGTGCAAACCGCATGCGTTCGGCAATGCCGCCCGAAATGATCGCCGGAACCGCGGCGGCGAATGTCGTCAGGAAGAAGAATTTCACCAGCGTGAAGCCCTGCGGAAGGAACACTTCGCCGCCTTCCAAGCCGGACAGCACCGACGCATTGGCAAAAAAGGTGACGCCATAGGCAACCGCGAAACCGACGAAGAAATAGGCAATCGTCGAGATGGCGAAATCCACCAGGATCTTGACCAGCGCATTGACCTGGTTCTTGTGGCGAACGGTCCCGACTTCGAGAAAGGCAAAACCGCCATGCATCGCGAATACGAGGATGGCGCCGAGAAGGACGAAAAAGACGTCCCCTCCAATAGGATTCTCTTGCATGTGCATTGTCCCGTCGTAGTGATTTGACCGCTTTTCGCGGTTCTGTGACGGTTTTGAATTCAATTCGCATGCCAAACATGCAAACGCCGCAGTCTAAGGCTTGCGGGCCCGACAGTTTTTCCGGAATGCATATTATTTGGGCAAATACTGTTCGAAATGACTGCTACTGCATAATTTCAGGGCAAAAAAGAACCCGGCCGAAGCCGGGTCAAAAACAGCACCAGCAAGGCGCTGCGACGGGAATTGTGGGCCGCGGCGCTGCCGCCGCGGCCCGGTCTGTTTAGCTGTGGTAGGCTGCCTCGCCATGGGAGGTGAGGTCGAGACCCTGGCGCTCGTCTTCCACGCTCGGCCGCAGTCCGATGACAGCATCCACCACCTTGTAGAGGATGAACGAGATGACGCCGCACCACACGATGGTCACGAGGACGGCTTCCGCCTGGATGAACACCTGCGAGGCGATGGAGAAATCCTCACCACCGGTGCCGCCGAGGCCCGGCGCCGTCAGAACGCCGGTTCCCAGCGCACCGATGATGCCGCCGATGCCGTGGATTCCGAACACGTCCGCACTGTCATCATAACCGAACTTGTTCTTCACCACGTCGACGAAGAAGAAGCACACCGCCGAGGCGATCGCGCCAAGCACGATGGCGCCGACCGGGCCGATCGAACCAGCTGCCGGGGTCACAGCGACGAGGCCGGCAACCATGCCCGAAGCCGCACCGAGCATCGAGGCCTTGCCCTTGACCATGGTTTCCACCACCGACCAGGCGAGAATCGCGCCCGCCGTTGCAGTGAACGTGTTGATCATGGCGAGCGCTGCGCCGCCATTGGCTTCAAGGTTCGATCCGGCATTGAAGCCGAACCAGCCGACCCACAGCATCGAAGCACCGACCATAGTCAGGGTCATCGAATGCGGAGCCATCATGTCCTTGCCGTAACCAGTACGCTTGCCAACCAGGATCGCGCCAATCAGGCCCGCGACACCGGCATTGATGTGGACGACCGTACCGCCGGCGAAGTCAAGCGCGCCGAGGTTGAACAGCAGGCCGGACCCATCCCAAACCATGTGGGCGACCGGGAAGTAGACGAAGGTGACCCAAAGAACCACGAACGCGATGACCGCGCTGAAGCGGACACGTTCGGCAAAGGCACCGACGATCAGCGCCGGCGTAATTGCCGCAAAGGTCATCTGGAAGACGATGAACACGTACTCCGGAATGACCACGCCATCCGTAAAGGTCGCCGCCTCGCTGTCCATTGTCACGCCGGACAGGAACAGCTTGCCGAGGCCGCCCCAGAACGGGCTGGTGCCGCCGCCGAAGGCGAACGAGTAGCCGTAAAGCGTCCACACGACCATCACCACCGCGGTAATCATCGTGCACTGCATCAGCACGGACAGCATGTTCTTTGCGCGCACGAGGCCGCCGTAGAACAAGGCCAGACCCGGCAGGATCATGAACAGCACCAGCACGGTGGCGATCATCATGAAGGCCGTGTCGCCCTTGTCCATCGTCGTGGCTGCGGCCGGCGCCGCTTCGGTCGCCGTCTGCGCGAGCGCCGGAAAGGCGAGCGCAACGGCTGAGAGGGCGGTAACGCCCGCAGTCGTGAGTTTGCGAATCATGTGATCATTTCCCCTGTACATCAAAGTGCTTCGCCATCGCTCTCGCCAGTACGGATGCGCACCGCCTGGTCGATGGTGTAGACAAAGATCTTGCCGTCGCCGATCTGCCCGGTCTTTGCGGCCCCGGCGATTGCCTCGATGGTCTTGTCGACCATGTCGGACGGCACAGCGACCTCGACCTTCAATTTGGGAAGGAAGCTCACCGCGTATTCCGCTCCGCGGTAGATTTCGGTGTGCCCCTTCTGGCGGCCGTAACCTTTGACTTCGGTCACGGTCAGGCCCTGGATACCGACGGAGGTCAACGCTTCGCGCACCTCGTCGAGTTTGAACGGCTTGATGATAGCCATCACGATTTTCATCAAGAAACATCCTTCGCGTTGTGCGGTTGCCCGCGTTTCCCATCATCGGCTGCCTGTCGCGCGACAGTCGATTGCGAAGGATCATTCAAGCTCCGTGCCAATTGGCTCAAAAGACATATAAGTTATTGAATAACAATAAGAAAAAAGAAGGGCGCGTTTGTGGCTCCAAATATAGACAAAAGGTAAAAGAGTAAAATATGTGCAAAAAAGCCTATTTGCCTATTTTTTAGGCGATGGCCGCAGGCGAATCAGACCTTCCTGCGCAACCGAGGCGACCAGCGTCCCGTCTCGGGCGAAAAGGAAACCGCGCGTCAGACCGCGCGATCCCTGCGCCGATGGGCTGTCTTGCGTATACAGCATCCAGTCGTCGAACCGGGCCGGGCGGTGAAACCACATCGAATGATCAAGGCTGGCGACCTGCATGTCGCGGTCGAACACCGCGCGACCGTGCGGAAACGTCGAAGTGTCCAGCAGGGTCATGTCAGAGATGTAGGCCAATACGGCCGCCTGAATGGCGCGGTCGTCAGGCACCGCCCCCGTGGTCCTGAACCATACGTCCTGGCGGGGCGGCAGATTTTCGCGGCTGACGAAATGTCTGATCTCGGTCGGCTTCATCTCGATCGGCCGCTCGCGTTCCCAGTAGCGGCGGATGTTTTCCGGCAGAGCATCGATAAACTGCTTGATCAGTTCCTTTTCCGACAACAACGTTTCCGGCGCCGGCACGTCCTCGGGCATCGGGAACTGGTGCTCCAGGCCTTCCTCGTCCAGCTGGAAAGACGCGATCAGCGAGAAGATCGCATGACCGTGCTGGATCGCGTTGACCCGCCGCGTCACGAAGGATTTTCCGTCGCGGATCCGGTCAACCTCGTAGATGATCGGAACCGCGGGATCGCCGGGCCGCATGAAATAGCAGTGCAGCGAATGTACATGCAGGCCGTCCGCCACGGTGCGCTGCGCGGCGACCAGCGACTGGCCAATCACCTGGCCGCCAAAGACCCTCTGCCAGCCGACTTGTGGGCTGCGCCCGCGATATAGATTGTGTTCCAGCCGTTCCAGGTCGAGAATTGAGAGCAGTTCCTGCATCGCAGCGGACATGGGCGGCCTTTCGATGAATGCTTGTAATGCGGTAAGGTTTCCATCAGGAAGGCGCAGGCAAGTCAAGGCGAAGCGAGGCAGAGTCCAATCATGGCCAGGAAACCGAAATCCCCGGCACGGTTCGACATCTTGGTGGCGGGCGCGGGTTATGTCGGCATCGCCGCTGCCGTAGCGATCAAAGAGGCGCGCCCGAACCTGGAAATTCTGGTTGTGGACGCGGCACCGTCAGGCGTGTGGCAGAAAGACCCGAGGGCGTCGGCAATTGCCGCGGCGGCCAGCGCTATGCTGGAACAACTTGGTGTCTGGGACGAGATTGCGCCCCATGCCCAGCCGATCAACGACATGGTCATAACCGACTCGCGGACCGCCGATCCCGTTCGCCCGGTCTTTCTGACCTTTGCCGGTGATATCGCGCCCGGCCAGCCCTTCGCTCACATGGTGCCCAATGCGGTCATGGTCGGCGCCCTGCGCCGCCGGGCTGATGAACTGGGTGTCGAAATCCGGCAATCGGCTGGAGTGGAGGCCATTGAAACCGGGCCAGCTTCGATTGCCGCAACGCTGTCCGACGGCACGACGCTTGAAGCGAGCCTGATCGTCGCCGCCGACGGCGTGCGCTCGCGGCTTCGCGATATGGCGGGGATCAAGACCGTGTCCTGGGACTATGGCCAATCCGGAATTGTCTGCACCGTCGCACACGAGCGCCCGCACGAAGGCCGCGCCGAGGAGCATTTCCTCCCGGCAGGACCGTTCGCCATCCTTCCGTTGACCGGCAACCGCTCGTCGATCGTGTGGACGGAGCGTACCGCCGATGCCGAACGCCTTGTCGCCGAGGACCCGTTCATCTTCGAGGTCGAGTTGGAGACGCGTTTCGGCCTCAAGCTCGGCGACTTCAAGGTCGAGGACAAACCGCGTGCCTTCCCGCTCGGCCTCACCCTGGCGCGTTCGTTCATCGCACCGCGCCTCGCGCTCGCAGGTGATTCCGCGCACGGGATGCATCCGATCGCGGGCCAGGGCCTCAATATGGGTTTTCGCGACGTCGCGGCGCTGGCCGAGGTCGTCGTCGAGGCCGATCGGCTCGGCCAGGATATTGGCACCCTTGACGTGCTGGAGCGTTACGAAACGTGGCGGCGCTTCGACACGTTCCAGATGGGCGTGACAACCGATGTGCTGAACCGCTTGTTCTCAAACGATCTGGGGCCGTTGCGGACCCTGCGTGACATCGGACTCGGACTGGTGGATCGCATGCCGGCGCTCAAGCAATACTTCATCCGGCAGGCGGCCGGCTTCGGCCCGGACATACCGCGCCTGCTCCGCGGAGAAGCGATTTGAAGCCGCTTCGAACATGGACAAACGGTAAGTTTGTGAACGAAGCTTAACTTGTAATGTTACGTTGAGGCGGTGATCCTCTTCACGTAATCGTGAAGGAGAAAGATCATGAAACGTACAGCTGCGCTTGCCGCTGCGATCGCCCTGGTGGTGACACAGGCCGCTGCCCATGAGCGCCCCTTGGGCGACGGTAAGATTTCGACCAGCGCCAAGCGCGGCTACGTCTTTTCCTGCCAACAGCACTTCAATGCCAACGCAGGGGGCGCCCATCGCAAGGGCGAATGGATCGGTTCGACGAGCTATGATCCAAACGCCAAGCCGACCGTGGACGGTTCGATACCGTGGCCTTCTGAAATTACCGTCAGCCTGGAGGGCAACCAGCGCGTCGTGCGGGCCAACAACCTGCCGAAGCACAAGACCGGCCAGTTTCCGGTCGCGAGCGCCGATGACGCGTATCGCTATGACCGGAATCCCAACTCGATCACCGAACAGGATATACTCCTGAAACTGCCCGCGCTCCCGCAGGAGGCGGCGAGCCCGTCTTGCGTTCCGATGGGTATGATCGGATTCATGTTGTCGGGCGCGGCGCTGTTCAATGCGGTTGACGCAGTCGGTCGCGACGCACCCGCCTGGGAGATTCAGGATATATGTTCAGGCCATCCCGAGCGCTCCGGCCAGTATCACTATCACGATCTCTCGCCCTGCATCAAAGACACCCGCAGCGGGCCCGGCGGGCAGTCGGATCTTCTCGGCTATGCCCTCGACGGTTTTGGAATTTTCGGTAAATACGGCGAAAACGGCAAGGTCCTGACCAATGCCGATCTCGATGCCTGCCACGGCCGCGTCAGCACGGTGATGTGGAACGGAAAGCCGACGAAAATCTACCACTACGTTATGACCGACGAGTATCCCTACTCGATCGGCTGCTTCCGGGGACAACCGGTCCGCACCGCGCAAAACGGGCGCAAGCCACCAAGGTTCGCCGGGATGGGCAATCGGCCGCCGCGCCGCTTCGGCGCGCCGCGCCTGCCGCGTCGGGGCCCGGCTAATCCGCAACAATGGATAGGTCACGGCGACCGCTAGAACCTTGATCGGCCGCGCCTTAGCTGTTATCGCGCGGCCTCGATCATTCCGACCGGAAGGGCCTTGCGCCGTGCAGAAATTGTTAAGCTGCGACGATATCGCCGCATTGTGCCGTGATGCGGCGATCGCCAACGGCTACCCGGCTGATCTTGCCGAAGCGGCCGCCGAGATGGTGGTCTGGCTCGAGCGCCACGGTCTTCCCGGCCTCGAAGCATTCGCAGTCCGTCTGGAAAAGGTCCGCCGGTTCGATCTCGATGCCGCCCAACCCGAAATCCTCGAAAGCGGTACTGTCCGTTTTCCCGAGCCGGTCCTGGCCGGAATATTCCTGCATGAGCGTTTCGACGACTTGACCTTCCCGTTGGGCATCGAAGGCCCCGATTACGGCACGTTGCTGATCGTGCCTTTCCTCGCCTTGGCCGCGCATGAACGCGGCGTTCCCCTGCAGGTTGCGTTTCTGGGAACCAGCGGCAATCCCACCGAGGCGGCCCGCCTGAACTACGAGGGCGGCGAATCTGCATTGGAAGGGCTGCGCTCCACGCTGCTGACGTCGAGAATTCTCGGCGTCGAGAAGCCCGAGCAGATCTCCATCGCATTGTCGGCGGCCGAGGCCGATTCCGTCTCCGTCGACGAAGACGTCACCGCCCGGCTGAAAGCGCTGGTCTGAGGACCGGAACTCTGGTCACGATCCGTGATGGACGCCCTTGTAGGCCTCGTCGCCCCACACTGCACGCACGCGGGCGTCGCGGCCGCAGCCCTTGCGGTAACCCTTGTAGGCAGACGCGCGCGTGACATAGCCGAAACGGGTCAATTGGCGCACCTGGCTCATGTAATAGTTCTGGTGATAATCTTCCGCAGGCCAGAACTTGGCTGAACCTTCGACCGGCGTGACGATATCGCGCCCGAGCACTTTCCCGGCATCGGCGATCGCGTCCTTGGCCTGCGCGGCCTGTTTGTCGTCAAGCGCGTAGATCGCCGTCGAATAGGCATGACCGCGATCGCAGAACTGCCCGCCGGCATCGGTCACGTCGATCGTCCTGAGAAAAATCGAGACGAGATCTCCGTAGGACACCTTCGCCGGATCGAACTCCACCTGGACCACTTCCCGATGTCCGCCATTGTGATAGGTGCGATAGGTCGGATTGGCGGTCGTGCCGCCTGCGTAGCCCGAAATCGTCTTCGTGACGCCGGCAACCCCGTCCATGTCCGATTCGACGCACCAGAAACAGCCGCCGGCAAACAGTGCCGTTTCGGTACCGGCCGCGCGCAGCGGCGAGATGGCGACCATCGCAAGCCCAGCCGCCATGGCCAGTCGCATTACAATTTGCCTCATGTAAGCCTCCGTATTTTTACCGGGAGACTATCCTCGCCACCCGCGAATGCAATTCACGCCGCCACACGAGCGCGTGATCGTCTGCCGTGGGAGGCAGCTTGGCCGGGACCGGCGCTTCAGCACCTGATTCAACCTTCGGACGTTGTCATTTGCCCACTTCCCCTCGGTCGCGCCAAAGCTTATCAAGTGATTCATGATGGATATCCGCTTCGCCGCCACACGCTCCCTCTGTCTTGCCGCGTTCGCGGCCGCGCTGACCGGATGCGTTTCCGAGGGCTTCCAGAATCCCGGAAACGGGATGCGTGCGCCGCGCATGGCAACCTACCAGTGCGACGATGGCGGTACGTTGCGGGTCGAGAACAGGGGCAACTCGGTGCAGCTCCAGACCCCGCGCGGGGTCGAAGTCACTTTGCCCGCATCACCTCCCGATTCGACCAGCCGCTATGGCGATCCGCCCTATGCGCTGATCCTCGACGGCCGCGAGGCGCTCTGGTTCGTGACCGGTAAACATCCGCTGACCTGCCGACGCTAGCTGGATTGGCATCGGCCACCCGCTATTCCCAAAATTTCTAATCGATTGAACAGGTTCGCCCGGTTCAATCGGATCGGGCGATCGCGGATTATTAGGTCAGAATCGGGCCACGACACTTTGACGCAGTGCAAAAAGGCCGCTAAACCAGACCTGATTTCGGCGCAGGCATGCAAACCGGCGCTGAATGTCCGACGCAGCCCGACGGGGGACATATGAGCCAGGATACGACGCCGCGCGCGCGGCCGCTTTCGCCGCACATCCAGATCTACAAATTCATTCCGACCTACCTGATGTCAGGATTTCACCGCGTCACCGGCGCGGCGCTCTATTTCGGCACGCTGCTCGTTGTCTGGTGGCTGATGGCCGCGGCTTCGGGCGCGGCCTATTTCGAATGGGTCAACGCCATCTACGGATCGTTCGTCGGCCGGCTGATCCTTTTCGGCGCCACATGGGCGCTGATCCACCACCTGCTCGGCGGCATCAAGCACCTCGCCTGGGATCTCGGATACGGCTTCGAGAAGAACTTTGCGACCAAAGTCGCCAAACTGCAAATCGCGACTTCGATCGTCCTGACCCTGGTCGTCTGGATCATCGGCTACATGGCGCGTTGAGGGAGAACATCATGACCGACATGCGCACACCGCTCGGCAAGGTCCGCGGGCTCGGATCCGCCAAGGATGGCACCAGCCATTTCTGGTACGAAAGGCTGACGTCTGTCGCCGCGATCCCGCTGACGATCTTTTTCATCGTCCTAATGATCGTTCTCAACGGCGCATCCTACGAGGAAGTGCGCGCCACCTTTGCCAATCCGTTCATTTCGCTGCTGACGATCGCCGCGCTGGCAACCGTCTTCTGGCACATGAAGCTTGGCATGCAGGTCATCATCGAGGACTACATCTTCGGCGAGGGCATGAAGTTTGCGCTTCTGATGCTCAACAGCTTTTTCACGGGCGCCCTCGCGCTCATTTCCGTCTTCGCCCTGCTCAAGATGGCATTCGGCGCGTGAAGGACTACTGACCGATGGCAAAAAAAGAAACGACGCCCTCAATCAACGGCAAGGCCTACGCCTTCGTCGATCACGCCTTTGACGTGGTGGTGGTCGGCGCCGGCGGCGCCGGGCTCCGCGCTACCCTTGGCATGGCCGAGCAGGGGCTGAAGACCGCCTGCATCTCCAAGGTCTTCCCGACCCGCAGCCACACCGTTGCCGCGCAGGGCGGCATCGCCGCCTCGCTCGGCAACATGGGCGCCGATCACTGGCAGTGGCACATGTACGACACCGTCAAGGGATCGGACTGGCTCGGCGATATCGACACCATCGAATACGTCACCCGCGAAGCGCCACGAGCCGTCTACGAGCTGGAGCATTACGGCGTGCCGTTCTCGCGCACCGAGGAAGGCCGTATCTATCAGCGCCCGTTCGGCGGCATGACCTCCGAGTTCGGCGAAGGGCCGTCGGTAGCCCGCACCTGCGCGGCCGCCGACCGTACCGGGCACGCCATGCTGCACACACTCTATGGCCAGTCGCTGAAGCACAATGCCGAATTCTACATCGAGTATTTCGCTCTCGACCTGATCATGGCCAAGGACGGCACCTGCACCGGCGTCATTGCGTGGAACCTCGATGACGGCACGCTCCACAGGTTCAACGCCAAGATGGTGGTGCTTGCGACCGGCGGTTACGGCCGTACCTATTTTTCCTGTACATCGGCCCACACCTGCACCGGCGATGGCGGCGGCATGGTTGCCCGGGCCGGCCTGCCGTTGCAGGACATGGAATTCGTCCAGTTCCACCCGACCGGCATCTACGGCGCCGGCTGCCTGATCACAGAAGGCGTGCGCGGCGAGGGTGGCTATCTGACCAATTCCGAGGGCGAACGGTTCATGGAGCGCTACGCGCCGAGCTACAAGGATCTCGCCAGTCGCGATGTGGTTTCGCGCTGCATGACACTGGAAATCCGTGAAGGCCGTGGCGTCGGCCCGAACAAGGATCACATCCACCTCAATCTCAGCCACCTGGCGCCGGAAGTCATCAACGAGCGCCTCCCCGGCATCGCCGAGAGCGCCCGCATCTTTTCGGGCGTCGACGTGACGCGCGAGCCGATCCCGGTGATCCCGACCTGCCACTACAATATGGGCGGCGTGCCGACCAATTACTGGGGCGAAGTGCTCAATCCGACAGCCAAGGATCCGGACCGTGTCGTTCCCGGCCTGATGGCGGTCGGCGAAGCGGCCTGCGCGTCGCTGCACGGCGCCAACCGCCTCGGCTCCAACTCTCTGATCGACCTTGTCGTGCTTGGCCGCGCCGCGGCCATCCGGGCCGGACAGGTCGTCGATCGTTCGTCCAAGGTGCCGGAGCCCGACGGGGCGGCGTCCGACAAGATCGTCGCCCGCTTCGACAAGCTACGCCATGCCGATGGTGGAACGTCGACCGCCAAGCTGCGCGACCGTATGCAGCGGACCATGCAGGAGGATGCCGCCGTCTTCCGTACCGACGAATCGCTGTCGAACGGCTGCAAGCGGATTTCCGAAGTCTGGAAAGGCCTCGATGACATCAAGGTCACCGACCGGTCGCTGATCTGGAATTCGGACCTTGTCGAGACGCTGGAGCTGGAAAACCTGATGGCTTGCGCGGTGACGACCATGTATTCGGCCGAAGCCCGCAAGGAGAGCCGCGGTGCCCACGCGCAGGAGGATTTCCCCGACCGCGACGACAAGAACTGGCGCAAGCACACGCTGGCCACGGTCGATGCCAAGGGCAAGGTCAAGCTGACCTACCGGCCTGTACACACCGATCCGCTGACGACGGTTGCCGAAGGCGGCATTGACCTGAAAAAAATCGCGCCCAAGGCGCGGGTGTATTAAGGGGATATATCCATGGTCCAATTCAATCTCCCCAAGAACTCGCAGCCCAAGGTCGGCAAGACCTGGCCGAAGCCGGAAGGCGCAACCAATTTGCGCGAATTCCGGATCTACCGCTGGTCGCCGGATGCTGGCGAAAACCCGCGCATCGACACCTATTTCGTCGACATGGACGCTTGCGGGCCGATGATCCTCGACGCGATCATCTGGATCAAGGACAAGGTCGACCCGACGCTGACCTTCCGCCGCTCCTGCCGCGAAGGTATCTGCGGGTCGTGCGCCATGAACATCGATGGCACCAACACGCTGGCCTGCACCAAGGGCATGGATGAAGTGTCCGGCGCGGTCAGGATCTATCCGTTACCGCACATGCCGGTGGTCAAGGACCTTGTGCCCGACCTGACCGAGTTCTACGCCCAGCACCGCTCGATCGAGCCGTGGCTGCAGACGACAACACCCGCGCCTGAAAAGGAATGGCTTCAGAGCCATGAGGACCGCCAGAAACTCGACGGTCTTTACGAGTGCATCCTGTGCGCCTGTTGCTCCTCGTCTTGCCCGAGCTACTGGTGGAACTCCGGCCGCTATCTCGGCCCCGCGGTTCTGCTGCAGGCCTATCGCTGGCTGGTCGACAGCCGTGACGAGGCGACCGGAGAGCGGCTCGATAACCTGGAAGATCCATTCCGGCTCTATCGTTGCCACACCATCATGAATTGCGCCCAGGCCTGCCCCAAGGGCCTGAACCCGGCCAAGGCGATTGCCGACATCAAGAAGATGATGGTCGAGCGCCGGATCTGACCAGACCGGAAACTGAGAATCTGAAAGGCCGCGCCGCAAGCGCGGCCTTTTTGTTGGCCCGAACCGCCGTGCCGGCATTAACCATGTTTGCCGATAGGCGGGGACCGGCTCTGCCGACCCGGTGACATTCGTTAAGAATCGGTTAATTTCGAAACCGAGGAGGCCGTGCCCCCGAATGGAGGACGCGCCATGCGTTTGTTTGCAGTATCGTTTCGTAAATGCCTTGCCGCCGCGGCACTTGCCGGGGTTGCAACATTGGCAGCGCTGCCCGCAACCGCCGGCGGCGTGCGTGAGCGGGTCTATGTGGACGGCTACGGCAATATCGTCGTTCTCTCGGTCGCCGGCTACAAGCAGATCATCGTCGGACAGGGCTACCGGATCGACGAATACCGTAAATCGATCGGGCTCGGCCCCTATGCCGAGGAAGCCAGTGCTCCCGTCGTTATCTATGGCCATCGGGGTCGCGCAGACAGGCGGCACCGCCGCGTTGTCGTCCATGGCTTGACCTGCAAGGGCGATGCGACTGTCGTCCGCGGCCGCGGTTACATGTACGGGCTCCGGCGCGACGAAGTCGCGGTGATCCCGGACGCCTGCAATTGATCGTATTGCCGGCTCGCGCTACTCGGCCGACGGTACGACGTAGCGTTGACGGTCGCGCACACACACATTGTCGCCAC
This sequence comes from Zhengella sp., assembly GCA_050304175.1. Lineage (GTDB taxonomy): Bacteria > Pseudomonadota > Alphaproteobacteria > Rhizobiales > Rhizobiaceae > JAIOIW01. The sequence continues at coordinate 18,646 of JBNLDE010000219.1, read as the reverse complement.
CAAGCTGGCGGGCGTGATAGACCGCCTCCTCAGCCCGTTTCAGCAGATCAGCAAATGTCTCGCCGGTCCGGCGACGCGTGACCCCGAAACTTGCGGTGATGCCGCGGTGCCCTCTCGCCACATGCGGCAAATCGAGTGCCAGTATGCCGCGTAGCTCTTCGCACCATGCCGCTGCAACGCGCGTGTCCGCTTTGGGAAACTGGACGGCGAACAGATTTCTGCCGAGCCGGCCCGGTATTTCGTTTCTGCTGATATGCCGGCGTACCAGCTTTCCGATTGCCCGCGCCGTGGTCTCCACTACGCCTTCGCCTTCGCGCTCGATGAGCGATTCGAGACCGTCGACCGCAAACAGCGCAAAAGCGGCATGGCTGGCGCCATTGCTTCCCTGACCGGAAATCCGCGAAACTTCCTCTTCAAAGCCGGTCCGGTTCAACAGGCCGGATTCCGGATCGTGCAGACCCTTCTGGCGCAAATCAATGATGATTGCGCGCATTACGAGAACCAGCATCAACGTCGCTGTGGAAATGCCGGTGACCGCAAACACCGATTGGGTGATGAGCCCGTAAGTCGTGCCAAGATAGGATGCCGGCGACGCACCAATGCCGCCACTGAGTACCGAGATCAGGGGGCGCAGCGGATATTGAGCGGCGAACGCCAGCGTCGAGACGAAGAAGAGATTTTCCAGCGCCCCGCGCATCGAGCGGAAGATGATGAACGCGCCCAGCAATACCATCAGGCCGTACGGCGCTTGATAAACCACCTGGCGAATCAACGATTGGCGCGGGAGATCGATAATCGCGATGTTGAGCAGCAGGAACGCGGCGTACACAATCAGGATCGGCGTCCAGCGGAATGCCTTGTGGTAATGGGCCGCGATGCCGCGCGCGAAAAACATCATGGCGGCCAGATGGGTCGCGAACATCAGAAATCGCGGTATCCGCGCGCCGTCGAAATAAGTGAGCGAGAGGTCGATCGCCGCCGAAAGGAGCGCCGTCAGCAGCGCAATGAACCACCAGAATGTATCCTCGCGGCGTCGGTCGTAGATCCAGGCTCCTGTGAATCCGGCGAGGAGTGACAGGCCAATTACGATATTAATCGCAAAAACGAAACTGCCGCCCGACATCGTCTTCCCGCCCGTATCCCCTCGGCATGAGTGATTCGCACCTGCCGGTCGTCTGTTTTAGTACGAAAACGGCCGAAGAAGGAATTTCTTGGAAGATTCGATGTGGATTGCCCCGGCGCATGCGCGCCGGGTGCATGCATGGCCGACCGGGCGATCAGGACCAGTCGCGGATGTCGACAAAGTGTCCGGCAACCGCCGCTGCCGCGGCCATGGTCGGCGAGACAAGGTGCGTACGGCCCTTGAAACCCTGGCGTCCCTCGAAATTGCGGTTCGACGTCGATGCGCAACGTTCGCCCGGCTTCAGCCGGTCGTCGTTCATCGCAAGGCACATGGAACAGCCCGGTTCGCGCCATTCGAAGCCGGCGGCAATGAAGATCTTGTCGAGCCCTTCGGCCTCGGCCTGTTCCTTGACCAGGCCCGAGCCGGGAACGACCATCGCATTGACCGTGCCAGCGACCTTCTTGCCCTCGACCACCGCCGCCGCCGCGCGCAAATCTTCCAACCGCCCATTGGTGCAGGAGCCGATGAAGACACGGTCGATAGCGATGTCGGTCATCTTGGTGCCCGGGGTCAGGCCCATATAGGCGAGCGCGCGCTTCTTAGAGGCCCGCTTGTTCTCGTCCTCGATCGCATCGGGATCGGGCACGACGCCGGTGATCGATACGACATCCTCCGGCGAGGAGCCCCACGAGACGATCGGCGGCAGGTTGGCAGCGTCGAGTACGACCACTTTGTCGAAATGCGCCCCTTCGTCAGACTTGAGCTGGCTCCAATATTCCATCGCCATGTCCCAGGCCTTGCCCTTGGGCGCCCGCGGCTTGTCCTTGATATAGGCAAAAGTCTTTTCGTCCGGCGCGATCAAGCCCGCCCGCGCGCCGCCCTCGATCGTCATGTTGCAGACCGTCATCCGGCCTTCCATGGACAGCGCCTCGATCGCCTCGCCGGCGAACTCGATCACGTGGCCCGTGCCGCCGGCCGTACCGATTTCACCGATGATCGCCAGGATGATGTCCTTGGCGGAGACGCCCTCGGGCAATTGGCCGTCGACGCGCACCAGCATGTTCTTTGCCTTGCTCTGGATCAGCGTCTGGGTCGCCAGCACGTGCTCGACCTCCGAAGTGCCGATGCCGTGTGCCAGCGCGCCAAAGGCGCCATGCGTGGAAGTGTGACTGTCGCCGCACACGATGGTCGTGCCCGGCAGGGTGAATCCTTGTTCGGGACCGACGATGTGGACGATGCCCTGCCGCTTGTCGACCTCGTTGAAATAATCGATGTGGAACTCGGCCGCGTTCCTGGCCAGCGCCTCCACCTGGATGCGACTTTCCTCGTTGGCGATACCATGGCTGCGGTCCGTGGTCGGCACGTTGTGATCCACGACAGCGAGCGTCTTTTCGGGATGGCGCACCGCGCGATGGGTCATGCGGAGCCCTTCGAACGCCTGCGGGCTGGTGACCTCGTGCACGAGATGGCGATCGATATAGAGCAGGCAGGTGCCATCTTCCTGGCGGTCGACGACGTGGTCGTCCCAGATCTTGTCATAGAGCGTGCGCGGTGCGGTCATCGCCAGTATTCCTTGCGCCAGAATGCGGGGGTTTTCGTGGCTGTCATATGCACACGTGAAGCGAGAGCGTCAAGGATATCCGCCTCGCGCCGCTCATTCGGTTACCCGGAACACATGGACCATCACAATCACGTCGGGCCCGTCGTGGCAAGCCCGCGAAAATTCCTGTTGCCAAAGTCATGGACCGGGAGTAACGCGATTCTGCGCATGTTTCGCCGCGAGCGCCGCGGTTTTGGAAAGATCGCCTCCATGCAATCCGTGTCGCCGCCGCTGGCGCGTCATGCCCTGATGGATGCAAGCCGCGGCTTTGCGATCCTGGGTATTCTCTGGTTGAACATTTTCATTTTCGCCATCCCCTATGGCGCTCTGGCCCTGCCGGGCACATGGGGTGATACCGACCCGCTCTCCTATTCGCTCAACGTGGAGACATGGCGTTTTGTCGGCCTGTTCGTCGACGGTGTCATGCGCGGCATGATTTCGATGCTGTTCGGGGCCTCCGCCCTGATCATGATGGCTAAGGCCGAGCGCGCAGGCGTCGGCCTGGCCGGACTTGACCCCTACTATCGGCGCCTGCTCTGGCTCATAGTGTTCGGCCTCGTCCACGCCTACCTGTTGTTGTGGCCGTACGACATTCTCTATCTCTATGGCCTGTTCGGCCTTCTGTTGTTTCCGTTCCGCAATCTGTCCAGCCGGACATTGACGATCATCGCCTCGGTCATGCTCACGGCATCCGTGATTCAGGGTGCTGCGGAAACCTATCTCTCCGCGGACGTGCCGGATACGGTTGCCGAAGCGGAAATCTCCAAACCGTTGCAAACCGTGTCGCTGATCGAAAACTTCGTGGCGGACGACACCGCGGGCCCCGCCGCGCAGGACCAGGCGGAAACCGACACACCGGCCGACGAGGATTTCCAGCAACTGATTTCCGGTATCGAGCAGGAGATTGCCGCGCGCCAAGGCGGTTATGTCGACAACCTGCTCGCGCTCGCGCCGCAGTCATTCGTCGAACAGACAAGCGAGGTGTTCGCCCATCATTTCCTCGACGTTATCACCTTCATGGCCTTCGGCATGGCCTTGTTCAAGAGCGGCTTTCTCACCGGCGCCTGGCCGGCGCGGCGTTATGGCATGGTGGTCGTGACCGGTTACTGGGCAGGTTGGGTGCTCGGCTACCTTTCGAACACGGTTTTCGAAACCGGTTCAACAGTGGAGACGGTCGCCGATGTCGTGTCCTCGATCGCCTACGATCCCCGCCGATTCGCCTTCGCGCTTGGCCACCTCTCCTTGCTGGCGCTGGCGCTCAAGGCCGGTCGCGCCCGGTGGCTCACGTTCAGCCTCGAGGCATGCGGACGCCTGGCGCTGACGCTCTACATTTCGCAGAGCGTCATCTGCGGTTTCCTGTTCGACGGGTTCGGCCTCTCCCTGTTCGGCACGCTCGAACACTATCAGGTCGCCTTGATCGCGGCCGCCATGACGATATTCCAGCTCGTGGCCGCGCCTCTCTATCTGCGCTTTTTCGAACAGGGCCCGCTGGAGCGCCTGATCCGCTGGCTGATCACGGCCGCGCCCCTGCCGGAGGTTACGGCTGCGCCGCCGCGCGCTGGCGCCAAGGCGTGACAACCTGCGGCGTCCCGGAACACATCGCCTCCGCGGGAAGGCATCAGACCGGGCTGTTCAGCGCCGCGGTGAGATGTTTCAGGGTCCGGCGTAGGTCGTCGGCTTCGCGGGCCGAGAGCGGCAGCCCGCACATGAGCGCCTTGGGTATGTCGAGCGCTTTTTCTTTCAGCGCCATTCCACTCTTGGTCGGCGTCACCAGTACGCGCCGCTCATCCTTGGAGTCGCGTACCCGCGAAACATGACCGTTTGCCTCCAACCTTTTCAGCAGTGGCGTCAGGGTCGCCGAATCGTGGCCGAGCAATGCGCTGAGCTCGCCTACTGAGTGCGGCGAATGTTCCCATAAAACGAGCATCACAAGGTATTGGGGATAGGTGAGCCCGAGCGGTTCGAGCAGTGGCCGATAAGCCCGCGTCATCGATGCGCTCGCCGAATGGAGAGCAAAGCAGATCTGGTTGTCGAGCAGCAGGCTTGCGCCTGCGGTATCCGGGCGGGACTTCGCCCCGCCCGGGATCTCGTCCGATTTCAGTTTCTGGTTGCTCATGCAGCCCTGACCGAAAGCCTCACATCCACATTACCGCGCACGGCATTGGAGTATGGGCAGACCTCGTGCGCCTTGGCAACAAGCGCCTCGGCCGTCGTTTCATCCAGCCCCTTCGTCTCGACATCGAGTTCGACGCCCAGCTTGTATCCCCCGCCATTGGGGAGCAGCGAGACATTGGCGGTGATCGCGGCATCATCCAGCGGTGCCTTTGCATGGCGGGCAACCAGCCGCAGAGCGCTTTCGAAGCAAGCGGCATAGCCTGCGGCAAACAGCTGCTCGGGATTGGTGGCGCCACCGGCACCGCCGAGCTCCTTGGGCGTGGCCAATGCAAGGCTGAGAATGCCGTCCTCGGATTGCGCGCGGCCGTTGCGGGCGCCGGTGACGTGGACGCGGGTGGAATAAAGTGCGGACATGGGTAACTCCATAATTATCTAATATAGATATTTAGTACACTAAAAAATCGTAGTCAATATAAATGGATGGCCGCGGGCAACAAAAAAGGGAGCGCCAAGCGCTCCCTTTTCGGTGCAGTTCCTGAAAGGAAATATCAGCTTTCGGCCGGAGCCTCCGCTGCTGCCTCGGCAGCGGCCTTCTCGGCTGCTTCGGCGGCGGCCTTCTCGGCAGCCAGTGCCTGCGCGGCGGCGACCTTTTCGGCTTCCAGCCGCGCCTTCTCTTCAACCAGCTTCTGGCGTTCGACGTCGTTCAGCTTGCGCGAACGGGCGTTGGTGTTCTCGGTGATACGGGCCGACTTGCCGCGGCGGTCGCGCAGGTAATAAAGCTTCGCGCGGCGAACCTTGCCGCGACGAACCACTTCGACGCACTCGACCAGCGGCGAATAGATCGGGAACACGCGCTCCACGCCCTCGCCGTAGGAGATCTTGCGAACGGTGAAGTTTTCCTGCAGGCCCGAACCGGAACGGGCGATGCACACGCCTTCATAGGCCTGCACACGGGTACGCGTACCTTCGGTGACGCGCACGTTCACGCGCACCGTGTCGCCGGGCGAAAAATCGGGAAATTTGCGTTGGGCTTCGATCTTGGCGGCCTGTTCGGCCTCGAGCTGACGGATAAGGTCCATCGGTCTGTCCTCTTGTTCTTGCGACCGTCAGAGCGCCAGCCTTCCGCAGTTCATGACCGCGACCGAAGGGCCAACCGTGTGATTGGCGGGGCGATTGCACGCATCTGTTGCTTGTGTCCAAACCGGACAATATCCGGCTTCGGGCGCGCTCATACACGGCTTTTCGGGGTTTGTCACCCCTCCGGCGCGTCCAAACCATTGTCTTTTGCTCTACCAAGAAGATCCGGCCTTCTTTCCCGCGTCAGCTTCTCCGCCTGCTCGCGCCGCCACTTTGCGATCTTCGCGTGATTGCCCGAGGTCAGCACCTCGGGGATCGTGCGCCCTTCCCACTCAGCCGGACGCGTGTAGTGGGGGTGTTCGAGCAGGCCGTTCTCGAAGCTTTCCTCCTCGCCGGACGCCTCGTTGCCCATGACGCCGGGCAGCAGGCGCACCACCGCATCGAGCAGCACCTGCGCCGCCGGTTCGCCGCCGGACAGGATGTAGTCGCCGACCGACACTTCCTCCAGGTGCCGCGCGTCGATCACCCGCTGGTCGACGCCTTCGAACCGTCCACAAACGATCACCGCGCCCGGCCCGGCGGCCAGCTCCCGTACGCGGGCCTGCGTCAGCGGTTTTCCACGCGGGCTCATCAGCAGTCGCGGCCGGGAATCGCTGTCCGGCGACACCGCGTCGATGGCGCGCGCCAGCACGTCCGCCCGCATCACCATGCCCGCGCCGCCGCCCGCCGGCGTGTCATCGACATTGCGGTGCTTGCCGGTGGCGAAATCGCGAATCTGCACTGTTTCCAGCGACCATGTTCCGGCTTCCAGCGCCTTGCCGGCCAACGACAGGCCGAGATGACCGGGAAACATTTCCGGGTAGAGCGTCAGCACGGTCGAACGGAAGCTCATGCGTCCGGCTCCCCGTCCTTGTCCGGTTCGACAAGCCCGGCCGCAACCGGTTCGACCGTGATCGTGCCGCCATCGAAATCAATGTCGGGAACGGCCGCCCGCGTGAACGGGATCAGAACGGATTTCCGGCCGGCGCCGCCGATTTCGAGCAGATCGCCGCCGCCGAAATCCTGAACCGCAATGACCGTGCCGCGATCCGTGCCGTCGACATCCACCACCTTCAGCCCGATCAGGTCCTCCTGGAAGAACTCGTCCTCTTCCAGTTCCTCGTCGGGCAATACCGCGCGATCGACGAACAATTCGACGCCGTTCAGCGCCTCGGCCTTTTCGCGGCTGTCGATCCCCTTGAACCGCACCACGACAACGTTCTTGGCCGGGCGGATATGAAGCAGTTTGTACTTGCGGCCCTCGCCATCGGTCAGCGGACCGTAATCGCCCAGCGCCATCGGATCGCCGGTGAAGGTCTTCACGCGCACTTCCCCGCGCACGCCGTGCGGCGCGCCGATTGTCGCCATGTGCACCTGTTTGCCGGCCACCGCCATTATCCGCTCCGTTTCGCCATGCCAGCAGATAGACGCAATTTGCCGCGATCACAACGCATTGCCGCCGGTCAATACTTCCCTAACCGCTTGACGGCATTCTGGCACGATGACCGACCGCGGGCTTCTCGTCATTGCCAAACCCGAATTGCTGCGCCAGCGCACAGCCTGGCTGGACGCGCTCGCCCATGAGCGCCGGCTGGCATCGGCAACCTTCGAAGCATATGAGCGCGATACCCGCCAGTTCCTGCATTTCCTGACCGCCCATCTTGGCGGGCCGCCCGGCACCAGCGACATCGCCGAACTTCGACCGGCCGACTTTCGCGCCTTCCTCGCCTCGCGCCGCAACACCGGGGCGGGCGCTCGTTCGTTGGGCCGCAATCTTGCCGGCGTGCGCTCCTTCCTGCGCTTTCTCGAACGCCGCGGCTTGGTCAATGCCGCCGGCGCCGGCGCGGTCCGCGCGCCGAGGCAACCGAAATCCCTGCCAAAACCACTGACCGCCAGCGACGCGAGGCGCGTTGTTTCGCCGGGCGAACAGTTGAACGAGGAACCGTGGATCGCTGCCCGGAACGCGGCCGTCCTAACCCTGCTCTACGGTCTCGGCCTGCGCATTTCGGAAGCGCTCAATCTCGACGGCTCGGCGCTGGCCAGCTCGAAAGAAACCGTGCTCCGGGTCACCGGCAAGGGCGGCAAGACGCGGCTGGTCCCGGTTCTGCCCGCCGCTTACCGCACCGTCGAGGAATACCGGCGCCTGTGCCCCTATCTGCTCGAGGCCGGAACGCCACTGTTTCGCGGCGCGCGCGGCGGCGGCCTCAATCCGGCCGTCCTGCAACGCGACATGGCCCGGTTGCGCTCCGCGCTCGACCTACCGCAATCCGCCACCCCGCATGCCCTGCGCCATTCCTTCGCGACCCATCTTTTGGCCGGGGGTGGCGATCTGCGCACCATCCAGGAGCTTCTCGGGCATGCCAGCCTGTCGACCACCCAGGTCTATACCGGTGTCGACACCGCTCGGCTGCTCGACGTTTACGATTCGGCGCACCCGCGGGCGCAATAGCGACATTTGTTCCGCGCCGATTAATAAAAAAGCTGCAAATTTCTGGCACACCGGGACCATGAAAAATGTCACTGCCACGCTCGACGCTCTCAGCGGCCCGGCCCTTGCGGCCCTGGGCTTCCTCAACATCGCCTTCCTTGCGGCTTTCTTCGTCACGCTGATGGCGCTGGGCGCCCGCGCCGAAACGCCAGCCTGCACCGGTCACGACCTGGTGGCGGCCATGACCGCGGACAATCCGCAGGAACTGGCCGATCTCCGGGCCGAGGCGGCAAAGATCCCCAACGGCAACGGCCTGCTGTGGAAGATCGAGAAGCCGGGTGCTGAACCGTCCTGGCTGTTCGGCACCATGCATCTGACCGATCCGCGTGTCGTCGAGCTGACAGCGCCTGCGCAGGCCGCCTTCGACAGCGCAGATACCGTGGTCATCGAAGCTACCGACGCCATCGACAAGAAGAAGGTCGCGGTTGCTCTTGCCAAGCGTCCCGACCTCACCATGTTCACCGACGGCACGACGCTGACCTCCCTGCTTGACGATGATCAGAAGAAACTCGTCACCCAAGAGCTTGAGAAACACGGAATTCCTCTGGCCGCGGTCAACCTGATGAAGCCCTGGGTCATCGCCTCCGCGGTTGCCCTGCCGGCTTGCGAAATGGCCCGCAAGCAGTCGGGTGCGGCTTTCCTCGACGCCAGGCTTGCCCTCGACGCGGAGTCTGCCGGCAAGACCCTTGGCGGACTGGAAACGGTCCTCAGCCAGCTCGAGGCGATGAATTCACTGCCGATCAAGTTCCACGTCGACGGATTGGTCGACACCCTGGCCCTGGGCGACAGCCTCGACGACATGGTCGAGACCATGATCGTTCTCTACAAGCAAGGCGAGACGGGCATGATTTGGCCGCTGCTGCGCGCGGTTTCGCGGGATTCCGGAGTTGAGGATGACGGCTACGCTGCATTCGAACAGACCATGGTGACGACCCGGAACCACGGCATGGCCGAGAAGGCAAAGGCCTTTCTCGACGACGGGAATGCCTTCATTGCCGTCGGCGCGCTGCACCTGCCGGGCGAAGAGGGCTTGATCGAATTGCTGCGCAAGGCGGGCTACACGGTGACGCCTGCGGGCTGAGTCGCAAAGCGGCTTTGCCACCTGCCCCCTTCTAATACTATCGTAGGGTTCGAATCCTCAAATCGTGATTTGCTTCTCGGGACGGCGGTACTAACATCTCACCGCCTGAGAGGAGATCGCATCATGAAGACCCTTCTCGCCGCCCTTGCCGCTATCGGCTTTACCGCGCCGACGGCATATGCCTGCGAGTTCCACGCGGCTTCCGCGCATGACACAATGACGACCGCCAGTATTCAGGCACCGATGTCGACACGTGAAGACGCGCTTCAGGACAACAACGATACGACAGAGATGACCGGTGGGGTCGCCGCGGAGGAAATCCGCGAAGAGCCGGCCGAATAGAGCAGCGCTCTATTCGGCCGCGCTGTCGATTGCGGCCGGTAATAAATGATATCCGGGGCGCTACCTGCGTGGCGCCGCCTCACATGTGAATCGGCTTGTCGAACGTCGCCAGCGCTGCTTCCTTGACCGCCTCCGACATGGTCGGATGCGCGTGGCAGGTGCGGCCCAAATCCTCCGACGACCCTCCGAACTCCATCAGCACCGCCGCCTCATGGATCATCTCGCCGGCGCCAAAGCCGACGATATGGACGCCGAGCACACGGTCGGTCGCCGCATCGGCCAGCACCTTGACGAAACCGTCGGTGGCGAGCATCGCCCGTGCCCGGCCATTGGCCGAGAACGGGAACTTGCCCGCCTTGTAGGCGACGCCCGCCTTCTTCAGTTCTTCCTCGGTTTTGCCCACGGAGGCAACTTCCGGGCTGGTATAGACGACGCCCGGAATCACGTCGTAATTCACGTGGCCAGCCTGGCCGGCAATGATCTCGGCCAGGGCGACGCCCTCGTCCTCCGCCTTGTGTGCGAGCATCGGCCCGCGGATCACGTCACCAATCGCGTAGACGCCCGGAATCGAAGTCTGGAAGTGGGAATTGACTTCCACCCGTCCGCGTTCGTCCAGCACAACACCGGCTTCTTCGAGGCCAAGCCCCTCGGTATAGGGCTTGCGGCCGGTTGCCACGAGCACGACATCGGCGTCCAGCGTTTCCGCGTCGCCGCCTTTGACCGGTTCGAAGGTCACCTTGGCGCCCCTCTTGTCCTTGTCGACCGCCGTCACCTTGGCACCGAGCTTGAACGTTATCCCCTGCCTGGCGAGCATTCGCTGAAACTGCTTGGAGACCTCGCCGTCCATGCCGCCCCCGAAGATCGTGTCGAGGAACTCGACCACCGTCACCTTGGCGCCGAGCCGCGCCCAGACCGAGCCAAGCTCGAGCCCGATTACGCCGCCGCCGACCACGATCAGGTGCTCCGGCACCTTCGCCAGCGCAATCGCGCCGGTCGAGGAAACGATCACCTTCTCGTCGAAGGCGACATCGACTCCCGGAATGCCGGCGACGTCCGATCCCGTGGCGATGACGATGTTCTTCGCCTCGATTTCCGTTTCCTTGCCGTCCTCGTCCCTGACCGCCACCTTGCCTTCCCCGATCACCCGGCCGGTTCCGGAGAACGTGTCGATCTTGTTCTTCTTGAACAGGAACTGCACACCATCGACATTGGATTTCACCGTGGCGTCCTTGTGCGCCATCATCTTGTCGAGGTTCAGCTTCGGCGCCGCGATTTCGACGCCGAGCGCATCGAACTTGTGCCCGGCCTCGGCGAACATCTCCGAGGCATGCAGCAGCGCCTTCGAAGGGATGCAGCCGACATTGAGGCATGTGCCGCCGAATGTGGCGCGCTTCTCGATCACCGCCGTCTTGAGACCGAGTTGCGCCGCCTTGATCGCGCAGACATAGCCGCCGGGGCCGCTTCCGATAACGACGACGTCATAGGCGTTTGCCATGATGATCCTCTTTTCTTTCCGTTGAGACAGCGCAACCAGGGTTGCCCGCCGGTCGTTTGTTTCGCGGGGCGCGCCCGTTACCGGCCGCCCGTCACTTCGACGATCGAGGCCGTAACGTAGGAGGACTGGTCCGACATCAAGTACAGGATGACATCGGCCACTTCCTGCGCGCTGCCCTCGCGTTTCATCGGCACCGCGCCGCGCGCCTTTTCCACCCGGTCGGGCTCGCCGCCCGAGGCATGGATTTCGGTGTCGATGATGCCGGGACGAACGGCGTTGACGCGGATGCCCTCCGCCGCCACCTCGATCCCGAGTCCCTTGGTGAAACTGTCAATCGCGCCCTTCGACGCCGCGTAGTCGACATATTGCGCCGGGCTGCCGAGCTTGGCGGCCGCCGACGACAGGTTGACGATCACGCCGCCCCTGCCGCCATGCTTCGTGGACATGCGCTTCACCGCCTCGCGGGCGCACAGCAGCGACCCGGTTACGTTGATGCGCATCATCCGTTCGAAGCGGTCCGCGCTCATCTCGTCGAGCCGCGCCGTCCTGTCGACCACGCCGGCATTGTTGACCAGCCCGTCGAGTCTGCCCCAGCGGTCATCGACTGCCGCAAACATCGCCAACACGTCGGCTTCCGAGCCGACATCGCCCTTGACCGCGAAGGCCTCTCCGCCAGCCTTCTCGATCTCTGCGACGACCGCATCGGCCGCCGCCTTGTCGGAAACATAGTTCACCGCAACGCGCCAACCGGCCTTCGCCGCACCGATTGACACGGCCGCGCCAATACCGCGCGATCCTCCGGTAACGAGAACTGTTTTGCCGGCTTTGTTCATATCGGACATCCTCGCGTGAAAATGCGTTGCGACGGCCTGGTCCTACAGGTCGAGCACCAGCCGTTCCGGATCCTCCAGGCTTTCCTTGACCCGAACCAGGAAGGTCACCGCCTCCTTGCCGTCAACGATCCGGTGGTCGTAGCTGAGCGCAAGATACATCATCGGCCGGATTACCACCTGGCCACCTATGGCCATCGGGCGTTCCTGGATCTTGTGCATGCCGAGAATGCCCGACTGCGGCGCATTGAGGATCGGCGTCGACATCAGCGAGCCGTAGACACCGCCATTGGAGATGGTGAATGTCCCTCCCTGCATCTCGGCCATCGACAGCTTGCCGTCGCGTGCCGCAACGCCCAACCGTCCAATTTCCTTTTCGATCTCGGCAATCGACATCTGGTCGGCGTCGCGCACCACCGGCACCACGAGGCCCTTGTCGGTACCCACGGCAACGCCGACATGGGCGAAGTTCTTGTAGATGATGTCGGTCCCGTCGATCTCGGCATTGACCGCCGGGATCTCCTTCAGCGCATGGCACACGGCCTTGGTGAAGAAGCCCATGAAGCCGAGCTTGACGCCGTGTTTCTTCTCGAACACGTCCTTGTATTTCTTGCGCAGATCCATCACCGCCGTCATGTCCACCTCGTTGAAGGTGGTCAGCATGGCGGCCGTTGCCTGCGCGTCCTTCAGCCGGCGCGCGATGGTCTGGCGCAGCTTGGTCATGCGCACGCGCTCCTCGCGCACTGCGTCGTCCTGGTTTGACGGCGCGCGCGCGGCGACCGGCGCCGCGGCAGGGGCCGCAGCCGGACCCTTGGCGAGCGCGTCGATGACGTCACCCTTGAGGATCTGTCCGCGCTTGCCGGTTCCCTCGACCTGGCCGGCATTCAGGCCCTTTTCGGCCATCATTTTCGACGCGGAAGGGGCGGGCGGCATATCGCCGCCGGCTGTCGCCGGCGCGGCAGCCTTCTTCGGTTCTTCGGCCGTCTTGGCAGCTTCGGACTTCGCGGGCGCGGCGGCGGCGCCGGCGCCCTCGGCAATCATGCCCAGCAGCGCGCCGACCTCGACGGTCTCGCCTTCGGCGACGGAGATCTCCGACAGCGTGCCCGCCGCGGAAGCCGGCACCTCGATCGTCACCTTGTCGGTTTCGAGTTCCACCAGGGGTTCGTCCAGGGCGATCGCGTCGCCCGGCTTCTTGAACCATTGCCCGATGGTCGCTTCGGTGACCGATTCGCCAAGGGTGGGAACGCGGATTTCTGTAGCCATGATCTGTATCCGTTACCTGTTATCCGGTTGTCTTATTCGCCGAGCGCGTCGTTGAGGAACGCTTCCAGCTGCGCCATGTGCTTCGACATCATGCCCGTCGCCGGCGATGCCGCGGCCGGCCGGCCGGCATAGCGGACCCGCTGGTGCTTGGCATCGATATGAGCAAGAACCCATTCGAGATAGGGATCGATGAAAGACCAGGCACCCATGTTCTTGGGCTCTTCCTGGCACCACACCATCTCCGCATTGCGGAAGCGCGACAATTCGTTGATCAGCGCCTTGGCCGGGAACGGGTAGAGCTGTTCGACGCGCAGCAGGTAGATGTCGTCGATCCCGCGCTTCTCCCGTTCCTCGTAGAGGTCGTAATAGACCTTGCCGGTACACAGCACGACACGGCGGATCTTGGAATCCTTGACCAGCTTGATCGGCTGGTCTTTCAGATGCTGCGCGTCGTCCCACAGCAGGCGGTGGAACGAGCTTTCGCCCGACATTTCGGCCAGCGTCGAGACAGCGCGCTTGTGGCGCAGCAGCGACTTCGGCGTCATCATGATCAGCGGCTTGCGGAAATCGCGCTTCAACTGACGCCGTAGGATGTGAAAATAGTTGGCCGGCGTCGAGCAGTTGGCGACCTGCATGTTGTCTTCCGCGCACATTTGCAGCCAGCGCTCTAGCCGGGCGGACGAGTGTTCCGGTCCCTGGCCCTCGTAGCCGTGCGGCAACAGGCAGACCAGGCCCGACATGCGCAGCCATTTGCGTTCGCCCGACGAGATGAACTGGTCGAACACCACCTGCGCGCCGTTGGCGAAATCGCCGAACTGCGCTTCCCACATCGACAGTGCGCGGGGTTCGGCCAGCGAATAGCCGTATTCGAAACCGAGCACCGCCTCTTCCGACAGCATCGAATTGATGACTTCGTAGTTGGACTGGCTGGCACCCAGATTGTTGAGCGGAATGTAGCGGTTTTCGTCGCGCTGGTCGTAGAGCACAGAGTGGCGCTGCGAGAACGTGCCGCGTTCGCAATCCTGGCCGGACAGCCGCACCGGATGGCCCTCGAGCAGCAATGAGCCGAAGGCAAGCGATTCGGCCGTCGCCCAGTCGATGCCCTCTCCGGTATCGATCATCGCCTTGCGGTTGTCCTGGAACCGCTTGATCGTACGGTGGACTTCGAAATCGTCCGGAACCTGCGCGAGTTTCTTGCCGATCTCCTTGAGAGTCTTGACCGGCACCGCGGTCTTGCCGCGACGCTGTTCGTCGGCATTGTCGGCGGTACGGAAGCCGGTCCAGGCGCCGTCTAGCCAATCGGCCTTGTTCGGCTTGTAGGAATTGCCGGAATCGAACTCGGTTTCCAGATGAGCGCGCCAGTCGGCCTTCATCTTTTCCACTTCGCCTTCGGAGAGCAGGCCCTCGGCGATCAGCTTCTCGGCATAGATCTGCACGGCCGTTTTATGCGAGCGGATCTTCTTGTACATGATCGGCTGAGTGAATGCCGGCTCGTCGCCCTCATTGTGGCCGAACCGCCGATAGCAGAACATGTCGATGACCACCGGCTTGTGGAACAGCATCCGGAATTCGGTCGCCACCTTGGCTGCATAGACCACGGCTTCCGGATCGTCGCCATTAACGTGAAAGATCGGCGCCTCGATCATCTTCGCGACATCGGACGGGTAGGGCGACGAGCGCGAGAAGCGCGGGTTGGTCGTGAACCCGATCTGGTTGTTGATGATGAAATGCAGCGTCCCGGCCACGCGATGGCCGCGCAGCGCCGACAGGCCGAGACACTCGGCCACGACCCCCTGGCCGGCGAAGGCGGCATCGCCGTGGATCAGCAACGGCAGCACCGTGCGGCGCTCGGCCAGCGGAACGATTTCCTCGCGGGTGCGGCCGAAGATCTGGTCCTGCTTGGCGCGCGCCTTGCCCATCACGACAGGATTGACGATTTCCAGGTGCGACGGGTTGGCCGTCAGTGACAAGTGCACCTTGTTGCCGTCGAACTCGCGGTCCGACGACGCGCCGAGGTGGTATTTCACATCGCCCGAACCTTCCACGTCGTCGGGTGTGAACGACCCGCCCTTGAACTCGTGGAACACGGCACGGTGCGGTTTCGCCATCACCTGGGTCAGCACGTTGAGGCGGCCGCGATGGGCCATGCCGAACACGACCTCCTTCATGCCCATGTTGCCGCCGCGCTTGATGATCTGCTCGAGCGCCGGGATCAGCGACTCGCCGCCATCGAGGCCGAAGCGTTTCGTGCCCTTGTACTTGACGTCGATGAACTGCTCGAAACCTTCCGCCTCGATCAGTTTCTGCAGGATCGCCTTCTTGCCCATGTCGGTGAAGGCGACGCCCTTGTCCGGACCCTCGATGCGCTCCTGGATCCAGGATTTTTCCTCCGGCACGGAAATGTGCATGAACTCGACACCGATGGTCGAGCAATAGGTGCGCTTTAGAATGTCGAGCATCTGCCGGATCGTCGCGAATTCCAGCCCGAGCATAAAATCGATGAAGATCGGCCGGTCGAAGTCGGCTTCCGTGAAGCCGTAATTCTCGGGCGAAAGCTCGTTGTAGTCTTCCTTCAGGCCGGCCAAACCCAGCGGGTCGAGATCGGCATGCAGATGGCCGCGCATGCGGTAGGCGCGAATCATCATGATCGCGCGCACCGAGTCGCGCGTCGACTGCAACACCTGATCTTCCGAAATCGGAACACCGGCCGCGGCCGCCTTGCCGCGGACTTTGGTTTCGATATGCTTCTCGACTTGGCCCCAGTCTCCGTCGAGCGCCGAAACCAGCTCGCCATTGGCGGCGATCGGCCAGTTCGGCTTTTCCCAGGAAGCGCCCCGGGCATTCTTCTTCACATCGCTCGCATCGTCCTTGAGCGCGGCGAAGAAATTGCGCCATTCCTCGTCGACGCTCGCCGGGTTTTCCTCATAGGAGGCGTAGAGTTCCTCGATCCAGGCGGCGTTGCCGCCATAGAGGAAGGACGTCTGTTCGAAGATATCGTTGGCCTGATCGTTACGCGCCATAGCCATTCTCCGGAGTTTCTCCGGCTCCTGTTCTGGGGCGGACGCGGCCTGTTGGCCTGCGCGCCCGGTCTATCCCTCCTGCGGCGGCCGGGCGCGGGCGCCCGGCGCCTGGTCGTCAGGGCCTCAGCCCTTGAGCACTTCCGACAGCGTCTTGCCAAGGCGCGCCGGCGACGGCGACACGCGGATGCCCGCCGCCTCCATCGCCGCGATCTTGTCTTCCGCACCGCCCTTGCCGCCGGAAATCACCGCGCCGGCATGGCCCATGGTGCGTCCGGGAGGCGCCGTGCGGCCGGCAATGAAACCGGCCATCGGCTTCTTGCGGCCCTTGGCGGCCTGCTCGGTCAGCCAGGCGGCGGCATCTTCCTCGGCCGAACCGCCGATCTCCCCGATCATGATGATCGATTCCGTCTCGGGGTCGTCGAGGAACATGTCGAGCACGTCGATGAACTCCGTGCCCTTGACCGGATCGCCGCCGATGCCGACGGCCGTCGACTGGCCAAGGCCCTCATTGGTTGTCTGGAACACGGCTTCGTAGGTCAGTGTGCCGGACCGCGACAGGATGCCGACCGAGCCCTTCTTGAAGATGTTGCCCGGCATGATGCCGATCTTGCACTCGTCCGGCGTCAGCACGCCCGGGCAATTCGGGCCGATCAGGCGCGAAGCCGACTTGTCGAGCCGGGCCTTAACCTTGACCATGTCCTGCACCGGGATGCCTTCGGTGATGCAGACGATCAGCGGGATTTCCGCGTCGATCGCCTCGATGATCGCGGCGGCGGCGCCCGCCGGCGGTACGTAGACCACAGACGCGTCGGCGCCGGTCGCGGCCTTGCCCTCGGCGACCGTTGCGAAGATCGGCAGCTTGTCGCCGCCGGAGCCTTCCCAGGTCTCGCCGCCCTTCTTGGGATGGATGCCGCCGACCATCTTGGTGCCGTGATAGGCCAGTGCCTGCTCGGTGTGGAAGGTGCCGGTCTTGCCGGTCAATCCCTGGACCAGAACTTTCGTGTCTTTATTGACGATAATGGACATGATTTTCTGCTTTTCTCGCGAAGTTCAAATGGGTTCCCGGTGCATAATGGCCGTCGTGTCATGCTGCTAATGAACCAACCGGCCTGATCGCGTCCGGGGCGGATGACTATGCGTTGGCCTTGACCGCCTTGACGATCTTCTGGGCGGCATCGTCGAGGTCGTCTGCGGCGATGACGTTCAGGCCGCTGTCGTTGATGATCGCCTTGCCCTTGTCGACATTGGTGCCTTCCAGGCGGACTACCAGCGGCACCGTGAGGCCAACTTCCTTGACCGCGGCGACAACGCCTTCGGCGATGACATCACAGCGCATGATGCCGCCGAAGATGTTGACCAGGATGCCCTTGACCTGCGGATCCGCGGTGATGATCTTGAAGGCTGCTGTGACCTTTTCCTTGCTGGCGCCACCGCCGACATCGAGGAAGTTGGCCGGTTCTGCGCCATACAGCTTGATGATGTCCATGGTCGCCATGGCAAGGCCGGCACCATTGACCATGCAACCGATGTCGCCATCAAGTGCGATATAGGCAAGATCGAACTTGGAGGCTTCAATCTCCTTCTCGTCCTCTTCGCTCTCATCGCGCAGTTCCATGATGTCGGGATGACGGAACAGGGCATTGTTGTCGAAGCCGACCTTGGCATCGAGAACGCGCAGATGACCGTCCTCGAGCACCACCAGCGGATTGATCTCGAGCAGGCTCATGTCCTTTTCGGTGAAGGCCTTGTAGAGAATGGGAAACAGGCTATCGCCATCGGCGCGAGCGGCACCTTCCAATTTCAGACCATCGCTCAACTTGCTGGCGTCTGCGGCCGTCATGCCGGTGTTGGGATCGATATCGAGGGTGAGGATCTTTTCTGGCGTGTCGTGCGCCACGGTTTCGATGTCCATGCCGCCTTCGGTGGAGGCAACGAAGGATACCCGGCCGGTCTCGCGGTTGACCAGGATCGACAGGTAAAGTTCGCGGGCAATGGCCGCACCGTCTTCTATATAGAGGCGGTTGACCTGCTTGCCGGCAGGACCCGTCTGTTTGGTGACCAGAGTGTTGCCCAACATTTCCCTGGCGTTGGCAACCACCTCGTCAACGGATTTGACGACGCGCACGCCGCCCTTGGCATCGGGCCCGAGTTCCTTGAACTTGCCCTTGCCGCG
>JBNLDE010000218.1:0-2059 GCA_050304175.1 Zhengella sp. | reverse complement strand
CGCGACTTGTTTAGCGCTGTTGCACTTGCGCGAACCTTGTCGCCGGCCGCCGGCCGCCTCACCCGGCAACCGCGTCCAGCGGTTTTCGCAGACAGATCACGTCGACCATCCTGCGCAAATAGGCCGTGTTTTCCTCGGGGCGGTCGAGCCCGGTCTCGAACGATATGTAGTCGATACGCAAACTGGCGCTGTCGGCCTCGAGCTTGACGGCGAAATTCACCTTTGCGGCGCCGGCGTCAAGAAGCAGGTCCAGCGTGATCGCGGGCGGACACTGCCAGTCGAGGCTCGCCTCCCCGCCCTGGCCGAACTTCAAGAACCCGGGAACGAGATAGGGTTCGGCGGCCGAATCGATGAGGTCGGAGATATGGTCGTACAGTCCCAGCGTGATAAACGAGACGAAGTATTCCACGTTGACCATGCGGAGTTCCTGCAAGACGCCGGCCATTGCCCTGGCAATGATCTCTTCGCGTTCGGCTGAATGGCCCTGTGGCAGCATCGTGGCCCTTGCTCTCTATTTCGTGCGTTCGTAGATGACGCGAATGAGCTCCGCGACAGCCTGGAAGAAGGTATGCGGGATCATCTGGTCCAGATTGACCGAACGATACAGCGCGCGCGCAAGCTCGACCTGCTCGAAGACCGGCACCTTGTTCTCCTCGGCGATTTCGCGAATTTTCAGGGCGACCGCGTCGACGCCTTTCGCCACCACGATCGGCGCGGCATCGGTTTCGGGCCGGTAGCGCAAGGCGACCGCGAAGTGGGTCGGGTTGGCCACGATCAACGTGGCCGTCGGAACGGCGTTCATCATCCTGCGCTGGGCCCTGCTGCGCGCCACCGAACGGATGCGCGCCTTGACCATGGGGTCGCCCTCGGCCTGTTTCATCTCGTCCTTGACCTCCTGTTTCGTCATGCGCAGGTCGCGACGCCAGGAGAACCGGGACCAGACAAGGTCGAACGCGGCGATGGCGAACATCACCAGGCAAATGGCGATCAGGATGCTGAAGATATCGTCGGTCATGGTCTTGGAAATCATGACCGGGTGCTGGAACATGGTGTCCAGCAGGTGATAGGCGGCCGGGCGGACAGCGATCACGACCATGAGGGCGGCGAGGACGAACTTGCCCAGCGATTTCAGGAACTCGACCAGCCCCTTCTTGCCAAAAACGCGCTGCCGACCGCTCGACAGCGACAGGCGCGACAATTTCGGCTTGATCCGCTCCAGTACGACACGAGGATCGTTCTGCGCGGCGGACGCGATGAAGCCGGCCGCCATCAGCAGGAACAGCAACGGCGCCAGGATCTTGCCGATGCCGAGGAACAGGTTCTCGAACAGGGAGGCCGCATCGACGGGCGTATCCATGGGATAGGAACTTGCGTGCTCCAGGATGCGCCCCAGGAAATAGGCCTGCTGGAACGCGGTCTCGCTGCCGGACAAGGCGAAATAGGCGGTAAAGCTTGCAAGCGACGCCAATATCGGCAGTTCGCGCGAAAAGGCCGTCTGGCCTTTTTCCACGGAATCGCGGATCCGCTTTTCTGTCGGTTCCTCGGTTTTGGAGTCCTGGTCGTCCGTGTCTGCCATGCGCGGTTCCTCGCCGTGTTAGGCAGCCAGTTCTTTGGCAGACGTCATTGTTATCAGGCCTTCCCGCGAGAGCCTCTGGATCGTGGCGACGATGCTGCGCTGGGCCGTGTCGATATCCTTGGGCTTGACCCCAACGGCCGGCCGGCCGAGATCGGATTCGATCATGCGCCGGGTCCGCTGGCCGATCGATTCGAGGGTCGCCGAAACGACTTCCGGCGGCGCATTGCGCAGGGCAAGCGTGAGCATCTCGCTCGAGATCTGGTCGAAGACCATCGAGCGCGAGGTGAGTTCGAGGCGCGGGATGTCGTCGAACCGGAACAGCATAGCCCGCACCGCTTCCGCGCGGTCATTGCCGACTGTTGTCGTCAGGTCGTCGAGCGCCTCTTCGCTGACGCTCTTGTCGAGCTCGTTGAGAATGCCGGCGACGCGAATCTGGTTCGATTTTTCGTCGCTTGCGCCCGACCGCCGGAATTCCTTGCCCAT
>JBNLDE010000217.1:0-8600 GCA_050304175.1 Zhengella sp. | reverse complement strand
GCTGTCTGGCGCGCTCACAACACCCGGCCAAGGGTTCTTGGCTAAACCGCGCGGTTGGCGCAACCGTAACGCTCCGCCGCCGGGCCGCCGGTCGCCCCCACGGATCATCGGTTCATGACCCGCTCCCGCGGAAGGCGATGGGCCGATTATGCGAGAGGTTTTGGGAGTGGGGATAAGATGAGGGAAAAAAATCAACAGGCGAACCGCCGATGCCGCGCACGTCCGGCAAGGGGAGGCAGCGCGCCTACCCCCGCCGCCGGTTTGTCGCTCGCGCTAGCGCTTTAGCATCAGATCAAGGTTCTGCACCGCCGCGCCGGAGGCGCCCTTGCCCAGATTGTCGTAGACGGCGACCAGTACGGCTTGTGCGCGGTCGTCATTGGCAAAGATGTGCAGCGTCATTCGGTCGGTGCCGTTGTGGCTTTCCGGATCGAGCGCGGGTGTGCGGTCCACCACCTCGTAGGGCGCGACATCCACGTGGCTGTTCGGGACCGTCGCGAAGTGATCGGCGATCGCCGCGTGCAACTCTGCGCCGCTCGGCACCCGGTCGAGCGCTCCCATCTGCAACGGCACGATCGAGAGCATGCCCTGGGCGAAATTGCCGACCGCAGGCTGCATCAGCGGATCGCGCGTCAGTTTCGCGTTGGCTTTCAGCTCCGGCACGTGCTTATGCTTGAGAGTCAGCGCATAGGGCATGAACTCCGGCGCGTCCTCTCCCTTCGTCTCGTAATCTTCGATCATTTGCCGTCCGCCGCCGGAATAGCCGGAAATGCCGTTGACGATGACCGGATGGTCGGCCGGCAACAGGCCCGCGGTCACCAGCGGCCGCAGCATCGCGATCGGGCCCTGCGGCCAGCATCCGGGATTGGTGACGAACCGCGCTTCCGTGATCTTCCGGGTCTGGTCCGGGTCCATTTCGGCGAAGCCGTAGGTCCAGCCTTCGGCGACGCGGTGCGCGCTGGAGGCGTCGATCACGCGGGTATCGCTGTTTTCGATCAGCGCCACGCTTTCCTTGGCCGCGTCGTCGGGCAGGCAAAGGATCGCGATGTCGGCAGCGTTGAGGTATTCGGCACGCGCGTTCGCTTCCTTGCGCCGGTCGAGCGGGATGGAAATGATTTCGATGTCGGTCCGGCCGGCGAGCCGTTCCCGGATCTGAAGCCCGGTGGTTCCGTGCTCTCCGTCGATAAAAATCTTCGCGGTCATGGTCTCTGGTCTTCTCGTTGCAAATGTAGGGCGCAATTCGGGCCGGCCGATGCTTATCGTCGCACCCGTCGTTCCGCGACAAGACCGAGGTAGTGCATGGCAACCGTTGCTCCGGCAATCGCGGTAATGTCCGCGTGATCGTAGGCGGGCGCGACTTCTACTATGTCGGCGCCAACCATGTCGAGCCCGCCTAGCTTGCGCAGAACCGAAAGCATTTTCGCGCTCGACGGGCCGCCGGCCACGGGCGTTCCGGTGCCGGGCGCAAATGCGGGGTCCAGACAGTCGATGTCGAAGGTGATGTAGGCCTTGCGGTTGCCGACCCTTTTCGCAATCGCGTCCGCAATCTCTTGCGTACTCATTTCCTCGATTTCGTGGCCGTGAATCATGGCGATGCCGCAATCCTCCGGCGCATGCGTGCGGATGCCGATCTGGATCGAGTTTTCAGGCACGATGACGCCGTCGCGCACGGCCCGGCCAACGAAGGAGCCGTGGTCGATGCGCCTGCCGTCGTCGAACCAGGTGTCCTGATGGGCATCGAACTGGACGAGCGCCAGCGGCCCGTGGATCGCTGCATGCGCCTTGAGGAGCGGCCAGGTGACGAAGTGGTCGCCGCCCAGCGAAACCAGAAAGGCCCCGGATTTGAGGATTTTCGCGGCCTGGCGCTCGATTGCCGCCGGCGTCTTCTGGTGATTGCCGAAGTCGAGCAGGCAGTCGCCATAGTCGATCACCGCCATGGCCTCGAACAGGTCGCGCTCGAACGGATATTGCGGATCGTTGTCGAAGATCGCCGAGGCGCGGCGGATCGCCTGCGGGCCGAAGCGGGCGCCTGGCCGGTTGGAGACCGCGGCGTCGAACGGAATGCCCCATACCACCGCGTCCGCGCCCTTGAGCGATTTCGAATACTTGCGGCGCATGAAGGACAAGACGCCGGCATAGGTCGGGTCGGAAGCCGCGCTAGTGAGGGAGCGGGCGGTGACGGCGTGATCAATTGACTTGCTGGGCATGGCTCAGACCGGGCTGTTGTGAGGTGCCCGGTTTAGCCCAACCATCCACGGCCGCCAAGTGGCAGCGCTCAGCCGAAACGGCCGGGCAAGGGCCGCGATCCGATCGCCCAGGAAACGAACATGACCAGCGCGAACGCGGCAAGGATCATGGTCCAGCGCAGCGCCGGACGATTACGCCACGGCCAGATGAGGCGTGTGAGCACAAGTCCGGCGACAATGTTGGAAAGCCCCCAATAGGTATTCACAAGTGGGGACGACAAGGTGCCCGGCCCTCCCGAAAACGGCGTCGGCAGATCAAGGACCAGAAGGCCCGCGACAGTATGGGGCACGGCATTGGCGAAAAACATCGCCGCCAGGGCCGCCGTTGGCCAGACCCAGACGGGCATGGCCGGCCTCGCCACTTGTTCCGCATTCATCGTCATGTCACCTTCCCTCACGCTGTCGCCTTCAGGCATTTCGTCAACTAAGTTGTCTATATAGACAATAAAGGTGTCTTTTGTCAACGAACCCCGAACTGACCATCGTCGAGCTTTCACAGGCCCTTGCGGCGCAGACCCGCAATATCCTGACCGACGCCATGATTGCGCGCGGCTACGACGGTATCTGCATGCCCGAGGCACGGCTGATCTGGGAGGCTTCGGTCGGCACGCTCAATATCCAGCAGCTTGCCGAGCGCACGGGCACCACCAAGCAGTTCTGCGCCCGCGAGGTGGCAAAGCTCCGCGATGGCGGCTACCTCGACACGAAATCCGATGTCGGCGACAAGCGCGCCGTCCGCGTGACACTGACAACAAGAGGCGAAAAGCTCCTCGGCGACCTGAGGGAAGAAAAGCTCAAGCTCGAGGCCGAGATGCGCGCGCGCATCGGCAATGCTGCCTATGACGCCGCCCTGGCGGCGATGACGCGCCTTGCCGGGGACGCGGGCTGACGTTCCGCCAAAAGAAAAGGGCCGGTTGCCCGGCCCTTTTTGAAACTCGCAGGTGGCTGGTCTGATCCAGTGATCGCGCTCGCGAACCGGAAAACCGGCCCCCACTTTTCCTGCTCGCGCTCCTTAGCGCTTGGAGAACTGGAACGAGCGGCGGGCCTTCGCCTTGCCGTACTTCTTGCGTTCCACCACGCGGCTGTCGCGGGTCAGGAAGCCGCCCTTCTTGAGCACGCCGCGCAGCTCCGGCTCGTAGTAGGTCAGCGCCTTGGAGATGCCGTGGCGCACCGCGCCGGCCTGGCCCGACAGGCCGCCGCCGGCGACCGTCGCCATGATGTCGTACTGGCCGTCGCGATTGGTCGCGACGATCGGCTGACGCAGGATCATCTGCAGCACCGGGCGGGCGAAATACTTGTCGTATTCCTTGTCATTGATCACGATCTTGCCGGAGCCGGGCTTAACCCAGACGCGAGCGATCGCGTCCTTGCGCTTGCCGGTCGCGTAGGCGCGGCCATGGGCGTCGAGCTTCTGGACGTGGACCGGCGCTGCCGGCTCTTCCGTGCCGGTCGCTGCGCCAAGCTCTTCGAGCGAATTCAGTTCGGCCATGTGTTTCAGCCCTTCTTGTTCTTGCGCGACAGAGCGGCGACGTCGAGGGCCGCAGGCTGCTGTGCTTCATGGGGGTGGTTCGGTCCGGCATAGACCTTGAGGTTCTTCATCTGGCGGCGGCCGAGCGGACCGCGCGGGATCATGCGCTCAACGGCCTTCTCGAGCACGCGCTCGGGGAAGCGGCCCTCGATGATCTGCTTGGCCGTGCGTTCCTTGATGCCGCCCGGATGGCCGGTGTGCCAGTAATATTTCTTGTCGTCGAGCTTCTTGCCCGTCAGCGCGACCTTGTCGGCGTTGATGACGATGACATTGTCGCCATCATCGACATGCGGGGTGAAGGTCGGCTTGTGCTTGCCGCGAAGACGGTTGGCGACGATGGTGGCGAGGCGGCCGAGAACGAGCCCTTCGGCGTCGATCAGAACCCACTTCTTTTCCACTTCCGCCGGTTTCTGCGAAAAGGTTGTCATGGTTTTCTTCCTTGGTGACCCTTGGCGTTTCCGCGTCGGGCGTTTCTTGTTGCTTGCGTTTCTGAAACCGCGCTGGCGGCCGCAAAAACAAACGGCGGCCCTGACCGGACCGCAGTCACGCGGCTTATAGAAGAGGGGGCTATCTGCGTCAAGCGCGGTTTTGATTGGAATGCCGGTAAAAAGACAATATTTTCAATGCGTTAAGAAAGCGGTATTGTTATACCACACGATTTTGTCTTCTTTTATTGCCAATCGGTCGTCAGGACCTGTTTTCCTTGATCCTCCGTTTCGCGAAACTATCGCACCACGAGTGTCTGGCCGAGCTTAAGAACGCGGGTCCTGATACCGCGGCCACCGGCCGCTAGGAACCGCCGCTTCGCATCCTCAGGACGATCGGGGGACAGCGCAAAAGTTCCCCAATGGATTGCGATTGCCAGTCTCGCCCGTACGTCCCGCGCGATCTGCACCGCCTCTTCGGGCGAGGCATGCATGTTGGCGACCAGGGCACGCGGTTCGTAGGCCCCGATCGGTACAAGGGCGGCGTCGTAGGGCCCGCGCGTGGCGCCGATCTGCGAGAAAACCGGACCGTAGGCGCTGTCGCCGACGAACAGGATGCGGGTTCTCGCGCCCGACAGTTCCCAGGAAACCGCGCCGCCGTCCCTGAGTCCAAGCGCGTTGCGCCGCGTCTCGTGCCGGACCGGCAAGGCGGTAATGTGCAAACTACCCAACGAAACAGATTCCCCTTCGGTCAACGCTTTCGCCTTCGGATATCCGCTCGCAGCCAACAGGGAGGCGACGCCTTTTGGCGCAAGCACCAAGGCGTTCGGATATCGCCGCGCAAGCGCTTCCATGGTTGGCATATGGAGATGGTCGTAGTCGCCATGCGACAACACGATTACGTCTATTCTTGGAAGCCCGTCGATCGCGACCGGGGCAGGGGCGAGCCTCACCGGAAGCGGGCTCGCAGGCGAATCGTTCGGTACCAATACCGGGTCGGTCAGGACATTCGTGCCAGCGATGCGGATGATGCTGGTGGAATGGCCAAGCCAAGTGACCGATGCGGCCCGGCCACCATGGGCAGCACGGGCCGCCGCTGTTTTGGCGCCTGGCGAGGAAGCATACAGCCCGCCGGCGAGAAAAGCGGTGTGCACTGCCAGCCCAATGTCGCGCAACGGGCGGGGAAGCAGATCGGGCGTCGAATGAGGTTCACCTTCAGGGCCGGGCATGGTTGAACATCCGGCGAGCAGGAAAACCAGGATCAGCTTCAGTAGAAACTTAGATACCGTCATGCATAATTATACCAGTTGAGGCACTTTGAATGCCAGCCCGCGTAAGACGCCTCAATGATCCCCGTCAAAACCCACGTCTTGCGGGCCGGTCGGATGGCCTTGTTCGCGCGTGATCCCGGTCTCGCGGTTGCCTAGCCGCCGCGCTGCGGCGGGATCGAGTAGGTGCCGGTGGCGTGTGCCACCATGTGTCCGTCGGAGACCATTTCGATGTCGAACACCAGCAGGCTCCTGCCCATCTTGAGAATGCGGCAATTGCCGTCGACCGGGCCCGGCCCGGCCTTGCGCATGAAGTTGATGTTCAGGTTGGTGGTGACCGCCAGGGCCTGGCGGCCGACATGCGACAGGACGCAGGCGTAGCCGCCGATGTCGGCTAGCGTGAACAGCGACGGGCCGGACACGGTGTCGCCGGGGCGCAGGTGGCGGTGATCGGCATTGAGCCTGACCCGTGCCGTGCCGGGGCCGATCTCGGTTACCACGTAAGCCGACATGGCCTCGTTGAGCTGCGGATAGACCTCGCTCAGGTAGGCGTTCAGTTCATCGGCATCCATGACCGGGGCGAGAGAAGGGCGTTTGCTCATCGTGTTCTTCATGGCTCGTGTTTGTCGTGCGGGCGGCGAATCTAGCTGCCCTGCGGATTGATCGGGCGGTTTCCCGTCCAGTCGTAGGTTCCGAGATCGCGCTCGCGCACGGCCTGCTTCCAGCCCTGTTCTTCGGCGCGTTGCTTGAAGTTGAGGCCTTCCGGCGAGTGCCGGGTGATGCCGTCGAAGATCGTCGCGAACATCTGCGTCTGCTTCAGGCCCATCGCCTCGATCGCCTGGTTGACCACCAGCTTCTGCATCATCAACTGGTTGACCGGGACGCCCGCCATGCGCTCGGCGAGCCGTTCCGCCTCGGCGTCCAACTCGGCGCGCGGCACCGCCTTGAGAACCAGTCCGATCCGTTCGGCTTCGGCGCCGTCGATCTTGTCGCCGGTAAACAGCATGCGCTTGGCCCGCTCCGGACCGAGCCGGTAGACCCACATCGCCGTGGTCGGGCAGCCCCAGACGCGCACCGGCATGTAACCGATCTGCGCGTCCTCGGCCATCACGATCATGTCGGAGCACAGCGCGATGTCGGAGCCGCCGGCGACCGCGAAGCCGTGCACCTTGGCGATGACCGGCCGGTAGGAGCGCCACAGCGACATGAACAGCTCCGTATTTCGCATCATGAAGGCGTAGTCCTTCATTGGATCCCACGGCATGTCCTGGGTCATGGAGTTGCCGGCGCCCTCGGTCTGCTGGGCGTAGTAGTCGAGGTCGTATCCGGCGCAGAACGCATCGCCCGCGCCGGACAGCACGATGACATGCACGCCCGGATCGCCATTGGCGCGGGCCACGGCGTCGGCCAGCTCGACCGGCAGGTCGTCGTCGATGGCGTTCATGACGTCCGGCCGGTTGAGCGTTATGCGGCCGATCCGGCCGTCCTTCTCGTAGAGCACCTTGGCCATCGGTCCCTCCCAGGCTGCCAGCGTGTCGCTTCGATGTCGCGCTGGCAGAACTAAAACGGAAATCGGACGGTTCGCCAAGCTGCCCCAGCGGCAGGTCCAAAATGCCGGTTGACGAACCGGTCCGCTGCTCAGAGAATCCCGGCAGGCCGCACAGAAGTGGCGGCAAGAAGCAATCCGGGAGAAAAACGATGGCCCATGTCGTGGCACTGGACAGCGGTAAAACAGATCCGGATCCGTTGAAACTGCACCAGAAGGGCGCCGTCCTGACCATCGAGCTGGCCAAACCGCCGGCCCACTCGCTGTCGCTGGCGGCAATCGGCCGGCTGCACCGGGCGCTCGAGGAGGCGCGCGCCGACCGCTCCGTCAACGTCGTCGTCCTGGCCTCGTCGGGCAAGATCTTCTGCGCCGGCCACGATCTGAAGGAAATGAAGGCGCACCGCGACGATCCCGACCACGGCCGGGTGTTTCTCGAAGAACTGTTCCGGCGCTGTTCGGAGATGATGAAGGCGATCGTGCGCCTGCCGAAGCCGGTCATCGCCAAGGTCGGCGGCATCGCCACGGCGGCCGGCTGCCAGCTCATCGCCTCCTGTGACCTCGCCATCGCCTCGGAAGACGCGCAGTTCTGCACGCCGGGCGTCAATCTCGGCGGCTTCTGCTCGACGCCGATGGTGGCGTTGTCGCGCAACATCTCGCGCAAGCACGCCATGGAGATGCTGCTGACCGGCGAGATGATCGATGCCACGACCGCGCGCGAGTTCGGCCTCGTCAACCGGGTCGTGCCGCGCGACTATCTCGACCAGGTCGTCGACAAATACGCCGCCACCATCGCCTCGAAATCGCCGGTGTCGATGGCGCGGGGCAAGCGCGCGTTCTACGAGCAGGCCGACATGCGGTTGTCGGAAGCCTATGACTATGCCAGCGCGGCGATGGTCGAGGGGTTCATGACCCGCGACGCCGACGAGGGCCTCGATGCCTTCTTCGAAAAACGCAAGCCGGAATGGAAGGGCGAGTAAGCGGATTGAGCCGAAACGGAATCCGGACTATGTTCCTTGTTTGTTCTTGATCCGGAGCCAGTCATGCCATTTGCCCCCTACATCACCATGGTCACACTCGGCGTGGCCGATGTCGCCGCGTCGACCGCGTTCTACCAGCGGCTCGGATTCCGCAAGTCGTCCGCCTCCAACGATGCGGTCACCTTCTTCCACATGAACGGCGCGGTGCTCGGCCTGTTCGGCCGCGCCGCCCTCGCCGAGGACGCGGGCGTGAAGGACAGCGCGCCGGGCTTTGCCGGAGTCTCGCTGGCCCATAATCTCGGCAGCGAGGCGGACGTCGATGCAGCCTGGACCCATGCGCTGTCCTGCGGCGCGACCCCGGTCAAGGCGCCGCAAAAGGTGTTCTGGGGCGGCTATTCCTGTTATTTCGCCGATCCCGACGGCCATCTGTGGGAAATGGCCTTCAATCCGTATATGCCGTTGGACGAAAAAGGGCATATGCAGTTGCCGCAATGACAGGGGCCCAGATGAACCACGATCACTATGACGACGACTATATCTCCGGCATCCTCAATTCGGTGAAATCGATCGCGATCGGCGGCGCGTCGGCCAACGAGGTCCGGCCGAGTTTTTT
>JBNLDE010000216.1:0-10047 GCA_050304175.1 Zhengella sp. | reverse complement strand
GGGCCGAGCCCGACCATTTCATCGACGATATCGTCGACCAGCGCGTCCAGTTCGGTCACGTTGACGGCGAGGCGTTCCGCCTTGGCCTTTTCGGACACGTAGCCATGCACTTCGCGGCGCATTTCGTCTCGCGGCAGGCGCTCCAGTGCAACCAGGTTGATTTCTTCGATCAACATCCGGTGCAGCCGCACGCGGGCGTCGACGACACGGTCGCTGGTGCGCTGCTTGTGGTCTCCCAACTCGGGATTTGCTTCCGATTGAGGCACCTTTACAGCCGTGGGAAATGCCGATTGCACTTGTTGGGTGGCAGCGACAACCGGAGCCGCGGTTTCCACCGGCTTCGCGCGCAGGGCAGAAAAGCGGCTCGTCATGCCCGTTCCTCCGATACTCGCTCAAACGCACATTTCATCTCATCCGGCCTTTCTCAGCCATTTGCGTCCGACGCCCAGCAGGCCGCGCTGCTTCTTCACCCCTGCCTCGATTTCGTCGGGCAGTATGATTCTCTTCAGATCCGCGATGACGTTCGCGTCGGGGTCGATCTCGTTCAGCGGGACGCCGCGGTCGACGGCTTCGCGGACCAGCCGATAGTTGTTGGAGATGCCGCCGACGAAATGGTCGCCCAGGATTTCCTCGACATCCGCCTGTTTGATCCCGGCCTCGAACATCCGCTGTTCGAACCGGTTGACGATCACCTTCGGTTTGATCGATTTGCCTGTCGTATCCAGGATCGCGCGGACGAGCCGTTGGGTGTGGCGCAAGCACGGCACGGTCATCTCAGCGACGACATAAAGGTTGTTCGAGCCCAGCAGTACCGTGTCTGTCCACGGGAACCACGTACGCGGTAGGTCTATGACAACATTATCGAAATAGGCAGCGACCAGATCGAGCATCCGGACCACGACGTCGGTATTGAAGGTCCGCATTTCGGTTGGCGCCGTCGGCGCGGCAAGAACGCAAAGCCCGTTCTCGTGCTTGGAAAGCATGACGTCGAGCAACTGACGATCGAGGCGTTCGGGCTGGTTCTCGATTTCGGAAATGTCAAAACGCGGCTCCAGATCGAGATATTCGGCGCAGCTGCCTTGCTGGAAGTTGAGATCAACCACGCAGGTGGACGCCCCGCGCATGGTGGAGTTGTGAAGCTGGAAGGCCGTCTCGAGCACCAGCGTCGTGGTTCCCACGCCGCCAGCCGCCGGCATGAACGTGGAGATCTGGGCCTCGGCATTGTCCTCCCGTCCCGGCCCCTGGAGTGCGCGAATGCACGAGCGCACGAGATCGGCGGTGGTCATAGGCTTGGCCAGAAAATCGGCAACCCTGAGCTGGACCAGTATGCGCACCACCGACGCGTCGAACTCCTGCGTAACGACGATCACGGGAACGGAGTCCCCGAGCCGCCGGATGACACGCTGGAGCGACTCAATCTCCTCAAGCCGGGACGCATCCAGGTCGATAATGACCGCCGAACATTCCGCATCGTGGATTTCGTTGCGCAGCTCGCTGATGCTCTGTTCCAGCGCCACCAGGGTGATAATCTCCGAGGAGGCAAACGCCGCGCGCGTATCACGCAGGAAATCCTTGTCCCTCGAAACAAGCACTATTCGTTTGTTGTTACCGTCACTCATGTCCCTGCTTTCCACGCACGATTGAGGCCTTGGTCACCCGGTTCCGGTTGCCCGGCTAGTTCATCGTTTCCGGTGCCGCGACCTCTTCCTTCTTGGGCTTCGAGTCCTCGCTGACGCGCTCGGCAGCCGTCTCGATGTCGGTGTCTTCGACGCCGCGCTGCCAGGGATCGACCATTTGCAGGACTGTATTGGCGGCGATCGCATTGCCCGCATAACCCGACACGCCGTCGTTGCGCTGGTAGTAGTCGGTGCTGCAGCCGGCCAGCAATGCTGCGGAAAGGACGGCCAATATCTGGATGGACTTGCGCATCGCGTTACCTCACTGGTTGACCGGAAGATCGAGGAAATGGCCCGGCCGGGTCAGCGGCGGACGCCCTGCCCCTGGCTTTGTGGCGTTGATGTTCGACACCTTCAGCTCGTCGATATTGCCGATGAAAAAGTCGGCGACCGAATGGGCAGGCGCTCCGTCCAAGGGCGTCACGACCTTCTTCGACGGGTCGATCGGCTTGACGAGATAGGGCGTTACGATGATGACCAACTCGGTCTCGCGGCGCTGATACGCCTTCGACGAGAGCATGGGTCCCAGGATCGGGACCTTACCGAGCCCGGGAACGCTGTCTGTCGAGCCAATGTTCTCGCTCTGCAACAACCCGGCCATCATGAAGCTCTGGCCGTTTTTCAGGTCGACGGAGGTCTTGGCACGGCGCACGGTGAATGACGGCAGGACGATGTTGCCGACCCGGTATGTGGTCGAGCTGTCGATCGAGGAAACCTCGGGCGCAATGTCGAGGCTGATCAACCCGTCCTCGAGCACGACCGGCGTGAATTCGAGGCTGACGCCGAATTTCTTGTATTCGACCGTTACCGTGTTGTTGTCGCTGGCGGTCGGGATCGGGTATTCGCCGCCGGCCAGGAAGCTGGCCGTCTGGCCCGAACGCGCAATCAGGTTCGGCTCCGCGAGCCGCCGCGCCAAGCCGCGATCCTCAAGCGCCTTGATCGCTACGTCGACGCTGAAACCGCCGGTGGCGTAGCTGCCGATGACGTCCAGAAGCGAAGTCGTGGATGTCGACGCGTTCCCGGCATTGATGGAGATCTTGCCGCCGGCGCCCATGTAGGACACGCCGATCTTGGAGCCGAGCTCCTGGCCCGCATTCCGATTGATCTCGACCACCCGCACATTGAGCTGGACCTGCTGCGACGACGAGATGTTGACGGAGTTGATAACGTCTTCGCCGCCCGAAAACCGCTTGGCGATGCTCTTCGCCTTTTCGGCCTGAACCGCGTCCTTGGCTTCGCCCGACAAGACCAGCCGGCCATTGGCCGACGTGACCTTGATCCTGGAGCCGGGTACGGTCTGGCGGATGGTCTTCTCAACGCCATTGGTGTCGAGCGTCACCTCGATATCGACCGAGCCGACGAGATTGCGGTTGGAATCGAATAGCGCAATGCCCGTCGTGCCAAGCTGATTTCCCAGCACGTAGAATGAGTTATCGGTCAGGGGGCTGACATTGGCGATATCGGGATCGCCCACGACGATCTCGTAGAACGGAGTCGTGGTACGGATGGTCTGCGGCTTGCCCTTGGCGATTTTAACCTGGGACGAACCACCTGCCGCGATGCGGATCACCTTGCTTCCCGCATGGGCAGCACCCGGCACGGCGATAACCAGGGCGCCGGCGACGGCGATCCCCACCAGCGCCGCGGCGGCGTGTGCCACGGTCGCCTTCAAGGCGTACCGCATGACGGAGCGCCCGGCTGTTCCGCAGCCACGGATCAAGTATTTTAACAGCATGATGTGCCCCTTGGCCGGAAACCCGGCGTTGTCCCCTATTCGATTTGTCCCTGTTGCGCAGGCAGCGAAGTCGGCACCTGGTAGCTTTCGGGATTCAGCCCGCGGTGAACGATCACCGTGCTGAGCTTTTCGGTATCGACCTTGACCGGATCCGATGCGTCTGCCCGCACCACTTTCGGTTCAGGTATGCTTTCCGCGGCGCCCGAATCTGCGGCCGGGCGCAGCGAAAGCGAGAGCGTCCCGACCGAGCGCGCCAAGGCAATTTTCTGTGCCCCCTGCGCGGTGACCTCGATGGTGACAGCCGGCACGTTTCTGCCGCGTGACGACTGGTCCGCTCCTTCTCCGCCAACAGACAACACCCGAGCCCCCACGAGCACCGTCTCGGTGACCTGTCCGGAATCGGAAAAGGAAAACGCATTGTCTTGCGTGTTCCGCTCGCCTTCCGGCGCCGAGGATTTTCGGGTCAGCACGACATCAACATGATCGCCCACCGTGACATATCCGCCGACGCCGGTGATTTCATCGAGCCCGAGCGTCACGGCGCGCATACCGGGCCGCAGCAAGTTTGACAGCGCAGCCTTGCCGTCGGCTCCGGAAAGCTTGGTCAATAGGATCGGCTCGTTCTTTTCGATCGGTCGCAATACGACGCGCGTGCCGGACTTCTTCAGGTCCGCGATCGTAAGAAAGGCGCCCTCGGGCAGCGAATCCTGCGGCCAGGGGACTTCCTGCACCGCGCTATCGTCAAGCCTGCTGCCGAAATCCAGCGCCTGCGCGGCGACGACAATGGTCTTGAACTTTATCTGCGGCTTCTCCGGTTGCGCGACAGCCGGACGGATATCGTGCAGGCGTTTTTCCGCCGCATTCTCAAGCCAAATATTGGCTATGAAAATCGAGAGCGCGCCAAACACGGCCGCAAGCCCGATCATCGGAATAATTCGCCCCTTCATCCCCTGCTCCCTGCGCCCGGGTATTTGGTCTCAGGGAACAAACGTAGCCAATAAATCTAAAGAAACCGGGAACTGTGGCTTTGCATTTGTTTAAATTGCCACCTAATGGTGCGTCGGGTTGTATGTTTCGTTTATTACAACCAAATCAATCACCTAGCGGAAGGTGCCGATATCGCTATATCGGACTAAAAATGCCAAGATACACACTGATTCGCCAAGCAAACCTGTAGTCTGGGAATGGACAACTCAAACGACCTTTTTGCCGCGCTCGATGGCCAGAACACCAAGGCGCCCGAGGCGGCCTCAGCGGCGCCGAAACCCGCTGCCAGGCCGAAGCCCGCGCGACCCCAGGCGGAACCCGGAAACGACTATTCGGCAGCCGATATCGAGGTTCTGGAGGGGCTGGAGCCGGTCCGGCGGCGGCCGGGCATGTATATCGGCGGCACCGACGACAAGGCGCTTCATCACCTGTTTGCCGAAGTCATCGACAATTCCATGGACGAGGCAGTTGCCGGCCACGCGACCTTCATCGAGGTCGAGCTGGATGCTGAAGGTTTCCTTTCGGTGACCGACAATGGCCGGGGCATCCCCGTCGACCCCCATCCCAAGTTCAAGGACAAGTCGGCGCTGGAAGTCATCATGACGACGCTGCATGCCGGCGGAAAGTTCGACTCCAAGGTTTACGAGACGTCGGGCGGCCTGCACGGAGTCGGCGTCTCGGTGGTCAACGCGCTTTCGGACCGGCTGGAAGTGGAGGTGGCGCGCGGCCGCCGGCTGTACCGCCAGGTCTTTTCGCGCGGCGTTCCGCAGAGCAAGCTCGAAGACCTCGGCGAAGTCCACAACCGGCGCGGCACCCGCATTCGGTTCCATCCCGATGCCGAGATCTTCGGCAAGCAGGCACGCTTCGAGCCCAACCGCCTCTACCGCATGGCGCGGTCCAAGGCGTACCTGTTCGGCGGCGTGGAAATCCGCTGGAGTTGCGATCCGGCCTGTCTATCGGAAAAGGACGAAACGCCGCCCAAGGCCGTGTTCCACTTCCCGGGCGGCCTGAAGGACTACCTGCAGGCGAGCCTCGGCAAGGAACACCAGGTCACGCGCGAAATCTTTGCCGGCAAGAGCGAGAAACAGGCCGGTCATGGCTCGGTCGAATGGGCGGTCACCTGGTTCGGCGGCGATGGTTTCGTCAATTCGTACTGCAACACCATTCCCACGGCCGATGGCGGAACCCATGAAGCGGGTTTCCGGTCCGCCTTGGCCCGCGGCCTGAAAGCCTATGCAGAGTTGGTCGGCAACAAGCGCGCGGCGATCATAACCAATGAAGACGTGATGATCTCCGCCGCCGGAATGCTGTCGGTGTTCATCCGGGAGCCGGAATTCGTCGGCCAAACCAAGGACAAGCTGGCGACCGCCGAAGCGACCCGCATCGTCGAAAGCGCGGTGCGCGACGCATTCGATCACTGGCTGACGGCAAGCCCGCAGCAGGCGTCAAACCTGCTCGACTGGGTCGTCCAGCGCGCCGAAGAGCGCGTTCGCCGCCGTCAGGAAAAGGAAGTCAGCCGCAAGAGCGCGGTACGCAAGCTGCGCCTGCCCGGCAAGCTGGCCGACTGCACCCAGAACGCAGCCGCCGGCGCGGAGCTGTTCATCGTAGAGGGCGATTCGGCCGGCGGCTCGGCCAAGCAGGCGCGTAACCGCAACACCCAGGCGGTCCTGCCGCTGCGCGGCAAGATTCTCAACGTCGCCAGCGCGGGGCGCGACAAGCTGAGCGCCAGCCAGTTGATCCAGGACCTCGTCCAGGCGCTCGGTTGCGGCACGCGCGCGAAATACCGCGAGGAAGACCTGCGTTACGACCGCATCATCATCATGACCGACGCGGACGTCGATGGCGCGCATATCGCCTCGCTACTGATCACGTTCTTCTACCAGGAGATGCCCGATCTGATTCGCGGCGGACATCTCTACCTGGCCGTGCCGCCGCTCTATCGGCTGAGTCAGGGCGGCAAGACGCTTTATGCACGCGACGACCGGCACAAGGACGAGCTTTTGGCAAACGAGTTCAACGGTCGCGGCAAGGTCGAGATCGGACGGTTCAAGGGCCTCGGCGAAATGATGGCGAGCCAGCTCAAGGAAACCACGATGGACCCGGCCAAGCGCATGCTGCTGAAGGTCGACGTGATCAATGATCCGGAAGGCACCAAGGCCTCGGTCGAGGCGCTGATGGGCACCAAGCCGGAAGCCCGGTTCCGCTTCATTCAGGAACACGCGGCATTTGCCAACGAGGAAATGCTCGACGTCTGAGTCCGGGCGGACTCGTCAGGCGGCCGCGATCGCCAGCGCGTGGCCGCGCGCGTTCCGCCGCAACTGATCCAGGTGAACCGATTTTAGCAGCGAAATGAGGTCGTCGTTCTCTGCCTTT
Organism: Zhengella sp.; assembly: GCA_050304175.1. GTDB lineage: Bacteria > Pseudomonadota > Alphaproteobacteria > Rhizobiales > Rhizobiaceae > JAIOIW01. Next base: position 3,276 of record JBNLDE010000216.1, on the reverse strand, counting down.
GGCAGGTTCGGCGAGCCGGGCGCGCCGCCGATTTCGCGCAGCATCAGCCATGTCACCTCCTGCACGCCGGTTACCCGCTTGCCATTGGCGACTTCCCGCCAGACCTTAAGCGCCTTAAGGATCACGGCGTGGGCACCTTCCGACAGCCCGCAAACGCGGAACAGCGCGCGCAAGGCATTGTCGCGTCCCGATGACAACAGCGCCCGGACCCGCTTCTCGCCCTGCCCCGACAAGGATTCCAGGATCGAGCAGAAGAAGTCGATCTTGCCGTGCGCCACGGTGCGGACGATGTAGCCCTCGGTCATGTCGCCGCGCAGCCGCAAATGTTCCACCAGCGCCGAATATTCCTCGGGCTGAATGGCGTCGATCAGGCTGACCGATGCCCTGACGCAGGCATCGCGCACTACCTTGTCGGCCCGTGCGGCACCCATCAGCGTCTTCAACAGCGGCGACTGGCGGAAATCCTCTGCGACCTTCACCAACAGGTGATGGCGCGAATCGGCGGGCAATCCGGGATAGGCAAGCAGCGCGGAACGAACCGCGCCGTTCGACCCGAGGCGCTCGGCCATGCGCCGCAGGCTGATTCTGGCGATCTGCGCGCCGCTGTTGGCAAGAAGCTCGATGCAGGCTTCGGGTTCGCCGATTTCCGCCAGCGCGGCGCTGACGGAGACTGAAATCTGGGGACGCATCGCAACCAGGCGCTGGATGTTGCCATCCGCGCAGGCAACCCGGTCGACCAGGTCGGTGTCGGTCAGCAGCGGCGAACGGACCAGCACTATTGCCGCAACTTCGGGAATGTCGGAGGCCAGCGCATTGATGACCTGCAGCGGCGCATGGCGGGCAAGCGAAAGCGGTTCGGCCATTGCTGCGCGAACCTTCGACGACGGATCGTCAAGCAAAAGGGTGAGCGCGGATTCCGCGGCGCATCGTTCCTCGAACGACAAATCAGACTGGAGATAACCACGCGCCAGCGCGCTGGCCGCTGCGGCGCGGTCGGGAACCTTTGCCGTATCGATCCATTTGAGGAAACGCTCGATAATCATGGAACCCCGCACCAGACAAAACCTATAGCAAAACAAGTAGCTGCAAATGGTTTACGAACGGTTCACCATGTTTGTTCACCTCCTGAAGGCCTTGCAGGGGCCCGGATACAGCCCTATCAAAGAGCCGATCAAGCGCGGGAGGAAATGCGTGGCGGGGCTCTATCTTGAAGAATTCACCGAGGGTCAGGTGATCCGGCACGCCTTGCGCAAAAGCGTGACGGAGAGCGACAACATGCTGTTTTCGGTCATGACCCTCAATCCGCAGCCATTGCACATCGATTTCGACTTCGCCGCCCGCAGCGAGTGGGGAAAGCCGCTGGTCAACTCCCTGTTCACGCTAGGTCTGATGATCGGCATTTCGGTCCACGACACGACACTTGGAACCACGATTGGCAATCTCGGCATGACCGAAACAGTGTTTCCGCACCCGCTGTTTCATGGCGACACGGTGCGCGTGGAAACCGAGGTCCGCTCGATTCGCGAATCCAGGTCGAAAGCCGATCGCGGGATCGTGGAGTTCGAACACCGCGCCTACAATCAGGACAATATCCTGGTGGCGCGTTGCGTCCGCCAGGCCATGATGCTCAAGAAACCGGTCTAGGCCCATGCGCTCGCTTCTGTTCGTGCCCGGCGATTCGGAACGCAAGCTGGCCAAGGGGCTAAGCAGTGCCGCCGACGTGCTGTTGATCGACCTTGAAGATTCCGTCGCGCTGGCCAACAAACCGGGCGCACGCGAAACGACGACAGCTTTCGTGGCGGCAAATCGCACCGCCGACGCGCCGCGTCTCCATGTGCGGGTCAATGCGTTCGATACCGGGATGACCGGCGAGGATCTCGCGGCGGTTATGGCCGCGGCGCCGCACGGCATCATGCTGCCGAAATGCGCGGGCGCCGACGATATCCGCCGTCTCGCCGCCGAACTGGACCGCCTCGAAACCGAGCACGGTCTCCCGGCCGGATCGACGCAAATCATCCCGATCATCACCGAGACTGCGGCCTCCGTGCTCGGCGCCCTCAGTTATCGCGATACATTCCCGCGCCTGGCAGGCGTGACGTGGGGCGCAGAAGACCTGTCCGCCGACATCGGGGCGCATGTGACGCGCGACGAATCCGGCCGTTACACCGATGTCTTTCGCCTCGCGCGGGCAATGACCGTCCTGGCCGCAGCCGCGACGGCTGCGCCGGCGATCGATACCGTTTATGTCGATTACGCCGATGCCGACGGTTTCGCCGCAGAATGCCGCGATGCGCTTCGCGATGGCTTCACCGCGAAAATGGCGATCCATCCGGTCCAGGTTCCGGTCATCAATGCGATCTTCACGCCATCGGCCGAAACGGTGGCCGAAGCAAAGGCCATTGTCGCGGCCTTCGCCGAGGCGGGCAATCCGGGAGTCGTGGGGATTGGCGGCAAGATGTACGACCGCCCGCACTTGCGCCGTGCCGAACGCCTGATTGCCCGCGCGGCCGATATTGACAAGGGCTGAGGGCTAGCTCGGCGTGCGCGGTTGTTTCCACTGCGGACGGCGTGCAGCGAATGTGTCGGTTACCGTCGTGTAGTCCAGGTAGCCCATCCTTGCGATGGTGCCGGCCTTGACGATGTCGAACAGACCATCGGTCAGGTACTGTTCGTCGATATAAACGCCGACGACCTCGCCGAACACCGTGGTCACGCCGGCATCATTCCCGTCCAGGCCCTTGGGACGCATGATTTCGGTAACCTTGCATTCGAGCGCCGCCGCGGCTTCACGAACCCGCGGCGCCCGAACCAGACGTGACGGTTCCGGCGTCAGGTGGGCATACTCAAACTCGCTCGTCCCGCGCGGCGCGTCGACCGAACTGGCGTTCAAGGCCTCGAACAGCTTGCGCGTCGCCAGGTTGGCGACGAATTCGCCGCTTTCGCGCGCGAAGGTGACGCTGTCCTTTTCGCCTTCCGACGAGAACATCACCAGATGCGGATGCGACGACAGGGCGTTGAAAAACGAGTAGGGAGCGAGATTGAACCGCCCGTCGAGCGCCCGCGTCGAGATCCAGCCGATCGGCCGCGGCGCGACGATCGCCTTGAAAGGATCGTGCGGCAGTCCGTGACCCTTGTTCGGTTCGTAAAACATCAAAGCTCTTCCTGCGGTCCGGCGTATTCGACAAGAATGGCTGCGGGATCGGGGCGGGATCGGTCGGGCCCCTCCTCGGCCGGTGTCCCGATGTGCACGAAACCGGCGACCCGCTCGTCGCGCGA
>JBNLDE010000215.1:0-24480 GCA_050304175.1 Zhengella sp. | reverse complement strand
GATGCTGATCGACGAACTGACCGTCGTCGAAGCAGGCGGAATTCTCTACCGAATCGAGCTGACCGCGCCCGAGCCGGTCTGGCACACAGCAAGCCAGGCGATGCGGCGGGCGGTGGCGACCATGAAACCGGTGCGTTGAGGAAAGCCGATGCCGACCGTGGCGGGTTCTGATGTCGGTCCGTCCCGATCCGGGCAAACCGCTCGATCTGTCGGCCCTGCGGCGCGTGCGGTGCGTCTGTTGGAAAGGAAGAGTGCGATGAAGATTCTGGATCTGCTCGCCAAGCTCGGCATTTTGCGCGTCGGCGCGAAAAAGGCCGTCTGGCATTCCGGCAAGGACATGCCGGCGGAAATGCTGATGGACGACGTCCTGGACGCCAGGCGGGACCTGACGACCCGTCAGGACGTGCAGGAACTGCAGCGGTCGGTGACCGGCGGCGCGGCGGCGAAGCAATTCTGTACCGAATGCGGCGAATCGCTCGATCCGAAGCAGAAATTCTGCACGAAATGCGGCGCCGCGGTCTAGGATTGCGTCTTCGGTCCCGTCTAATCGCGCGAATGGCCACCGGCTTCCCACCGGAGATGAATTATCCTATGCCGGAGCCTGACGCCGGTCCGGCCCTACAGGCGCTGCTGCGACAGCGCCCTATTGGGCGCGTTGCGGCATTGCAATCGAGGCAGCACGCATCACCGGCTGCGAAGGGAACGACGTGGCCGATCTTATCGCCTTTGCACTCGGGGACCTGGCGCCATGGCAATATGCCTTGGCTTCGGCCATCGTCGCGTTCGCCACGATGGTCCAGTACCGCGCGGGCGTCGGCTTCGGCTTGACGGCCGCGCCGTTGCTGGCGCTGTTCGCACCCGTGCTGGTGCCCAATCCGATCATCATCCTGACGCTTTTCACGGCGACGACCGCGATGATCAGGACCCGCGCGGGCATCAACTGGCCCGAGATAGCCTGGTCGGTGTCGGGGCGGCTGGTCGGTGCGCTGGTCGCGGTCGCGATCCTGGTGCGTCTTGCCGGGCAGGAGCAGTTCATGCTGCTGTTCGGTTCGATGATCGCCGTGTCGGTCCTGCTTTCCGTCGTGGGACTCCGATTCCGTTTCACCATGCCGATGCTGTTCGCCATGGGCACGATTTCGGGAATAACTGCGGCCATCACTTCGGTCGGCGGCCCGCCGATCGCGATTGCCTACCAGGACCAGTCACCGGCCCATGCCCGGCCGAACATGAGCGCGTTCTTCGCGCTTGGCTGCGTGGTGCTCATCGTGGTGCTCGGGGCCAACGGGCTGATTCTTGCCCGCGACCTTGTCCATGTCATCCTGTTGCTGCCGGCCATGGTCGCCGGCATGGCGATCGCGCCGCTGTTCACCGGGATGTTCGACCGCAATTTTCGCCACATCCTGCTCGGCGTCTCGGCCGTTTCGGCGGTAATCCTCATTCTCCGCGGATTGTCGTGACGCCGGCGGCGCGGACCAATTGGCAGAACCAGCGTCGATCGGCTAAATATCGTTCATGACAAGCGAAATCCTGCTGGCGCTGGGCGGGCTCGGCCTGTTCCTCGTCGGCATGCACATCATGACGGACGGTTTGCGCAGCCTGGCAGGCGACTCGCTGCGCAGCATCCTGTTCGCGATGACGACAACGCCGCTGAGCGGCGTCGCGGCCGGCGCCATGCTGACGGCGATCATTCAGTCGTCGAGCGCCACGACAGTGACCGCGGTCGGGCTCGTGGGAGCCGGCATGCTGACCTTCACGCAGGCTGTCGGTGTCATTTTCGGCGCCAATATCGGCACCACCGCGACGGCCTGGATCGTCGCGCTGCTGGGTTTCAAGCTGAAACTGGGCACTGCCGTGCTGCCGTTAATCCCGCTTGGCGCGCTGGCGAACCTGCTGGGCGGCGGCCGCCTGGCGGCGGCCGGATGGGCGCTGGCGGGTTTCGGCCTGCTGTTCGTCGGCCTCGACACCATGCAGGCTGGCATGGCGGCGCTCAAGGATGTCGTCACGCCCGAAACCTTTCCCGGCGATTCCCTAGTCGGCCGGCTGGAACTGGTGGCGATCGGCTTTGCGATCACCGCCGTGACGCAATCGTCCAGCGCCGGCGTGGCCGCTGCGCTGGCCGGATTGGCCGCGGGCGCGATTTCACTGCCGCAGGGGATGGCCATGGTGATCGGCATGAATGTCGGGACCACGATCACGGCTGCCCTGGCGACAGTGGGCGGTTCAACGGCGATGCGCCGGACGGGGTTCGCCCACGTCATTTTCAATACGCTCTCGGCGCTGCTCGCCCTGTTCGCGATCGACCTTTTCATCAGCGGCGTGGTTGACAAGATCGGCGGGACGGGGAGCGACCAGGTTTCGCTGGCGGCGTTCCACACCGCCTTCAACGTGGCCGGAGTTCTAGTCTTCCTGCCGTTCACGCGGGTCTTCGCCCGGCTCGTCGTGCGGCTGGTGCCGGAGCGCGGTCCGATGTTGACCGAGCCGCTCGATGAAGGGCTGCTGACAGATCCGGGCGCGGCGACCGACGCGCTTTGCTCGGCCATCAGGCGGTCATCGGCGGAGTTGTTCGCAATCACCAGCGAAATGATGAGGGGCCCGGGCCCCACGGCCGAGGCCTTCCGGCGCCTGGCGGTCATTTCGGAAGCGCTGGAAGCGACACGGCTATATGCCGAACAGATGAAGGGCGGGCCGGAACAGGGCGCCTCGCGGGTACGCTACCTGTCAGCCATGCACGCGCTCGATCATCTTTTCAGGCTGTCGAGCCGCTGCCGTCAGACCGAGCGCATTCGCGCCCTTGCCTGGGACCATACGCTGCGGCGGCTGGCAGCGGTCATGCATGGCTGCCTGGATGTCTACGGCCCGGGCGCCGAGACGGCGACCAGCGAACAGCGCTTCGACAAGTTGAGGCGGCTTCTCAGCCGCCGCCATCAGCATTACCGGACAAGGACGGTCGAATTCGCCCGCCGGCAGCAATACGGCGCCGGCGCCATGATGTTGCGTCTCGACGGAATGCGCTGGCTGGCCCGCGTCGCCCATCACATCTGGCGCATTTCGGTCCATCTGGAGGTGATCGAGACCGGCGGCAAGGGAATGGATGTGATGCCGGAGCACATGGCCGAGCCCGAGGACATTTGACCGGCCCGGGCGGGCCGGTTTTCAGATTACGCCATCGAGCTCAGAAACCGGCCATGCCTTGCTTCCGGCGAAACAGCCCGGCGTCGATCTCGCGCTGGCGGCGTTCGACATCGGCCAGTGACACGGAATGTTCCATATAGGCGCGTTCACGCTCGGTGCGGACGCGCTCGGGATTGAGGAATTGGGTAAGTAACCGCATCTGACATCTCCTGTCGGATTGATCTGGCTCCTCCCACGATGTCAATTTGTGCATTGCACAATGTATTCGCAATGGCCTCGGCCGGGAACCGGCTATGCAAATCGGGAATAGCTCTGTCGCCGATTAGCGCCGGATTCGGCCCGTGTTTGCATGGCATGTCCGGTCAGCCTGAAGCCACCGATACCGCAAATGGTCCTTTCTCGCCGTCCATGGCCCTAAAACGGACCCGCGTCCCCACCTTAAGCTCATCCCACCTGCCGGCGACCATGCTGTCGCGCTGGAAATAGTATTCGTTCCCGTCTTCGGCGGCGATGAAGCCGAAACCCTCATTGGCGAACAGCCGATCGATTTCGCCGTGCAGGGTATCGGGATGCTGCTTGGTTTCGACATGGCTCATGCGCCGGCCCTGTTCGCGCAAGGTACGTTCGGCTGCATCGAAGGCCCGATGCAGGGCGAGATTTACATCGTCGGTCGCCGTGCTGCGTCCAAGATGCGTACTGGCATGTATATCCGGGCCGGGAACGCGAACATTGACAGAAACCTGGAACTCGCGGCCGGTGACCTGCTTGCCTTGCGACGCATCAATGACGACGTCGCAGCCGATGATACGCGGAAAGGTCTTTTCCAGATCGCCGACGCGGCGGGCCACTTCGTGTTCGATTGCCGGCGAGGAATCCATATGGCGGAACGAAATCGAGAGAGGTGTTTGCATAAAGGACCTCTTTTCTCGCCGCGACAATGCGTTTTTTGCCCCGACGACCGGTATTGAGATCCGGTTTGCGGGACCCGCATGCGCGAGCTGCCTTTCATAAAGCGGGATCGAAGCGCCTTTCTCAATGACGGGCATCAATGATTTGTTGCCGTACCAGTGGCCTGCTCTATTTGAGCATGCAGGGGTGATCAACATGGCACTGCCCAAGACATTTTTCACGCTGATCGGCGACGACCACGACCCGGCGGAACTGAACGGTGCAATCGATCTGGCTGGCAAGCATGATGCCCATCTAAGCGTCGCAGTGATCGGCATCGCGCCGCCGCCACCGGTTGATATCTACAACGCCGTGCCTCTCGACTGGTGGACCACGGAGCGCGAGAGCGGCATGGCTTTGCTGCGCGACAAGTCCGAGGCCGTGAGGCAAAAGCTCGCCGCAGCCGATGTCCGGACCGATGTTTCGCTTCACTATCTCGACGAGGCGATGATCGCGACCGTGGTGGCGAACCACGGACGCTATTGCGACATGTCGATCTCGATGCCGCTACAACACCGCGGCGGGCTGATCTGGGGCTATGCCCAGACCGCGCTGCTGTTCGAGAGCGCTCGCCCGATGCTGTTCACGGCACAGGGCAGGCCGGCTGTCGCCGATGCGGAACATATCCTGATCGCTTGGAACTCCAGCCGCGAGGTGGCGCGCGCCGTGTATGCCAGTATCGACCTGCTGAAACGGGCCGCGATGGTTCACGTCGCCATGGTCGAGCCCGTGGCCAAGGAGAACAGGCAGGGGGAAGAGCCCGGCAACGAGATCGGCGCATACCTGGCACATCACGACATCCGTGTGACCGTGGACCGTTTGCCCGATGAGGGTAGGGGCATCGGCTCGGTGATCATGCGCCACGCAGAAGACGTTGGCGCGGACCTCGTAGTGGCCGGCGCCTATGGCCACAGCCGGTTGCGCGAATTCCTGCTCGGCGGCTCGACTACCGATCTGATGGACAAGGCCGATCGTACCATCCTGTTCGCGCACTAAGCGCCAGCGCGGCAAATGACGGCGATTTGCGCCCGAAAGTTCAGCTCAGACCGATCATGGGTTCGAAACCTCTGTGTACGACTATTGCTGTGCCCCGATAAGCCTTCACCTTGCGCCAGGCGGGCCGATGTCGCGGGAGGGGTGCGCACGGAATTGAGCTTGGCGCCGTCAGGGGCTGTGCTAGGCTCAAACTGCGAAATCACAGAAAGGGATCGCGGATGAAGCTGTCGTTCCACGGCGCGGCCGGCGGCGTGACCGGCTCATGTCATCTTCTCGACACGGGCAGCAAGCGCGTGCTGATCGATTGCGGCCTGTTCCAGGGCGGGCACGAGGAGCAGCAGCTCAATTTCGAGGATTTCGGGTTTGACCCGGCGTCGGTCGATATCCTTTTGCTTACCCATGCCCATCTCGACCATTGCGGGCGCATCCCGCTGCTGGTCAAGCGCGGCTTCACCGGCGAGATCATTACCACGGCGGCCACGCGCGATCTCGCCAAGCTGGTCCTGCTCGACTCTGCCCATATCCAGGAAGAGGATGCCGCCCACGAGGCGCGACAGGTGCGGCGGCGCGGCAAGAAGGCGCCCGAGCCGCTCTATGGCGTCTACGATGCGGTCCGGGCGTTCGACTGCTTCGGGCGAATCGCCGAATACGACACCCGAATCGAGATCGGGCGCGATCTTCACGTCCGCTTCGTCGACGCAGGCCACATTCTCGGCTCGGCTTTCCTCGTGGTCGACGCCGGGACCGGCGGCGACCGAACCCGGATCGTGTTTTCCGGCGACCTTGGCTCGTCCGGCCGGCCGATCCTGCGCGATCCGGCCGTGCCGCCCAAGGCCGACTACGTGCTCATGGAAACCACCTATGGCGACCGCCATCACAAGGGGCTGGCCGACTCGGTCGATGAGCTCTATGCGGCGATCAACGAGACCCACAGGCGCGGCGGCAATGTCATCATCCCCACTTTCGCGCTCGAACGCGCCCAGGAGATCCTGTTCCACATCGCCAACGGCGTACGCGAGAAGATTCTTTCGCCGCACCTGCCGGTGTTCCTCGACTCGCCGATGGCGATCTCGGCCACCCAGATCTTCCGCAACCACCCTGACTGCTTCCGCCCCGAACTCCGAGACGCCATGGCGCAGGGCCGCGACCCGTTCGACCTGCCGGGTCTGAGGTTTACCCGCGATGTCCATGATTCCGTCGCGCTCAACCGGATCGAGAGCGGTGCCGTCATCCTCGCCGGCTCCGGCATGTGCACCGGCGGGCGGGTGCTCCATCACCTGCGCCACAACATCTGGCGCAAGGAATGCGCGGTCGTGTTCGTCGGCTACGCGGCGCAGGGCACGCTGGCGCGGCGCATCATCGACGGCGAAAAGCGGATCAAGCTTTACGGCCAGGTGATCGGGGTGAAAGCGCGCACCTATACGGTCAACGGTTTTTCCGCCCATGCCGGCCAGGACGAACTGCTGCACTGGTATGCCGGAACCGGCGTGCCCAAGACCACCTTTCTCGTCCACGGCGATGCCGAGGGCGGCATGGCGGCGATGCGGCAACTGGTGGCGGACGAAGGGCGCAACGTGCACTGTCCCAAGCTGCACGAAACGGTGACGCTCGGCTGACCGCGGGAGCCGCGCCGAAACGTTAACAAAACGATTCAAACTTTATTGGTGACTCCGCGCTACGGTCGCGGTTCGTGTTTTTCGCGGCACCCGCCGCGCCGTGTCCGTCTTCCCGGTATCGTGTTCGAGTTGTCATGCGTCTCATTGTCTTGTCCGTCCTTTTGCTGACCGCCGCCGGCTGCACGTCGCATTCGGGCGTCGGTGCGCTGGAGATCGCCGGCCCGTCGCCGGAGAAGACCAGTTCTATCGTCAGGCCCCAGGCGGTTGTACCCGAGGAGGGCGAAACCATCATCGAGCGCACGGCCGATGCCGGCATGACCGCGCTTGCCGAGGAAGACAGCGCGCCCGCACCGGCGTTGGAGCATGTCGCCATGCTGGCCCCGGTCAACCCGGGCGCACGGCCAAAGAAGATGCCAAAGCGGCACATCTACGCCCAGAAGTTCCGCGACGCCAAGCCGGTGAATTTCGGCCGGCACGCGCCGCAGCACCATCCGGTCCATGGCGTTGACGTCTCGCGCTGGCAGGGCGATATCGACTGGCCGAAGCTGCGCCGCCACGGCGCTAATTTCGCCTATATCAAGGCGACCGACGGCATCGACCATGTCGACCCGATGTTTACCGCAAACTGGACGGCGGCGCGGCGCGCCGGCATCCGCCGCGGCGCCTACCACTTCTTCTACTGGTGCCGCACCGCCGCCGAGCAGGCCGAGTGGTTCATCCGCAACGTGCCGAAGGAGAAGGGCGCGCTGCCGCCCGTGCTCGACGTCGAATGGAACCATGATTCCGCCTGCAAGTGGCGGCCCTCGCGCGATGAGATCCTAGAGAAGATGCAGGTCTTCCTTGACCGGCTGGAGCGCCATTACGGCCAGCGTCCGGTCATCTACACCGCGCCCGATTTCTACGCCGACAACCTCAGGGGCGCGTTTCCGAACCACGCCTTCTGGCTGCGCTCTGTCGCCGCGCATCCGGCCAAAACCTATCCCGGCCGCAAGTGGCTGTTCTGGCAGTATTCCGGCTCGGGCCTGTCGCATGGCGTCGCCGGGCGCATCGACCTCAACGTGTTCGGCGGAGACGAGGCGGACTGGTGGCGCTGGCTCGGCAAGGTGACGGGGTAGGCGTCAGGCCTTCTTCAGGAACTCGGTGCGCAGCACCAGGCCCTTGATCTTTTCCACCCGGCACTCGACCTCGTCGGGATTGCCGGTGAGCCGGATGCCCTTGACCAGCGTGCCGCGCTTGATCGTCGACGACGTGCCCTTCACCTTCAAGTCCTTGATCACGGTGACATTGTCGCCGTCGTTCAGGATCGTTCCGTTGCTGTCGCGGGTTTCGTCGCTCATCGGTAGGGCCTTTCTGTCTGGACGATGCCGTTTAGCCGGTGCGGCGGTAAAGGGGAAGGGGGGCAGGAACCAGGGAGTTCCATCCCCCCATCTCAATGGCGAGAAAACCCGAGCCTGCCAGGTCCTCCGACTTTGCCGGACGGGGCGCTGTCCGTGTTTCGCTTTCTTGTGGGTTCCTGCACTTGGATTTCCGTTGTGCCTCGCCGCCAAAGCGGCGAAGTCGTGCACTCCCCGCATGGAGTGGAGATGGCGCTTGCAGCGCCTTCCATCCGGCCGTTGACAGTAAATAAAAAAGCGGGTACTCACTTATTAAACGTAAGTGAGGATGAGCCAATGGGCCGCAGGAAGGTTATCGACGACGAAACACTGCTGGAGCACGCACGCGCGGTTTTCCTGCAGCGCGGCGCGTTCGGCAGCACGAAGGAGATCGCCGAGCGGGCCGGCATCTCGGAGGCCACCATTTTCAAGCGTTTTCCGACCAAGGCCGAGCTGTTCGTGGCTGCTCTTTTGCCGCCCGAGGTCGACGTTGCTTCCATTATCGCCGATGACATCGAGGATCCGCGCGAGGCGCTGACCGCCACCGGCCTTCGCCTGCTCGACTATTTTCGCGAGGTCATCCCTACCGCCATGCACCTGATGACCAATCCGGCGATCAGCATGAAGGATATTGCCGGGCATTTCGGGCCGAACAGCGTCGACGAGAAGATCAACGACGCCCTGGCCGCGTTTCTGGAACAGCGGGCGGAGAGGGGGCAACTGAAGGTCGATGTTCCGATGGCATCGGCGGGTCTGTTCACGTCGGCGGTACACAGTCTCGCGCTCTACGAAATGATGGAGCTGCACGGCGGCATCGACATGGCGCACGCCGTCCCGCATTTCGCGAATGCCCTTTGGTCCGGCCTGGCGCCGCCGTAACGGCAGCAGGCGACATCCCGCCCCTCTGGGGGCCCACCAGAACCGATCCTGAAGAGGTAATCCGATGCAACAGCATATGCGGAGTGCGCCCGCGCGCGCTCAGATATCCGAAATCTCCCCCGCGCTCATCCAGTTGCGCGGGCTTGGCAAGGCGTACGATACGCCAGCCGGTCCGTTTCCGGCGCTGGTCGATGTCGATCTGGACGTTTACCCGGGCGACTTTCTCGCCATCGTCGGCAAGTCCGGCAGTGGCAAGTCGACCCTGATCAACCTGCTGACGGGGATCGACAAACCGACTTCCGGCACGATCACGGCGGCGGACGTTTCCATCGGCGGTTTTTCCGAGGACCGGATGGCGGCGTGGCGGGGCAGGACCATCGGCGTCGTGTTCCAGTTCTTCCAGCTCCTTCCGACGCTTTCGGTCGTCGAAAACGTCATGTTGCCGATGGATTTCTGCAACACCGTGCCTGCGGCCCAGCGGCGCGCCCGCGCCCTCGAACTGCTCGCGCGCCTGGAAATCGCCGAGCACGCCGACAAGCTGCCCTCCGACCTGTCCGGCGGCCAGCAGCAGCGCGCTGCCATCGCTCGCGCGCTCGCCAACGATCCGCCGATCATCGTCGCCGACGAGCCGACAGGCAATCTCGATTCAAAAACCTCCGATGACGTGCTCGGCCTGTTCGCCGGCCTCGCCGCCGAAGGCAAGGCCGTCGTCATGGTGACCCATGAGCGCGATGTCGGCCGGTTCGCGACCCGCAGTATCGAACTGGCTGACGGCCGTGTCGTCGCTTCAAGCCAGGGGAGGGCGGACCAATGACCATCGCACCCCGCTGGAAAAAGCTCGCCCGTGATTTCGACGCGATTGGCGGCCGGATCGCCATGATGGTGGCGGCAATCGCAGTCGGCGTCTTTGCCGTCACTGCGATCATTTCCGCCTACGCGGTCCTGACGCGGGAAATATCGCGCAACTACCTCGACACCAACCCGGCCTCCGCCCTGATCGACCTGGGCGCGGTCGACGATGCCAGCCTTGAGATCGCAAACTCCTTTCCGGGCATCGTGGCCGCCGAGGCGGGCACCATTGCGACCGCGCGCTTTCAGCAGGAGTCCGGTGAATGGGCGAGGATGCTGGTGTTCATGGTCCCCGACTTCAAGGCGCATAACATCGGCCTTACATTTCCCGAACAAGGCGCCTATCCGCCGACCGCCGGCACGATCGCGGTTGAGCGAGAAAGCCTGAGATTCCTTGGAATGGAAATCGGCGACCAGCTGCGCGTTCAGTTGCCGACCGGGCCTAAGATGGAGATCGTCATTTCGGGAACCGTCCACGACCCCGCGCTAGCGCCCTCGTGGCAGGAGCAGACGGTCTATGCCTATGCGTCGCCGGAAACCTTCGCGGCGATGGGCGGAAACCCGGTTCCGGAACTGCTTAAGGTCGTAGTCGGCGACGCCGTCCACGATCAGCAGAAGGTTGACGGCACGGTCACCGCCCTTGCGCAGGCGCTACGGGCAAACAGGTATCGGGTCCACCAGGTCCAGGTCCCGCCGACGGGCCGCCATCCGCACCAGTCGCAGATGACCACTGTTCTGACCATGTTCATCCTGTTTGCCGCGCTGGCGCTGGCGCTTAGCGCCGTGTTGACCGCCTCGATGATCGACGGGCTGTTGGCCCAGCAGATCCGCCAGATTGCGGTGATGAAGGCCATCGGTGCACGCTACGGCCAGATCACCGTGCTCTATGCTGCCGGCATCATGGCGATCGCCGCCGTCGCCGTGGCAATCGGCCTGCCGCTGGGTATTTATGCCGGTCGCATTTTCGCCGACGTTATCGCGGAACTGCTGAATTTCACGATCGCGAGCTATCGCCTTTCCTCCTGGATCATCCTCGCGCTGGTCGCCGGCGGCCTGCTTACGCCGCTGGTCTTCGCCATGGTGCCGATCAACAAGGCGACGCGGCGGACTGTGCGCGAATCCCTGTCGGATTACGGGGTCTCCCGCCGGGAGTTCGGAACCGGCGGCCTCGACCGGTTGCTGGCTTCGCTGAAGGGCGTGGACCGCACATTGATCCTCGCCATCCGCAACACCTTCCGCCGCCGCGGCCGCCTGTTGCTGACGCTTGGATTACTCAGCGCGGCCGGCGCCATGTTCGTGGCCAGCCTCAGCGTCGGCACTGCGTGGGACTATTTCGTCCGGCAGTCGTCGGCCGAGCGGACCTACGATCTCGAACTCCAACTCGCGCGGTACGTGCCTGGCGCCCAGGCGATCGCGCTTGCATCGTCAGTCGACGGGGTCGAACGGGCCGAAATCTGGAACCACGAAATGGTTTCGGCGGCGCGCCCCGACGGGCTGGCCGTCGCCCGGACCTATCCCGACGGCGGCCATGCGAGCCTGACGCTCAACTCCATGCCGAAGGCGGACAGCCTGGCGCACCTCGTCCTGCTCGATGGACGCCTTCCGAACGGCGACGACGAGGTCCTGATCAACCAGACCGCGCGGTTCCTGCTGGGCCGTCCAAGTCCGGGCGACGCAATCGAACTCGATGCCGAGGGCCGCACGGCATCGTTCCGTGTGGCTGGCGTCGTTCGCCAGATCGTGACCCTGCCGACGGTGTTCGCGATGCCGGAGGGCTTCGCAGCCATCAGCAGGCAGCCGGACCGGGCGAACGCGTTGCGCATCGTCATAAACTCGCATCGGCCCGAAGACATTTCCAAGGTCGCGAGCGCCATCGAGCGAAAACTGGAAGAGAACGGCATCCGCGTGGTGCTCTCGACCTCCGAGACCCAACTCGACAGCGCGGTCGGCGGCCATGTCCGCATTCTCGTGGTCTCGCTCATCGTCATGTCGGTGCTGATGGCAATCGTCGGTCTGCTCGGCCTGGCGTCTGCGCAGGGCAGCAATGTCGCCGAGCGTACGCGCGAGTTCGGCATCATGCGCGCCATCGGCGGCACCAGCCGCGTGGTGATCCGCAATGTCATCGCTGAAGGCGTGTTCACCGGCCTCGTCAGTATCGTCTTCGCCGTCGCGCTGTCGGCGCCGCTGGCCTGGGCGATCGGCGCCCTGGTCGGGACGATGTCGTTCGGGCTGGCGCTACCCTTGATGCTGTCGTGGACTGCCATCGCCCTCTGGTGCGCCTTCATCGTCGTCGGCGCGGTCGGCGCCAGCCTCGTTCCCTCTCTCACCGCATCGCGCCTGACGATCAGGCAAACCCTGTCATACGCGTAAAAAGAAAGGAATCCGAAATGAGTAGAAGAACCGTTGTCCTTGTCGCCTCCGTCGCCGCGATTGTTGTGCTGCTCTATCTCGCGCACACGTTCAACCTGGCCGGGCTTGCCCGTTCCGTACACGGCGGCTGAGCCGGACTACGGAATGGAAAGGGCGCGGGCGGCTGTGGCGGCCCGCGCCTTTTCCTTCAGAACAGTTGCAGCCCCTTGAGGCTGGCATGTCCGTCCCTGCCGATGATGATGTGGTCGTGGACGGTGATGCCGAGCGGTTGTGCGGTCTCGACGATCGTCCGCGTCATCTCGATATCGGCGCGAGACGGAGTCGGGTCACCCGACGGATGATTGTGGACGAGGATGATCGCGGTCGCCGACAATTCGAGCGCCCGGCGCACCACTTCGCGCGGATAGACCGGCGTGTGGTCGACCGTACCGGTCTGTTGCACCTCGTTGGCGATCAGGATGTTCTTCTTGTCCAGGAACAGGATCCGGAACTGCTCACGGGTCTCATGCGCCATGGCCGCGTGGCAATAATCGATCACCTCCTTCCACGACGACAGCACCTCGCGCTTGCGGATCTCGCTCTTGAGCGCGCGTTTCGAGGCCGCGGCGACGATCTTCAGGTCCAGCGCGACCGACGGGCCAACCCCGGCCACTTCGCAAAGCAGGTGCTGCGGCGCGCCGAGCACGCCGCCGAACGACCCGAACCGCGCCAGCAGGGCTTTGGCGACCGGCTTGGTGTCGGCGCGCCGGATCGAGCGGTAGAGCAGGAGCTCCAGCATCTCGTAATCGGCCAGGGCAACTTCGCCCGCCTCCTGAAACCGGTCGCGCAGGCGGTTGCGATGGCCGGCATTCGAGGGCTTCGGCTGTCCTTTGGATAATGCACCGGCGGATCGCCGCGGCGGCGCCGGGATCTTGCCTGCAGGCTGGTCGCCGAAAAAGCCGCGTTCGTCGGCGTCGTCGCTCGCCATGAAAGTTCCGCCTTGCCGGCGCAGCACGGGAAATGCGGCTCCGGAACGCCCCGTGCCAAGCTTATTGGCGCCAATCGCCCGGTCAAGGGCAATTCGCCGTGCCGGTGACCTGTACAACGGCCAAGAAACCGTTCAAAAGCGGCTCAAATCGGCCATCGGCAGGAAGCGGACAACGAATATGGCAGGCGTCGAACAGATGACCGTCACCGAAGACGAAAACGGCATGCGCGTTGACCGCTGGTTCAAGCTGCATGTGCCGGGCCTGGGATTCGGGGCGCTACAGAAATTGCTGCGCACCGGACAGGTGCGTGTCGACGGCGGCCGCGTCAAGGCGGATACCCGCGTCGCCGCCGGCCAGGTCGTGCGCATCCCGCCGCTTGACATCGACACCCGGGACATGCGGCCCCTGACGGCGCGCACGATGCGTGGCGCCGACGATGGCGACGTGCTGACCCGCATGGTGCTGCATGAGGACGCCAAGGTGATCGTGCTCAACAAGCCGGCCGGACTGGCCGTGCAGGGTGGATCCGGCGTCAACCGGCATGTCGACGGCATGCTGGAAGCCTGGCGCAATGCGCGAGGCGAGAAGCCGCGGCTGGTGCACCGCATCGACCGCGATACGACGGGCGTTCTCGTGGTTGCGCGGACGCGCGGCGCGGCGCAGAAACTGACCGCCGCATTCCGCGAGCGGGAAACCAGGAAGACCTACTGGGCGCTGGTGAAGGGCGTGCCCAAAAAGCGGGAAGGGCGCATTTCGACCTGGCTGGTCAAGGAACCGACGGGGGACGGCGACAGGATGCGGGTCGCCGAGCACGGCGAAGCCGGTGCGGACCATGCCGTTTCCCACTACCGGGTGATCGAACAAGCCGGCCAGGCACTCTCATGGCTGGAGATGGAGCCCTATACGGGCCGGACCCATCAGTTGCGCGTCCACGCGGCCCATATCGGCTGCCCGATCATCGGCGATCCGAAATATTTCGAGGCCGACCAGAACTGGGAACTGCCCGGCGGCCTGCAAAACCGGCTGCACCTGCACGCGCGCCGCATCGTCATCCCGCATCCGGACGGCGGTGTGATCGACGTCACCGCCCCGTTGCCGCCGCACATGGTGCAAGCGTGGAACCTGCTCGGATTCGACGAGGCGGCGGGGAACGAGACATGAAGCTGGTCCTGTTCGACTGCGACGGCACGCTGGTCGATTCCGCCGGGTTCATCCATGACTGCATGGTGGCGACATTCGTCGAGGCCGGTTTTGCGCCGCCCGAACCGGCGGCGACGCGCGGCGTGATCGGGCTTTCGCTGGATATCGCGATCGGCCGTCTGCTTGGCCACGAACCGGATGCCCAGATCGCGGTGCTAACCGACCGCTACAAGAGCCATTTCATAGAATTGCGGTCAGGGCCCGATTTCAGCGAACGGCTGTATGACGGCGTCGCCGAACTGATCGACGAGTTGAAGGTGCGCGCCGACCTGGTTCTGGGAATGGTCACCGGCAAGTCGCGGCGCGGCGTCAAGTCGGTGATCGGGACCCACGGTTTCGGCAATGCCTTCTTCGTGGTTCGCACCGCCGACGACTGCCCGTCCAAGCCGCATCCGGCGATGGTTCTGGAATGTTGCAGCGAGGCCGGAATAGACCCCGGGGATACAATCGTGGTCGGGGATGCCATATATGACATGCAGATGGCGAGCGCGGCCAAGGCCACCGGGATCGGTGTGGCGTGGGGCTATGCGTCTCGCGACGAGCTGGCCGCCAACGGCGCGCGCGCCATCCTCAACGAACCGGCCGGCCTGCTGGCCTATCTCGACGAGTGAGCAATTTCATGCGTGACATTCTCAACGATCTCGGTGACGAAATCCGCCTCTCGGATGCAGACCCTGTGCGCCGCGCGCAAAAACAGATGCTGAAACCGCTGCCGAAGCGGTTCTACAAGACGGCGGAGGTTATGCAGGAGGCGGACGGATATGCCGTGCATCTCGACGGCAAGCAGGTCAAGACGCCCGCGCGCAAGCGGCTCGTGCTGTCGAGTGCCGCCGCCGCCCGCCTGGTCGCCGATGAATTCGCGGCGCAGGAGACCGAAATCGATCCGGCCGCGATGCCGGTAACCCGGCTCGCCAACACGGCGCTCGACGGCGTCGCCGCCGATATCCAGGCTGTCGTGGAGGACATCCTGCGCTTTTCCACCTCGGACCTGCTTTGCTACCGCGCCGCCAGTCCGCAAACCCTGGTGGAGCGCCAGAACCAGGCGTGGGATCCGATAATCGACTGGGCGCGCGTCGCGCTGGGCGCCCATTTCGTAGTGGGTGAAGGCGTGATTCACGTCGAGCAGCCCCGGGAGGCCGTCACGGCGGTCGATATTCACCTGCGCCGATATTCCGACCCGGTCCAGATCGCCTGCATTCACACGATGACGACTTTGACCGGTTCGGCGCTACTGGCGCTTGCCGTGGCGGCCGGCGAGCTCGACGTGGAGACCGCATGGGCGGCGGCCCATGTCGACGAGGACTGGAACATCGACCAATGGGGCGAGGACGCGGAGGCGGCGGCGCGGCGCATCAAGCGCTTCGCGGAGATGAAGGCCGCCTCAGATCTTTTCAAAGCATTGAATTAAGAAATCTGGATAACAAACTGAAATAAAAGCCCGCCAATCCGACGGGCTTTGCCTCGCTCCTGGGCGACGTTCAGATCGCCAGATATTCGTGGCGGAGTTGCTCGTTCTCCAGCACTTCCTTCGCAGTGCCGGAAAATGCTACGACGCCGGTGTCCATGATCACCGCGCGGTCGGAAAGGCGCAGGGCGGCGACGGCATTCTGCTCGACGATGATCGTCGTGATGCCGATGTCGCGGATCTGCTGCACGATCTTCTCGATTTCCTGGACGATTACCGGCGCGAGGCCCTCATAGGGTTCGTCGAGGAACAGGATCTTGATGTCGCGGGCCAGCGCCCGGGCGACCGCCAGCATCTGCTGCTCGCCGCCGGACAAGGTCGTGCCTTCCTGGTTGCGGCGTTCGGCAAGGCGGGGAAAGTGCTCGTAAATACGCTCGATTTCCCAGCCCTTCGGTTCCGCTACCTGGGCGAGGATAAGGTTTTCCTCGACCGACAACCCGCCGATGATACGCCGGTCTTCGGGCACGAGTTGCACGCCCTCGGCCGCCGCCTGGAACGACTTCATCTTGTGCAGCGGCTTGCCGTCCAGCCAGATCTCGCCCGATGTGAGGCTCGGCGCATCGACCCGCGCGAGCGTTCTCAGCGTCGATGTCTTGCCGGCGCCGTTACGGCCCAGCAAGGACAGCACCTCGCCCTTGGCGATGTCGAAGGATACGCCCTGGACGATATAGGATTCCCCGTAATAGGCGTGGATGTCCTTGACGCTGAAAAATGGTTGAGGCAGTTGATCGCTCACAGTGGTGGCCCCCTCACTGATGTCCGTCCCGATCGCCACGTTCATTCCTGCGCCTCCCCGAGATAGGCTTCCTTGACCTTTGGGTTGTTGCGCACCTCTTCCGGCGTACCTTCTGCGATGATGCGTCCCTGCGCAAGCACGCTTATCCGGTCGGCGAGCGAAAACACGACGTGCATGTCATGCTCGATAATGACCTTGGTCATACCGCGCTCCTTGATCCGCTTCAGCAGATCGATCGTCATGTTGGTGTCGTGGCGCGCCATCCCTGCGGTTGGCTCGTCGAGCAGCAGCAGCTTGGGTTCCTGGATCAGGCACATGCCCATTTCCAGGCGCCGCTTGTCGCCCCGCGAGAGGCTGCCGGCGATTGCGTTGCGCTGCTCGTATAGGCCGACATCCTTGAGAGTCAGCTCCGCCTTTTCGCGAATGTCATGCTGGCCGCTTACGGCCGCTATGGCATTGAATTTGAAAGAGCCGTCGCGGCGTGCGAAGGCCGGGATCATCACGTTGTCGATCAATGTCAGGTCGGCAAAGATTTCCGGCGTCTGGAACACGCGGCTGACGCCGAGCTGGTTGATTTCATGCGGCTGGTGATGGTCGAGAACCTCGCCATTGAAGATCACATGCCCGGTATCCGGCGAAAGCCTGCCGATACAGACATTGAGCAGGGTCGACTTGCCGGCGCCATTGGGGCCGATAATCGCGTGGACCGTGCCTTCCTCGACCTGGAGATCGACTTCCGAAAGGGCCTTCAGCCCGCCGAAGCTCTTGTTCACGTCGGCAACGTGAAGAACGATGTTCTTTGTCGACATGATCCTACTCCGCAGGTTGGGTTACGCCGGAAGGGGCGGGTCTGCCGCCTCCGCGTTTGGTCAGCAAGGCCCAAATCCGCGCCATGCCTTCCATGATGCCGCCGGGCAGGAAGATCACGATAAGCATGAAGACGATGCCCAGCGTCAGCTGCCAGCCCTCGCCGACGAACAGGCTTGTAATAGCCACGACGATTTCCCGCACGGGCTCCGGCACCCAGTCGAACATGGAATAGAGGACGCTATCGTTGAACGACGAGAAAATGTTCTCGAAATACTTGATCACGCCGGCGCCGAGGATCGGGCCGATCAGTGTTCCGGCTCCGCCGAGGATGGTCATCAGCACGACCTCGCCAGACGCCGTCCATTGCATGCGCTCGGCCCCCGCCAGCGGGTCGGTGACCGCCATGAGCGATCCGGCCAGACCGGCGAACATGCCGGAGATGACGAAGGCGGTCAGCAGATAGGGGCGGGTGTTGAAGCCGGTGTAGCGCATACGCTGCTGGTTGGACTTGAGCGCGCGCAGCATCATGCCGAACGGCGACCGGAAAATCCGCAACGTGATGAAGAAGCAGATTATGAGCGATACGGCGCTGAAGTAGAAGCCGCCATAGCCGGTCATGTCGATGCCGAACAGCGTCGTGGTCGGCAGGCCGGCACCGGGTTCGGCAATTGCGTTGTCGATGATGCGCGGATCCTGCAGCGTCAATTGCAGGCCGGTTTCGCCGTTGGTGATCGGCGTGAGCACCGAATAGGCCAGGTTGTAGCTCATCTGCGCGAATGCGAGCGTCAGGATCGAGAAGTAGATACCCGACCGCCGCAGCGTCACATAGCCGATGACGACCGCGAACAGGCCGGCGAAGACGACCCCGAAAAACACCGCGGGAAGCACGTTCATGGTGAACAGCTTGAACGACCACACGGCCGAGTAGGAGCCGATGCCGAGGAACGCGGCATGGCCGAACGACAGGTAGCCGGTCAGTCCGAACAGGATGTTGAAGCCCATCGCGAAGATGCCGAAGATGCAGAACTTCTGCAGCAGCGCGGGGTAGCCCGCGCCGAGCGGCGTGAGGAGCCACGGACCCGACAGGACGACAACGGTAAAGCCGAGGAAGAGAAGCCAGTCGTTTCGAGACAAATTGCTGAACATGAACCTATTCCTCCATCACGCCTTTGCGGCCAAGGAGCCCGCGCGGCATGGTGAGCAGGACGATGACTGCGATAAGGTAGATGATGATCTGGTCGATGCCGGGAAGAATGGATTTCACTTCGTTCATCGAGGCGAACGACTGCAGAATTCCGAGCAGGAAGCCCGCCAGCACGGCCCCGGGCAGGGACCCCATTCCGCCGACAACCACGACCACGAAGCTAAGCACAAGGAAATCCATGCCCAGGTGATAGTCCGGCGGCAGGATCGGCGTGTACATGACGCCGGCCAGTCCCGCGACGACCGCGGCAATGCCGAAGACGACGGTAAACCGCTTCTGGATGTCGATCCCGAGCAAGCCGACGGTTTCGCGGTCACGCATGCCGGCGCGCACGACCATGCCGTAGGTCGTGAACTGCAGGAATGCGAACACCGCGCCAATGATGACGAAGGCAAACAGGAAATAGATCAGCCGCCACCAGGGATAGACGATGAACATGTCGTGCAACCCGAACCAGCCGGCGATGTCGGCGGTTCCGTTGAAGCTGGCGGGCGCACTCTGCGGGATCGGGTTGGCGCCGAAAAACTTCTTGATGATTTCCTGCAGCACGATGGCCAAACCGAACGTCACGAGGATCTGTTCGGCATGGGCGCGCTTGTAGAAATGCCGGATCAGGCCGCGCTCCATGGCGAGGCCGAACAACAACATGACGGGAATGGCTATCAGGATCGATAACGGCACCGACCAGTTGATGATGGACGCGCCCAGATCGCCGAACGCGAATTCCATGTAGGGCTTGGCCGGCGGCGCGAACAACTGGCCCGCTTCCTTGGGTGGCTGGATCGGCCAGGTGATGAGTTTGTTGAAGGTGACGGCGCAGAAGGCGCCGAGCATGAATAGCGCGCCATGCGCGAAATTGACGACGCCGAGCGTGCCGAACACGAGCGTCAGTCCAAGCGCGATCAGCGCATAAGCCGCGCCTTTGTCGAGCCCATTCAGAATCTGGATGATGATTGCGTCCATAGCTAAGCCGCCTGTTTTCCCCGCCGGTTGCCCGTTCTGTGCAGGCAAGTGAACCGGCCGCCCGTAGGCGACCGGTTCGTATCAGATCGTTTGGATCAGCACTTCTTGGCGTCGGACGGGCCAAGATCTCCGCCGAAGATCGCCGGATCGTAGGTAAGGGTCTCGCGATCCACAACCTTCACGACCTCGAGAAGGTCGTATTCGGATTTCTTGTTCTCGTTGCCCTTCACGACCAGGGCCGACTTCATGCACTGGTGGTCGGCAGCACGGTAGCCGGTCGGGCCATTGCCCATGCCGTCGAACTCGAAGCCTTCGAGAGCTTCGATGACCTTCGGTGCGTAGAAGGTGCCGGCCCGCTCGCAGGCATCCGCATAGAGCAGCGTCTGCACGTAGCAGGTGTGAGCGGCCTGGGACGGCGGGAAGCCGTACTCAGTGCCGAACGAGTTGACGAACGCCTGCGAGGCATCGTCCTGCAGCGACCAGTTCCAGTTGGTGGTGCCGAGGATGCCCTTGATGTTGTCGCCGGCGCCCTTGGCCATCAGACGCGAGAACAGCGGCACGATGATCTCAAAGTTCTTGCCGTTGACCTGCTTGTCCTTCAGGCCGAACTGGATCGCCTGCGTCAGCGAGTTGACCATGTCCTTGCCGTAGTGGTTCAGGATCAGCACGTCGGCGCCCGAATTGAGGACCGGGGTGATGTACTGCGAGAAGTCACCGGCACCGACCGGGGTACGCACGGCCTGGACGGTTTCCCAGCCGAGTGCTTCGGTCGTATTCTTGATCGACTCTTCCTGGGTCCAGCCCCAAGTGTAGTCGGCGGTCAGGTGATAGGCGCGGCGATCCGTACCGTACTCTTCCTTGAGCACCGGTCCGAGCGCGACACCTGACTGGTAGGCATTGAAGAAGTGGCGGAAACCGTAGCGCTTCTTGTCCTTACCGGTGGTGTCGTTGGAGTGGGTCATGCCGGCCATGAAGATGATGCCCATCTCCTGGCAGAGGCCCTGGACGGCGACGGCCACGCCCGACGACGAACCGCCGGTGATCATGATCGCGCCTTCCTTCTCGATCATGCGCTTGGCGCTGTCACGAGCCGCGTCGGACTTGGTCTGGGTGTCGCCGGTCACATAGGCGACCTTCTTGCCCAGAATACCGTTGCCCTTGAGCGCCTTGGAAGTGAAGGTCGTGAGCATACCGCCGTCGCCTTCGCCGTTGATGTGCTTCACGGCGAGCTGGTAAGCGCGCAGTTCGTCCGCGCCTTCATCCGCATAGGCGCCGGTTTGAGGCACGTTGAAACCGAGCGTCACGGTGTCGCCCGTCGGCATGTTGCACGACATCTCGTCGGCATAGGCGCCGCGTACGAAATGCATCGGAACAGCGAGCGCCGCACCGGTCGCCGCGCCGGCTTTCAGGATGCCGCGGCGATTGAGAATCAGTTTAGACATATGTGTCCTCCCGTTGGATTGCGCACCGCGACCGAAATCCTCCATCGGTCGAGGCTGTGGGAACCTAACGGGATTCCAAAGCCTTCGACAATACGGCTTTGGGATATGCGCCAATGGTATTAGGTGCAGTGCAGCGAAGATAAAACCAGTAAAAACATGAGCTTGAATTTTGGCCCGGGACGGCGTCGCGGTCCGGCGGCAGGGCCGGCGATACGCGTGCGGAAACGGCCGTTGCGGCGCCGCTTGCCCGGCCGGAGCAAAAAAAGCCCCGGCGTTTCCGCCGGGGCTTTAGTCGGGCAATCCGGTCCGGATCAGACCGAATAGTACATGTCGAATTCGATCGGATGCGGGGTCATTTCGTAACGCAGCACCTCGGCCATCTTCAGTTCGATGAAGGCGTCGATCTGGTCGTCGTCGAAGACGCCGCCGGCCTTCAGGAAGCCGCGATCCTTGTCGAGGCTCATCAGCGCCTCGCGTAGCGATCCGCAAACGGTCGGAATCTTTTTCAATTCCTTCGCCGGTAGGTCGTAGAGGTCCTTGTCCATGGCCTGGCCGGGATGGATCTTGTTCTTGATGCCGTCGAGGCCGGCCATCAGCATCGCGGCGAAGCCGAGATAGGGGTTGGCGGTCGGATCGGGGAAGCGGACCTCGACGCGCTTGGCCTTCGGCGACGAGCCGAACGGAATGCGGCAGGACGCCGAACGGTTGCGTGCCGAGTAGGCGAGCAGGACCGGAGCTTCGAAGCCCGGGACCAGGCGCTTGTAGGAGTTGGTCGACGGGTTGGTGAACGCGTTGATCGCCTTGGCGTGCTTGATGATGCCGCCGATATAGAACAGGCAGTTTTCCGACAGCCCGGCATATTCATTGCCGGCGAAGGTCGGCTTGCCGTCCTTCCAGATCGACTGGTGCACGTGCATGCCCGAACCGTTGTCGCCATAGACAGGCTTCGGCATGAACGTTGCGGTCTTGCCGTAGGCATTGGCGACCTGATGGATCACGTATTTATAGATCTGCATCTTGTCGGCGTTGCGGGTCAACGTGTCGAACTTGATGCCCAGCTCATGCTGCGCGGCCGCCACTTCGTGGTGATGCTTCTCGACGGTAACGCCCATCTCCGACATGACCGAAAGCATTTCCGAACGCATGTCCTGCTCGGAATCGACCGGCGGAACCGGGAAGTAACCGCCCTTGGTGCGCGGGCGGTGGCCGAGGTTGCCGGTCTCGTAGTCGGTGTCGTCGTTGGATGGCAGTTCAGTGGAATCGAGCTTGAAGCCGGTGTTGTACGGATCGGCCTTGTACTTGACGTCGTCGAAGACGAAGAACTCGGCTTCCGGGCCGACAAACACCGTGTCGCCGATGCCTTCTGCCTTCATGTAGGCCTCCGCCTTCTTTGCGGTGCCGCGCGGATCGCGGTTGTAGGCCTCGCCGGAGATCGGGTCGAGGATATCGCAGATAAGCACCAGGGTGGACTGCGCGAAGAACGGATCGACATGCGCGGTCGCGGTGTCGGGCATCAGGACCATGTCGGATTCGTTGATGGCCTTCCAGCCGGCGATGGACGAGCCGTCGAACATCGTGCCGTCGGCGAACATGTCCTCGTCGACAACGCCGGCATCCATCGTGACGTGCTGCATCTTGCCCTTGGGGTCGGTGAAGCGCAGGTCCACGAACTTGATGTCGTTGTCCTTGATCTGTTTCAGGATATCGTTTGCTGTCGTCATTTTGTCTTTCCCTGTATGATGACGAGTGGAACTTGAATGGAACCCGGTCAGACGGCGTCTATTCCGGTTTCGCCGGTGCGGATACGGATAACTTCCTCGACGTTGGACACGAAAATCTTGCCGTCGCCGATACGCCCGGTCTGCGCCGCCTTGCGGATTGCCTCTATTGCCGCTTCGACTGAATCGTCGCCAAGGACAACCTCAACCTTCACCTTCGGCAGGAAATCCACGACGTACTCGGCGCCGCGATAGAGCTCGGTGTGGCCCTTCTGGCGACCGAAACCTTTTGCTTCTGTAACGGTGATCCCCTGCAAGCCGACTTCCTGAAGGGCTTCCTTCACTTCGTCAAGCTTAAAGGGTTTGATGATCGCTTCGATCTTTTTCATGGAAAGAAAGGCCTCCGCTGGATGAATCACGGGCTGGCGCCCGATCCGTTTCACAGAAAGCACGAACCGTGCCAGATCGGCGCAGTCTTTCCCGCACTGGCGGGCTGTGTCGCACCGGCGGCGCGAACCGCCGCAACTGCCGCCTGTTGCGGGACAAAATGCCTGCTGCTCTGTTCAATTCTGGTCGATTGACACCTCGTCTGGACGCTGGCGGCCCCTGATATCTGGCTTGAAGTGACTTCGAAATGGGCAATGTGCCTACAATTTAGTCAGTAATAGGAGTTGTGCCGCAGCGCAAGCTGGGAATACTGGCAAAACGAGACGCAGGGACATGGGCACAGCGGTGGCAAGTCAACTCGAAATCCTCACGCCGGCCGAGATGGGGAGGGCGGACGCGCTTGCTATCGAAGGCGGCCCGTACGACGGCTACGGCCTGATGCAAAATGCCGGCCGGGCGCTGCACCGCGAAATCCTGGCGCGCTTCCCCGGCGTGGCGCGCGCCGCGGTTCTTTGCGGTCCGGGCAACAATGGCTGCGACGGCTACATGGTGGCGCGGCTGCTCGCAGAAGACGGCGTCACGGTGCGCCTGTTTGCGCTGGCCGGGCCGCGCGAAGGGTCGGACGCGAGGCGCGCCGCCGGCGACTGCCCGGTCGAGGCGGAACCGCTTGGTGCATTCGACCCCGGGGACCACGATCTCGTCGTCGACGCCCTGTTCGGGGCCGGGCTGTCGAAACCGCTTGGTGACATGCTCGCCGGCGTGGCGGGCCGGGTTGGCGAATGCGGCACGCCGGTGGTTGCGGTGGACCTCCCGTCCGGCCTGTCGGGAGAGAGCGGCGCTCCGCTCGGCGCCAGTTTCCGCGCGGACCTGACCGTGACTTTCTTTCGGCCCAAACCGGGGCACCTGCTCTGGCCCGGCCGCGCATTGTGCGGCGAGACGGTGGTTGCCGATATCGGCATTCCAAAACAGGTTCTCGAAACAATCGGGCTGCGGACCTTTCAAAACGCGCCCGCGCTGTGGCGGGCCGTGCTGCCGGTCCATGCCGCCGACACCTTCAAATACGGGCGCGGCGGCGTCGGCGTGGCCTCGGGCGGCCCGTCCTCGACCGGTGCGGCGAGGCTGGCCGCCATGGCCGCGGCGCGGGCCGGGGCAGGGGCGGTGACCGTGCTGTCGCCGCCGTCGGCGATGCTGATCAATGCCTGCCACCTGACGTCGATCATGCTCAGGGCGGCCGATGGGGCCGGTGATCTGGCCGCATTTCTCGACGAGGGCAAGACGGCGGCGCTGGTGATCGGCCCCGGCTTTGGCGTGACCGATCGCCTGCGCGATTTTGTCGAGGCCGCGTTGTCGCCCGGCCACTGGCCGTCTGGCGGGCGCGGGCTCAGGGGCGTCGTGCTCGATGCCGACCCCCGTATCGGCGACGG
>JBNLDE010000214.1:0-19376 GCA_050304175.1 Zhengella sp. | reverse complement strand
CATCGGTGGCGAAACAGGGTCGACGGACGGACCGGCCCCGGCGGACAATCCGTGCACCCGGATGAAGATGGCCGGCAACTTCGCCCGCGCAAATGCCTGCGCTCGGCTCATGGCGAAATGTCAGAGTACCGACCGCGACCTCCCGAACCGCCGCGCCCGGAAGATCCTCAGGCTCATCCGGATCGTGATTGCCGGAGATCCATATCCAGTGGCGGCCCGCCGCCAGCGAGATGAGATGAAGGCGATCGGCATCGTCGAGCCGTCCGCTGCCCTCGCCGTCGTGAAAGCTGTCGCCGAGACTGATGACCATGCGCGGATCGAAACGGGCGATTGCCGCGGCGAGGCGCATCAGCGTCTGCCTGGTGTCGTAGGGTGGCAGAAAACGACGCTGCCGCGCGCCGGCCGTGCCCTTTTCCAGATGCAGATCCGACACCACCAGAAGTTCCGATCGAGGCAGGTAGAGCGTGCCGTCCCGGCAAAGCAACAGCTCCTCGCCGGCCACGTGGACGCAAATGCTGCCATCACCGGATTCGGCTGACCGCTGGACTTCGGCGTTCACCGTGACATCGCCTCGCTCACAATCTCGTCTGCCGTTTCCGCCAGCAGAGCATCGTCGGCATCGCCCGCGATCCGCTCCTTGCCGATCTCGAGCATGACCGGAACTGCCAGGGGCGAGATACGGTCCAGATTCTTATGCACGATTCGTCCCCTGATGCGCGACAACATTTCGCCTAGTCTCCTGACATCGAGCAGGCCGGTTGCCGCATCTGAGCGCGTCGCCTGCAGCAGGATATGGTCCGGCTCGTGACTGCGCAGTACGTCGTAGATCAGGTCGGAAGACACGGTGACCTGTCGTCCGGTCTTTTCCTGCCCGGGGTGACGCTTCTCGATCAGGCCCGAAATCAGCGCGCAATTTCGGAACGTCCGTTTCAGTAGAAAGCTTTCGTCGAGCCAAGCCTCGAGATCGTCGCCAAGCATGTCCTCGTCGAACAGTCCCGATAGCGGCAGCTCGCCCGTGCGAAACATGTTGCCGAGGTCGCGCAGACTCCAAATTGCCAACGCATATTCGCTGGCCACGAAGCCAAGCGGCCGGGCGCCGGCCCGCTCCATGCGCCGTGTCAGGAGCATGCCCAAAGTCTGGTGCGCCAGCCTGCCTTCGAACGGGTAAGCGACCATGTAGTAACGGTCCGCGCGCGGAAAAGTCTCGATAAGCAGGTCGCCGGCCGGCGGCAGGATCGACAGTTCCTTTTGCAGGCGAAGCCAGTCGGCCACCTGTTCGGGCAATGCCTGCCAGCGCGCCGGATCGGCGACAATCCCGCGGACCTGCTCTGCCAGATATGTCGAAAGCGGGAACTTGCCGCCTGCATAGTAAGGCACTTTCGCGTCCCTGCCCGGCGCGCTCGACACGATGCACTCATTCTCGCGGATACCCTCGAAAGCCAGGATCTTGCCTGAAAACAGGAACGTGTCGCCGGGTGCCAGCGATTCCAAGAACCCCTCCTCGATCTTGCCTAGAACCGGCCCGCCGCGCACCGAGGCGCCTTTTCCGCGCTGCTTCGTCAGGCGCACGTTGAGCATCGGCGCCTCAATGATAGTGCCGACATTGAGCCTGTATTGCTGCGCTACGCGTGGATGCGAAATGCGCCACCTCCCATCAGCAGCCTTGCGAATTCGAGCATAGCGTTCATAGCTGCGGAGCGCATAGCCGCCGGTTGCCACGAAATCGACGATACGATCGAACGTCGTCCGATCAAGCCGTGCATAGGGAGCGGCGGTCCTGATTTCGTCATAAAGGGCGTCCGCATCGAATGGCGCCGCGCAAGCCATGCCGAGTACATGCTGGGCCAGGACATCCAGCGCGCCATCGATCAAAGGCGGCGTGTCTTGCGCGCCGAGGTAATTCGCTTCCAGCGCCGCCTCGCATTCCATCACTTCGAACCTGTTTGCCGGCACCAGGATCGCCCGCGAGGGCTCGTCCATGCGGTGGTTCGAGCGACCGATGCGCTGGGCCAGACGGCTTGCGCCCTTTGGCGCGCCGACATGGACAACGAGATCGACATCGCCCCAGTCGATCCCAAGATCCAGCGTCGAGGTGGCAACGATCGCCCGCAGGCTGTTGGTCGACATCGCCTTTTCCACCCTGCGCCGCTGGCCGGCGTCGAGCGACCCGTGATGCAGCGCGATCGGCAGGCTGTCATCATTGACCCGCCACAGCTCCTGGAAAAGCAGTTCCGCCTGGCTTCGCGTGTTGACGAACAACAGGGTGGTGCGGTGTTTCCGAATCGCCTCGTAGATATCAGGGATCGCGTAACGCGCGGAATGACCCGCCCACGGCACGCGCTCCTCCGACTCGAGGATCGCGATCTCCGGCTTGGCTCCACCGGCGACGGTAATCATGTCCGCCAGAGGTAGCGAGGCGTCCTGGGCAACAAGCCATTTTCGCAATTCATCCGGCTGGGCGACGGTTGCGGAAAGGCCGATCGCCTGCAGTCCGGGACGCATGCTGCGCAGCCGCGCAAGACCAAGCGACAGCAGGTGGCCTCGTTTCGACGTGACCAGCGAATGCAATTCATCGAGGACGACATGACGCAGATCGGAAAAGAAGCGATCAGCGTCCCTGGACGCCAGCAGGAGGGCCAGCTGCTCCGGCGTCGTCAGCATGATGTCGGGTGGCGACAGCTTCTGGCGGTGGCGTTTGTGTTGCGGGGTATCGCCGGTCCTGGTTTCGATCGAGACAGGTAAGCCGATTTCGCCAATCGGGGTTTCCAGGTTGCGCTGAATATCCACGGCAAGTGCCTTTAGCGGAGAGATGTACAGGGTATGCACCCCGCGGGCCAATTCGCCCGCGCGCGGCCGGGGGCGACCGGCCAGGTCAACCAGCGACGGCAGAAATCCCGCCAGCGTCTTGCCCGCTCCGGTGGGCGCGATGAGGAGGACGGACCGGCCCGTTGAAACGCGCGCGAGCAAATCGAGCTGGTGGGCGCGCGGCGACCATCCACGGCTCCGGAACCAGTTCCGGAACACCGGCGGCAACAGTTCGCCGGCTCCGGCCGGCTCGGCGGATGCATTTCTGTTCACGGATCAAGCAATAGGCGAGTGCCGCCACTTCGCCAAGCGTTTGCACCGAGGCCAGAACTGGGAGGCACGCGGCGACCTAATTGGGAATGAAGACCCTGATCGACAACACGTCGACGGCGACCTTTCCCGCCGAGATGTCCGGAGTCAACGCGAGTGACCCCCCGGAGCCCGGTGCTTTATCCGGCATCTCCACCTCGAACAGGAACTCGTTACTCGCGGTTTCGACGT
This sequence comes from Zhengella sp., assembly GCA_050304175.1. GTDB lineage: Bacteria > Pseudomonadota > Alphaproteobacteria > Rhizobiales > Rhizobiaceae > JAIOIW01. The sequence goes on along the minus strand of JBNLDE010000214.1, from coordinate 16,070 downwards.
CGTAGCGCTTGCGTCCACAATCGCCCAACTCGGCGAAGTTGCACCGCACCGACATCTGCGTGCTCTGGTCGTCGCCAGTTTTCGCAACGATGTCGAAGATCACCCGTTTGCCCGACATTTGCTCAAGTGCGCCTTGGCCGATATCGAATAGCACCGCCGAATCGATCGAGCTCGGCTGAATATGCAAGGCCGATTTCGTGCCCTCTTCGACAACCGAAACCACCGTACCCGCCGGCGCGACCGCTGTCGTCGGGTCCTCGGGCGTGAATACGGTCAGCCAGGCGCCATCGCCCGATCCATCGCGCGGGGGCGAACCGGCCGGCTTCTGGTCAGAAGGGGCATATTCGTCGGCCTGCAATGACGGCGGCGGATTTGGGACACTTCCATCGCGTTCCGCTTGCGAGAGGAGAATGCCGCTGCTCCACACCCACCACAGCCCGATTCCGACGAACGACACTACGAGCACCGAGATCAGCATCCAGGAAAACGGTCGGCGACGGCGGGAGAAGACAGGCGGCTTCTCCAGTTCGACGGCGGCAGGCGCCTCGTCGCGGTTCGGCGGCCTGAGTTCGGCCGTGAAATCGGGTTCCGGATCCGGTGGGGCGGTCGCAGCCGTTTCCGGCCGCCGCGGCGGCTGGACGGGCGGTATGCCGGCAGCCGGAGCCGGACTCTTGGCTTCCGACTCCACTGCTGGAAGGTATTCGGTTTCGATTCGGCGTATCAGCTGGCGCAGAACTTTGCGGCGCCGTTCGCCGTCCTGGGGGACCGCGTCAGGGCGGGCTGCGATGGACTTTTCAAGTGCCGACATCGCGGACAGGTAGACGCGCTCGCGAAAGGCGCGGCTCTCCGCGTCGCCTTTGGCCAAGGCACTGCGAATTGCCTGTTCCACACCGTCCAAATCGTGTCCCTCCACATCCGGTAGTGGTTACTATCGTTAGACCCAGTAACCGAACCGATCAACCTGTATACTGGCCAACGGCACCAAGGGTCGGCGGTTCTGCCTTTGTACGAGCAGCTTCCGCCGGTCCCGAACTGGCACGCTGGCGAATTTCTTCTTGTCCGGTAGGGGTAATCTGCTAGAAGCATCTAACGTTTACGGAAACGTCAAAACAGCAGGAGGAACCCCGATGGCATTGCCGGATATTCTCAAGAAAAATTTGCGTATCCCGGTTGTCGGCTCTCCGCTTTTCATCATCTCTCATCCGCCGCTCGTGCTCGCCCAGTGCAAGGCCGGTGTCGTCGGTTCATTCCCTGCGCTCAATGCCCGGCCCGAGTCACAACTCGACGACTGGCTGGCGGAGATCACGGAAGATCTGGCCAAGTACGACGCAGCGAACCCCGACAAGCCATCGGCACCGTTCGCGGTGAACCAGATCGTGCACAAGACGAATACGCGCCTCGAACACGACCTGTCGATGTGCGTGAAGTACAAGGTCCCCGTCGTGATCACCTCGCTTGGCGCAGTTCCGGAGGTCAACGAGGCGATCCACTCCTATGGCGGGATCGTGCTGCACGACATCATTCATGACCGCCATGCGCACAAGGCAATCGAGAAAGGCGCCGACGGGCTGATCGCGGTTGCGACGGGCGCCGGCGGCCATGCCGGCACGCTGTCGCCGTTCGCGCTCCTTCAGGAAATTCGCCAATGGTTCGACGGACCGCTGTTGCTGAGCGGGGCGATCGCCAATGGCGGAGCCGTCCTGGCCGCACAGGCGGCAGGCGCCGACATGGCTTATATCGGGTCACCGTTCATCGCGACCGAAGAGGCGCGCGCGGTCGAGGGCTACAAGGAGATGATCGTCGAGTCCAAGGCGGCCGACATCGTCTACACCAATCTCTTCACCGGCGTGCACGGAAACTACCTGAAAGGCTCGATCGCCAAGGCCGGCATGGACCCGGATCACCTACCGGAAAGCGACCCTTCGAAAATGAACTTCGGCGGCGACAAGACAAAGGCGTGGAAGGATATCTGGGGCTGCGGTCAGGGTATCGGCGCGGTCGATTCGATCGTTCCGGCAGGGAAACTGGTCGACCGGCTGGCGGAAGAATACACTGCGGCAAAGGCCCGGATCTGCGGTTGATCTTCGAAGTTCGCTATTGCGCCGTTTCGTGCCAGGCCGGGCGGAAACCCGCGCGCAGAGCCGCGACCGTCGATATCGGCGTCACGAGGCAGACCGGCGCGCGCAGCAGATCCGACAGGGCACGCGGCATCTGATAGCCGGCAAATGACCAAGGCAGCGCACGGCGATCCCTGAGCGCGAATGCCGCGCCTTCCGATTCCACCATCGTGCCGTCCGGCAGGCCGGGCAGGTCGATTGGCGACAGATGCTGCGGCGGCGTTTTTGCCGACAACCGACGCGCGGCATGCAGGCGCGCATCGATCTCCGGCGCTTTCACCGCGCCAAGCGCGTTGCCCGCGGCGAAGGCAGCAGCAAACGCGGTCGCGACCGGCCGCCGGCAATAGAAGCAGGGACGATGCCCGGCTGCCAGCGCCGTGACCTCGTCGAGGAAAAACAGCTCGGTCCAGCCGACGCCGCGGTTTGGGCGGTTGCGGCCCCAGACATCCCTTTTGCGCCCCTGGAAATCGCACGAACAGACGATCCAGGATTTCGCCGTCCAGCGTCGTCCGGTCAGTGTTTTCGTATCAGGATCGTGGATGACACCACGATTGCCGGTAAACATCCCCCGCGCCGGATCGACAAACAGGTTGCCGAACGGGTCGACACGGTTCTGCAACGGCATGACGTTTCAGGGCGCGCGCCGGACGAACAGCGAGGCGACGCCGGCGGAAACCAGGAATACCGCGCCGGTGCGCGAGGCGGCGCGCAGCACCGCCGGGCGGCGGATCATCTGCCTCGCCGATCCCGCAAGCCAGACATAGGCGGCGGCATTGACCATGCCGAGCAGGACGAATGTGGCAATCAGCACCGCGGCTTGCGGCGCAAAACCGTGCGCCGGCGTGATGAACTGCGGCACAAAGGCCATGAAGAAGACAATGCCCTTGGGATTGAACAGGGTGACCAGGAATGCGTCGCGGAAGACCGGCCAGCGCCGTTCTCCGGCGGCCTGTCCGGCGAGGTCGAGCGCAAGCGGCGTGACGGGCGAGCGCCACATCTTCACGCCGATCCACGCCAGGTAGAGCGCGCCGATCCACTTGATCACCATGAACGCCATCGCCGAGGCTGCGAGCACCGTGCCGACACCGATCAGCGAAAGGGTCGCGGCGCAGAGGTCGCCGAGGCCGACGCCCGCCACCGAGGCGAGCGCGATGCGCTTGCCATGCGCCAGCGCCTGGCTGATCACCATGATGATGGTCGGTCCGGGAATGACCAGCAGCACGATGCTGGCCGCGGCGAAGGCGGCGAGAAGGTGCGGTTCGACGGGAAGCGTCATCGGCTCTCTCCTGATTGCGCGGAATTGAGCGTCGGCACCCTCACCTTGTCAAGATCGTCGCCGGCTTCCGCCCATCGCCATAATACTGCTATGGAGATCGGATCGCCCCGTTCCGGAATGTTTCACTTGAGCGTTCTTGTCATCCAGAATTTCGAAAACACCGGTCTTGGTCTCGTCGGCCGCGCCCTGGAGGAAGCCGGCCACTCGCATGACCTTGTCGCCGCGCATGATGGATTTGCCGTTCCCGCATCTCCGGGCGATCACGATGCCCTGATCGTGCTTGGCGGCGGCCAGAACGCGCTCGACGACGAGGGCAGCCCGTGGTTACCCGATCTCGTCGCGTTGATGCGCGATTTCGCGGACGCCGGCAAGGCCGTGCTCGGCATCTGCCTCGGCGCCCAGTTGCTGGCGCGTGCGCTGGGCGGGAAAAACCATATTGGCACGGCGAGCGAATTTGCCTGGAAGAACGTCGAGCTTACCGAAGCGGGTCGACGCGATCCGCTCTTCTCCCAAATCGAGCCGATGTTCAGCGCGTTCCAGTGGCATGACGATACCTTTTCGCTGCCGCCGGGCGCGGTGCATCTGGCAACCAACGCCGCCGCGCCCGTCCAGGCCTTTCGCTTCGGTCGCGCCGCCTACGGCATCCAGTTCCATTTCGAGGCCGACCGCGCGCTTGTCGAGAACTGGAATGCGACATTCGCCGAGTACTTGGCGGAGACGCAGCCGGGCTGGCCGGAGCGCCATCCGGTGGAGGCCGCCCGCCATGGTCCCGGCGCCGACGAGGCCGGCCAGGCAATCGCGAGGGCCTGGGTCGCGCTGATCTGAACGAGACACGAGCGCGAATCAAAAGGCCTTTGCGCAAGTCACCAACCGCCGCAGCGCATCTCCACGAAATCCCGGGGAGTTTCATGGATCGCGCCGAGGGGAACCGCGATCGCACCGGTCAACCGCCACAAGGCCGCCGCGCCACGTGTCATTTTCGACACGCTCTTCCATTTTGTGTGCGGCACCTCACAGAACTCTGGCGCTCTTTCTAATATTACACTAACTGATCGCTGCCCTGCTGAAAGACAGCGATTCCACATTCGGCCCGCAATGGCCGGCTTCGTTTTCGCCCGTGCTGTTTGAGAAATTTTCGTGTCGGCAGAAACCGATTGGTAACCATGCCGAACGTATTGAGAGTTGAAAGTAACAAGAGATGACGCCCGTGAGAGCTGCGCTTCTTTCCGTATTCATGATAACCGCTATCGCGATGTGGGGTATCGGCATCTATTCGGCGGATGCCGCATCGGGCCACACCAATGCCGACGGCTACGGGGTCATCGCGGTCAAATAGTCGCGCGCCATCGCCTGCATTTCACAAGTGGCGGCCTTGATCGTAATCAATGCGCCCGTTTCCGGTTTCCCGATGATCGAATGACGAGATTGCCCGCAGGGGAGTTTTATCATGACGATCGGAAAGCTTGGAGTCCTCTTGGGATTCGCAGTCGCCGTATGGGCGTTTTGCGGGGCGATCATGGGCATCGGCCCGCTATTCATGCCCATGAACACGACGCTGGTCGTGCATGCCATAGGCGGGCCTCTTGGCGCGGCGGTCGCGGCATGGATCTACACGCGGATGTTCGGTTTCACCGGGCCGGTCGTCACGGCGGCCGCTTTCGTCGGTACCGCCCTGTTCCTCGACTTTTTCCTCGTGTCGATGATCATCATGCGAAGCTTCGAGATGTTTTCCAGCTTTGTCGGGCTGTGGCTGCCGATGGCGCTGATCTTCGTGGCATCGGCCCTGGCGGCCGTAATCGCGCGCAGTCCGGCCGCGGGGACCTGACCGCCGGCGACATGCTTACGCCTCGATGGCGATGAACCTTTTCTCCTGCCCCTCGGCAACGAAGGCTGTCAGCGTGCCCGACATGAAGGCGCCAGTATCAACATTGACGCGGTTGGGCATCACCTCGGGTTCCGGCCGGGGCGTATGACCATGCACGATCACCTTCGGATAGAGCCCCGGATTATCGTGGAACTCGTTACGGATCCAGATCAAATCTTCGCGCCGCTGCTCATCGAGCGGGACGCCGGGACGGACACCGGCGTGGCAGAAAAAATAGTCGCCGAACGTCGCGGCAAGCGGCAGTTCGCTCAGGAACTCGAGATGGTTGGCCGGGATCGTTTCCAGCAGGGCCTTCGCGGTCGCGCGTGAGCTTTCGAAGCTGGAGAAGTCTGCGGTCACGCCATAGGACATCGCCGTCTCGCGCCCGCCATTGCGCGCGAACAGCGACACCGGCACCGGATTGGCGAGGAACTCGATCAGCCCGAAATCATGGTTGCCGCCAAGCATGACCTGGCGGTCATCGGCGGCACGCCGGTCGATCAGGAAATCGATCACGCCCTTCGAATCCGGTCCGCGATCGACATAATCGCCGACATGGATCGCACGCCAGTCGGCCGGGCGGTCGCGCGCGAGTTCGGCATTGATCGCGGCATGCATGCGCTTCAGCAGGTCGAGCCGCCCGTGCACGTCACCTATCGCGTAAATCCGCATACCGGGCGGTGTGGAGGCGTCCAGATAATGGATGCCTCCGGTCACTTCGCCTTGCCGACCAGGATGATGTGAAGCGCGCGCGGACCATGGGCGCCGAGAATCAGGGTCTGCTCGATGTCCGCCGAACGGGACGGCCCAGAAACCAGGTTCACGGTGCGCGGCAAAAGCTTGCCGCGGATCGACTTGCGCAAGCTCGTCATCACCGATTCCAGATCGCCGGTGATGTCATCCTCGTCGATGACTACGATGTGGTGGTCCGGAAGCAGGTTGATCGTTGTCGGATTGGCCGTTCCCGAGGTCATCACCAGCGTCCCTGTCTCCGCCACTCCGGCGAAAGCGTGACTGACCCCCGCCAGGTCGTCGCCATCCGACGGTCCGATCTTCACCTCGAGCGACTTGATGTCCTTCCAGGGCATGCCCTTCAGGAACCGGTCGCCGCCCATGCGGATCGAGGACGGCAGGTTGCGCGAGCGCAGATAGCTGCTGACCGCTTTCGGCACGTCCGCGGGCGACCTGACGCGCTTGACCGTCGCCTGAACCGTTTCGGCGCGATCGATGAACAGCTTGACCTGTTTCGCATGATCGACTTGCGCCCGCTCGGGGATCACGCCGCGGGGCGATTTCGCCAGGCGCTGCTGCACCGTTGCGCGCCGCTGGCTGTCTGTCGCAGTGCCGCTTACCTGGCGGCGGACCCGCCCCAGGATGGCTTCGCGCGCGCTCATCGCCTGGCCTCCTGCTTTCGCACTTCACGTTGTTTCCATTGCTGCATGAAGGTACGGCTTTCCGGCGCCGGCAGATCCCGGTACCGGGTCCAACCCCCGGCCAGCGGCAGATAACGGAAGCGCCGCTTTGCCCCGCCGAACAGCGACAATACGGGAATCGCCATCGACATCGCGAACGCGTAGAGGGCGGGCCGGCGTGCGAGATACGCCCACATTCCCAAACCGATGCGCTGGGTTGCAGGATTATAGCCGCGCTCGAACTCCCGCTCGCGCCAATGGCGCATCATCTTAGGCAGCGGAATGCGCATCGGGCACACATCCTCGCACCGCCCGCAGAAAGTCGACGCGTTGGGCAGATGCCCGGCCTTGTCGATGCCGATCAGTGACGGCGTCAGCACCGCGCCCATCGGCCCCGGATAAACCCAGCCGTAAGCGTGGCCGCCAACCGTGTGGTATACGGGACAATGATTCATGCAGGCGCCGCAGCGGATGCAGCGCAGCATGTCCTGGAACTGGGTGCCGAGCATCGCGGTTCGCCCGTTGTCGAGCAGGACGACGTGGTATTCCTCCGGGCCGTCCGGATCCTTTTCGCGCCGGGGACCTGTCGACAAGGTCGTGTAGACGCTCATCTCCTGTCCGGTAGCCGAACGGGCGAGGACTCGCAGGATCTGGGAGACGTCATCAAGCGTGGGAACGATTTTCTCGATCGAAGCCACGACGATGTGAACCCGCGGAAGCGTCTGGGTCAGATCGCCATTTCCCTCATTCGTAACGATGATCGAGGTACCGGTTTCCGCGACCAGGAAATTCGCCCCGGTAATGCCGACATCGGCTTCGAAATATTTTGACCTCAACACGCGGCGCGCCTCGTCGAGCAGCGTTTCCGGCTCGCTGAGATCCCGGTTGGCCGGCAGATGGTCATGAACGCGGCGGAAGTCGCTTTCCACCTGATCCTTGTTGACATGGATCGCCGGCGCAATGATGTGGCTCGGGTGCTCGCCGCGAAGCTGGATGATGTATTCGCCCAGATCCGTCTCGACGGGAGTGATGTCGCATTGCTCGAGGAAATCGTTCAGTCCGATCTCCTCGGTTATCATGGACTTGCCCTTGGTCACGCTGCGGGCACCGGCACTGCGGCAGATATCGAGGATGATACCGCGGGCATCCGCGGCCGTTTCGGCCCAGTGCACCTGGCCGCCGGCCTCGGTGACCTTTTCCTCGTAAGCCTCGAGATAAAGATCGAGATGGGCCAGCGTGTGGTTCTTGATATCGCGCGAACTGTCGCGCAACGCGTCGAATTCGGGCAATGCGTCGATGGCCGCCTTGCGCTTATGGATGAACCCTTCCCGCACCTTGCCCAGTGCGCGCTGCAGGGGTGCATCCCTCAATGCTTCGCGGGTGTTCTGCTTGAATTGCGGAGACGTGATCTCGACGGCCATCAGTCGCGACCTCCGATTGGCGGCGTATCGGTCATGCCGGCAAGAACCTCTGCGACATGCCGCACTTCGGTGTCGGCACCCTGGCGTTTCAGCTTGCCGGCCATATTCATCAGGCAGCCAAGATCACCCGCCAGCAAAGTGTCGGCGCCAGTGGCGACTATGTTCTCGGTCTTGCGGCCAACGATCTGGTTCGAAATGTCGGGATACTTGACGCAAAACGTGCCACCAAACCCGCAGCACACATCCGCTTCGGCCATCTCGGCCAGTTTGACACCCTTCATCGACCGCAGCAGCTGCCGCGGCTGCTCCTGGATGCCGAGCTCGCGCAGGCCCGAACAGCTGTCGTGGTAAGTGACGGTGCCTTTGAAAGCGGCCTCGACAGAGGCCACGCCAAGGACGTCCGTGAGGAAGCTCATCAGTTCGAATACCTTGGCGGAAAAATTCTCCGCCCTTTCCTGCCAGGCGACATCGCCCGCGAACAGACCGGGGTAGTGAACCTTGAGGGTCGACGCGCAGGATCCCGACGGCGCGACGACATAGTCGAAATCCTCGAAGGCCGCTATCGTGTTTTCCGCAATGGCGCGCGCGTCGGCGCGATCGCCGGAATTGTAGGCCGGCTGGCCGCAACAGGTCTGCGCCCGCGGCACGTCAACATTGCAGCCCGCGTCTTCCATCAACTTGATTGCGGCGAAGCCGACCGTCGGCCTGAACAGGTCAACAAGACAGGTTACGAACAAGCCGACCTTCGGCGACGGGCTATCTGACATTTGCGTTGTTTATCCTGGTTCGGCTTCAATTACTGTTCGGGCGCATCGGATCGCTGAAGCCGGCGAAGGTTTGCAACCCGGTTCCAGTCACCGCTGCGTTCGGCTTCGGCCATCGCCTGTTCCACGAAGCGGATATGGTCTTCAGCGGCCTGCCTCGCTGCCAGCCGGTCGCCTTTCATGACCGCATCGTAAATGGCGATGTGCTGGCTGAGAAGTTTTGCCCGCGCACCGGGGAACGTATAGACCAGTGCGCGATTGTAGAACACGCCGTCGGTCAGCAGGCGATAGCAGGACCGAAGGGTGTGAAGCAGAATGATATTGTGCGCGCTTTCACCGATCGCGTTGTGAAATTCGACGTCTATCACCGCTTCCCGGGCAAAATCATCTTCCTGATGCGCCGCTTTCATCCGTTTGATGATCTGCGTCAGCAGCACGCGATCGTCCGGGGTGGCTCGTTGCGAGGCGTACTCGGCGGTAATGCCTTCAATCTCTCGGCGGTATTCAAGGTAGTCGGCGGTCGCCTTGCTGTGCTTGGCGATCAGTTCCGAGATCGGCCGCGTGAAGACCTGTCCAATGACATCGGCGACGAACGTGCCCCCGCCATGTCGCGTGATCAGGAGCCCTCGGTTTTCCAGCGATTTGAGCGCGTCGCGCAGGATCGGACGCGAAACGTCGAACATGCGGGCGAGTTCGCGTTCGCCCGGCAACTTGTCGCCAACCCGAAGAATGCCTTCAAGAATCAGACTTTCGATCTGCAGCACAACCTCATCGGCGGTGCGCAAATGGGCGATCTTGGAGTAAATGGCGCTCAATTTCAGGCCCTTGGGCTATTTCGCGTATTTAATAAAATCGCGGCCAACTGGTCAATTCTTTTATCCACTGCGCTACATCGGTCGAAAGACAACCGGCGCGACAGATACGCGTGGCTTTTTGCGCACCCCAGACAAGCCCGTATCCGCCATGATAGGGTCGGTGTGAAAGATCACTTCGAGCTGGAGAACCCGATATTGGGCAAGACGCGGACCGAAACCGACACGTTTGGTGCAATCGAAGTCCCGAATGATCGCTATTGGGGTGCCCAGACCCAGCGCTCGCTCGGCAATTTCCGCATCGGAACCGAACGCATGCCGGCGCCCCTGATCCATGCCCTCGGCCTGATCAAACAAGCCGCCGCGCGCACCAACATGAAACTGGGCGTCCTGGACCGGACAATCGGCACGGCTGTCGACAAGGCGGCGGCCGAGGTCGCTTCAGGCGCGCTCGATGATCACTTTCCGTTGGTCGTCTGGCAGACGGGCTCGGGCACACAGACCAACATGAACGCCAATGAGGTGATCGCCAACCGGGCAATCGAACTTCTCGGCGGCGTTATGGGAAGCAAGGCGCCTGTTCACCCGAACGATCACGTCAATCGCAGCCAGTCGTCGAACGACACGTTCCCCTCCGCCATGCATGTTGCCGCAGTTCTGCAGCTGCGCGATCTGTTGCTGCCGGCGCTTGACCACCTGCACAGCGCCATTCACGACAAGGCCGGTGCATTTGCCGCGATCGTCAAGATCGGCAGGACCCATACCCAGGACGCCACGCCCCTGACCCTGGGCCAGGAATTTTCCGGTTATGCCGCGGCGCTCGCCCTCGGGCGCGAAAGAATCATGAGCGCCGCCGACGACCTGCACGCCCTGGCCCAGGGCGGAACCGCAGTCGGAACGGGCCTCAACGCGCCCGCAGGTTTCACGAAGATGTTCGCCGGCGAAATCTCGGATCTGACCGGCGTCCCGTTCCGCCCGGCGGTCAACGCATTCGAGGCGCTGGCCTCGCATGGAGCGCTGGCAAATCTGCAAGGCGCGCTGACCAGCCTGGCAGCCGACCTGTTCAAGATCGCAAACGACATCCGCCTGCTCGCATCGGGACCGCGATCGGGTCTCGGGGAATTGTCGCTGCCGGCAAACGAGCCCGGCTCATCTATCATGCCGGGCAAGGTCAATCCGACCCAGGCGGAGGCCCTGACCATGGTTGCCGCCCAGATCATGGGCAACCAGACAACGGTTACTTTTGCCGCCAGCCAGGGCCAGTTCGAGCTTAACGTGTTCAAGCCGGTGATCGCACAGGCCGCGTTGCAGTCGATCCGCCTGCTCGGCGACGCGATGCGCTCGTTTGCCGACAATTGCGTTGCCGGCATAGAAGCCAACGAGGCCCGGATCGCCGAACTCGTCGACCGGTCACTGATGCTGGTGACGGCGCTGGCGCCGGCGATCGGTTATGACAAGGCCGCGGCGATCGCCAAAGCCGCGCATGCCAACGGCACGACCTTGCGGGAAGAGGCGCTGGCGAGCGGACTTGTTACCGCGGAAATCTATGATCGGCTGGTCCGGCCAGATTTAATGACTGGGGCATCGCCCAGACTTCGCTGAACTACTTCCAATTCGTTGTTCACTATATAAGGACTATGCGTTTCCGAACCGGCTCCTAGCGCAAATTGTTATTTAATAGAACATTACTTGGCCTTGCCAGGATGGGCGTACTGGAAACTGAAACACGTTTTCTTTCCGGCGAAGGCAATCGGACTCGGGCCGGGAGGGACCGAAGGCAAGACATCTATTCAATTTACCAACAAATACCGGCGAGGAGGGACAAGCGATGATCGATCAAAAGAATGCTCCGTATGGCGCACTTCTGCTGCGCCTGAGCATGGGTATCCTGTTCTTGCTTCACAGCGTTTATCTGAAGGTCATGATTTTCGGCATGGGCGGCACCAGCGGCTATTTCATGTCCCTTGGCCTGCCCGGTTGGTTTGCCTGGGTTGTGATGCTCTACGAGGCCTTCGGTGGCTTGGCGTTGATTCTCGGCATTTACACACGCTGGGTTTCCATCTTCCTTGGCGTTCATCTGCTGGTCGCCGCCTATCTCGGCCATGGCGGCAATGGCTGGCTGTTCATGGCAAAGGGCGGCGGCTACGAGTACCCGGTGTTCTGGGCAATCGCCTGCTTCTCGCTCGCCCTCCTGGGCAGCGGCGCCTATGCGATGCAGATCGGCAACTCGTCCAAGTAGCGCCGGCCAGGTGGAGCGCATGCTGCCTGGCTGACCGAACCGGAGCAGTCATCGCGTTCCTCATCGAGACCGTTTTGGGAAGCCCGGCCCGGTGCCGGGCTTTTCCGTCGCCCGGCCTAAGGAAAGTCAGCTTTGTAGTCGCGAATACTTGAACGTACCGGCGTTCATTGTTCACAAATTTGATACAATGTGTCTCCGCGGCAGTGCCTTCCGCGCGCGGAAATCGTCCTTATTTTGCGGCGACTTGAAAATGTGAGGGATTCAAATGTCCAACAATGTGCTTCTTCTGGTCGCCCGCATCCTGCTTGCGATCATCTTTATTCTCTCCGGCCTGTCGAAGTTCGGCGATATCGCCGGCACCGCCGGTTACATCGGCTCCGTCGGGCTGCCAGCTGCAACCGCGCTTGCGTGGCTTGCGGCCATCACCGAAACGGTCGCCGGCCTCGCCATCCTCGTCGGCTTCCAGACCCGCTACGCCGCCTGGTTCCTGGCCATCTTTTCGGTGTTCACCGGCGTGATGTTCCACTTCGCCCCTGCCGACCAGATGCAGATGATCAGCTTCATGAAGAACCTGGCAATTGCCGGCGGGTTCCTGGTGCTCGCGCTTCAAGGCGCGGGATCGCTGTCGATCGACGGACGCCGCGCCGCGGCCTGACCGTTCTGGAAAGACCAAGTCGAAAAGCCCGGCCTCGCGCCGGGCTTTTTGTTTGGATCACACGCGCTGCGCTCGCGTGACCTTAAACATCGCGACAAGTGCGGCGCACAGGATTGCGACCACCGCCAGCGAGTCTTCGGTGACGCTGCCTAACCAGTCGTGAAGGCCGACGCCGATGATGAACAGACCGGCGACGAATGCAAATGTCAGCGCGACGCAGGTCAACGCGCCGACGATATCACCGCTGGCCAGGAAGCGCGCCAGCGGGTCGGGATTCTTTCTCGCGAGCCATGCGATGACGACAAGACTGGCGAGCAGCATGCCCAGGCCAATTGCAATATTCATGGAAAGCTCCGCTTTTCATCCGGCGCGGGACGCGCAAGATGGATGGCGGAACGATGTGCGGCTTTGCGGTTGGCGGAGCCTGCGCGCTTTTTTCCGTTGTGGAGGCGGCGCACGCGGGACGCGTTCGGGCCGGACAATTCGTCCGACGGAACGGAGCATCGTCCCAATTCAAACCGTTTGCAACTGGATTTCTGTTTGGTTCAAGGCCTCGACGCGGCCACCGCCGCGGCGATTTCGCGCGCAATGGCAGCGCCGGATCCTTCGAGCGCCGGCAGCGCTGTCACCAGGCAGGCTTCCGACCGCAGGATCACCCCGTCCGACAGGATCTTCAGATGATTGGCGCGCAAGGTCGAACCGGTCGAGGTGATGTCGACGATCACGTCGGCCGAGCCTGCTGCGGGCGCACCTTCGGTGGCGCCGAGACTCTCGACGATGCGATAGACTTGGATGCCGTGCATCTGGGAAAAGAACTGCTGGGTCAGACGCCAGTATTTTGTCGCGATCCTGAGCCGCCGGCCGTGGCGCTGACGGAACTCGGCGGCCACGTCATCGAGATCGGCCATGGTATCGACATCGAACCAGGCGTCGGGAACGGCCACGATCACATCGGCATGGCCGAAGCCAAGGCGCGCCGAAATCTCGACCTTGTCGCGCCACGCGGGCAATGTCTCGCGCACCAGATCCTCGCCGGTGACACCCATGTCGACCGTGCCCGCCCCCAGTTCGCGGGCGATCTCGGATGCCGAAAGGAACGCGATCTCGATGTCCGGCCGCCCCCTGACAGTCGCACGGTATTGCCGCGCGTCGGTCGGCTGCTCGACCATGTAACCGGCCGCCTCCAGCGCCGCGACGGCCTGTTCCTTCAGCCGGCCCTTCGATGGCAATGCCAATGTCACCGTCATGCGGCACCTCCCCGCGCCGCCTCGATGCGGTCGAGCCAGACGGAAAAACCGACGCCGGGTATCGGTGTCTTCGCGCCGAGCAGCGTCAACAGCCGGTCATAGCGGCCGCCGCCGGCGAGGGTCTGCCCATCCGCCGACGCGATTTCAAACACCAGCCCGGTGTAATAGTCGAGCGGACGGCCGAATGCCGCATCGTACGAAATGGCGGACGGCTCGATGCCGTGGCCGGCAATCGCCGCGACACGCGCGGCAAAGTTCTCGAGCGCCGGACCGATCGCGATGCTGGCGCTGGAAGCAAATCGCTCCAGCACGGTGCTTGCCTCTCCCAGCGGCACATGGATTGCCAGGAAGTCCTGCAGCGCGCCCATGGCTTCTCCCGACAGATGAACGCTGGCGAGTTCCGCCTTTTCGATCAGCCGATGCGCGATTTCTTCCGGCAAACGGCCGGCGCTCGGCGAAATGCCGGTGACCCCCATATGCGCCGCGATATGCGCCGCAAGACCCGCCTTGTCGCGCGCCTCGACCAGATCGGCCAGAGCGGCATCAAGCGGCGAAGGCGGCCGGCCGCCGGCAAGATCGGCCAGCGCGGCCTTGAGCAGGTCGGGCGCGCCGAAGGCACGCGCCAGCCGCTTCTGCCAGCCGCGCGGCAAGCCGAGCGCCGCCAGCACGGCCTCGAACACCGCCTGGTCTCCCAGAACCGTCGTCGTGGCAACGCCCGGCAGCAACAGCGCCATCAGCGCCGAAGCATCCGCCAGCGAGCGGGCATCCGCCTCGGTGATCGCGGCATCGCCCAGATCCTCGATTCCGGCCTGGAAAAATTCGCTGCCGCCGGCGCGGCGCTGGCGAAACACTTCGCCCAGATAACCGTAGCGGCGCGGCGTGCCGGACTGGCTGGCGATGTGGCTCATGCAGACGGGAATGGTGAACTCGGGCCGCAGGCACAGGCTCTCGCCGGTCTCGCTTTCAGTCAGGAAAATGCGCCGGCGCAAATCCTCGCCCGCCATGTCGAGAAACGGATCGGCCGGCTGGATCACCGGCACGTCGGCCACGTCGGCGCCGGCGCGGGCAAACAGCGCGAGGATGGCGTCCGCATCTGCCGGATAGCGCGGGGTCATTTCCCTTACGTCCGCTCTTTGGCCTGCTCGGCGAGCAGCTTTTCCACTTCGGCGACAAGGTCGGTCTCGGCAATCTCGAACTGGCCGGGCCGCGTCTCGCGCCATTCCTCGTTGCTCTCGATGGCCGCCGCCTGCTTGCGGCCCTCGATCATGTCCTTGATCTGGACGACGCCGCGAGCGCGTTCGTCGGAGCCCTGGATAATGGCGATCGGGCAGTGGCGGCGGTCGGCATATTTGAGCTGGTTGCCGAACTTCTTCCAATTGCCCTGATACATCTCGGCGCGGATGCCGGAGGCGCGGAGCAGTTGCGTCATGTGCTGGTATTTGCCCAGCGCCTCGGTATCGCCGTCCATGACGGTGACGAGCACCGGCGCGACGATATCGGAGACGTCGAGCTTGCCGAGATTCTTCAGCGCCGTCATCAACCGCGAGACGCCGATGGAAAACCCGGTCGCCGGCACGTCCTGGCCGGTGAACCGCTTGACGAGACCGTCATAGCGGCCGCCACCGCCAACGGAGCCGAACTGGACCTTCTCGCCCTTTTCGTTGACGACGTCGAACAGCAGTTCCGCCTCGTAGACCGGACCGGTGTAGTATTCGAGACCGCGGACGACGGAGGAGTCGATCCTGATACGATCCGTTTTGTAGCCGCATGCCGTAACGATTTTCTCGATCTGATCGAGTTCTCCGATGCCTGCTGCATACGTTTGCGATGCAGCAATCGCTTCGCTGTCGTCGGCGACATTACCGAGCGCCGTCAGAACGGTTTCGATCTGACCCTCATCAAGCCCGGCGCCTGGCGTAAAGTCGCCGCTCTCGTCCTTGCGGCCCTTGCCCAACAGAAGTCGGACGCCTTCGAGACCGAACTTGTCGAACTTGTCCATGGCGCGCAGAACGGTCAGCCGCGTATGGCCGTGCTCGTCGCCGCCAAGGCCAATCGCTTCCATGACGCCGTCGAGCACCTTGCGATTGTTGACGCGGATGACGTAGTCGCCGCGCGCAATGCCGAGCGCCTCCATCGTGTCGGCCATCATCATGCACATCTCGGCATCGGCCTGGACGCCCGGCGCGCCGACGCTGTCGGCATCGAGCTGCATGAACTGGCGGAAACGTCCCGGCCCCGGCTTCTCGTTGCGGAACACCCAGCC
>JBNLDE010000213.1:0-1908 GCA_050304175.1 Zhengella sp. | reverse complement strand
CGTAGCGGGCATTGACCCTGAAACGAAACTGGGTTAGATAAATCATATCGACTCGCCGATGATGCCGGGCTTATATCCCGTAATCAAGCGGCGCCCACCTGTCAGTCTTGGTTCCGGAGTACACCCGTATGGACTATCGCTATATCCGTTTCTTCAATGAAATAGGCATCGACGACATCCCTTTGGTCGGCGGCAAGAATGCCTCCCTCGGAGAAATGTATCAAAAACTGGTCCCGCAGGGCGTCCGCCTGCCGAACGGTTTCGCCATCACCGCGGAAGCCTATCGCTATATGCTGGAGGCGAACGGCAGCCTTGAACCTCTTCGGGAATCGCTGAACCAGTTGCATCCCGACGACGTGGAAAGTCTGGCCCGTTGCGGTCGGCAAGCCCGCGATATCGTTTACTCCGCCGGCCTGCCAGACGATCTGGCGGAGGAAATCTGCCGCGCTTACCGCCAACTGCAACAACAATACGGCGAAGAACTGAGTCTGGCCGTACGCAGCTCTGCTACCGCCGAAGACCTTCCGACCGCGAGCTTCGCAGGGCAACAGGATACTTATCTGAACGTCAAAGGCGCGGCGGAATTGCTGGAGGCCTGCCGCCGATGTTTCGCCAGTCTGTTTACCGACCGCGCGATCCACTACCGCATCGACCACGGCTTCGATCATTTCAGTGTGGCTTTGTCCATCGGCGTAATGAAAATGATCCGTTCCGATCTCGCCAGCAGTGGGGTGATGTTCTCGCTGGATACCGAATCGGGCTTCCGCGACGTCGTATTCATCACTTCGGCCTACGGCCTCGGCGAGAACGTCGTACAGGGAAATGTCGACCCGGACGAATTCTACGTGCACAAGCCCACCTATCTCCAAGGACATCGTTGCGTGCTGCGACGTCTGCTCGGGGCGAAAAAGATCAAAATGGTATACAACGAAGGCAACACTAGGGAAGCCACCAAAAATGTCGTCACCTCCTCGCGGGAACGGGAACGCTTCAGTCTCGACGACAGCGACGTGCTGAAACTGGCCGATTACGCGATCAAGATCGAGCAGCTCTACAGCAAGGCGGCCGGCAAGGAGCGGCCGATGGACATGGAATGGGCCAAGGACGGTCTGGACGGCGAGCTTTACATCGTTCAGGCGCGCCCTGAAACGGTAACTTCGCAAAAACAGGGCATGCTGCTGGAAGACTATCAATTGCAGGGCAGCGGCGAAATATTGACCCGCGGCCACGCGGTCGGCGGCAAAATCGCCAAGGGCGCGGCACACGTCATTACCAGCACCGAGCGTCTGGCGGAATTTCGCGCCGGCGAAGTGCTGGTGGCCGACACCACCTCGCCCGATTGGGAGCCGATCATGAAAATTGCCGCCGCTATCGTCACCAACCGCGGCGGCCGCACCTGCCATGCGGCGATTATCGCCAGGGAACTGGGCATTCCGGCCGTGGTCGGTTGCGACGACGCAACCCAGGCCATCGCATCCGGCGAACAGGTGACCGTATCCTGCGCCGAAGGCGATACCGGAAAAATCTACCGCGGCGACATTCCGTTCCGTATCGAGCAAACCGATCTGGCCGATTTCAAGCGGCCGAAAACCAAGATCATGCTCAATCTGGGCAACCCCGACCTCGCCTTCAAGACTAGTTTTCTGCCGAACGACGGCGTCGGCCTGGCGCGCATGGAATTCATCATCAACGAATACATCAAAGTCCATCCGATGGCCCTGCTCTACCCGGACAAGGTCGAGGACAGCGCGGAAAAACTGGAAATCAAGCGTCTGCTGCTGGGTTACGACAATGCCGAGGATTATTTCGTCCAGCGCCTGTCGGAAGGGGTCGGCACGATCGCCGCGGCATTTTATCCGAAGCCCGTGGTCGTGCGCATGTCCGATTTCAAGAGCAACGAGTACGCCT
>JBNLDE010000212.1:0-5389 GCA_050304175.1 Zhengella sp. | reverse complement strand
GGGTTCGGTGGCGCCCAGCGCCCTGAAAATGGCGAGTTGCGCGCCGGTGTTGGTGACGTGGTCGTAACCGCGAATGATATGGGTCACGCCCATCTCGATGTCGTCGGCCACCGAAGGCAGTGTGTAGAGAGAGGTTCCGTCCTCGCGGATCAGCACAGGATCGGACATCGAGGCCAGGTCGACCGTCTGTTTGCCGCGCACGACATCGTCCCAATGGATTTCGGTGCGCTGCGTGTCGAGCGGATCGCTGGCGAAGTTGGGAAGCAGGAAACGCCAGTGCGGCTTTCGCCCCTCGGATTCCAGCCTGGCCCGGTCGTCACTGGTGAGCTTCAGCGCTTCCCGGCCATAGACCGGCGGTAGCCGGCGCGTCAGCCGGATCTTGCGCCGGCGTTCCAGTTCCTCGGCGGTTTCGTAGCAGGGGTAGAGCAGGCCGGCCCGCTTCAGCTTTTCGGCGACCGCGTCATAGGCGTCGAACCGTGCCGACTGGTAGGCGACCATGTCCGGTTTGATGCCGAGCCAGGCCAGGTCCCGGGCGATCTGGTCGGCAAAATCCTGTTTCGACCGCGCCTGATCGGTGTCGTCGAAGCGCAGCACGAAGCGGCCGCCATGTTGCCTGGCAAAGAGCCAGTTGAACAAAGCGGTGCGGGCATTGCCGATATGGATGTTGCCGGTCGGCGACGGCGCGAAACGAACGGTGACTGTCATGATTGCGGTCTAGCAGAAGGTGTAGCCATTTCAAGGGCGCGGGTGCGCCGCGCGGAGATACGAACCGCCACGGCCATTAGCGCGGCCGCGAAGGTGCAATAGATGCCCATCGCCGCGATCTGGGCCGGGTAGGGGACGCCGCGGTCGATCAAGTGACCGGTGAGACCGGGCCCGAGTGCCGTCGAAATCACCATCATCGACGTCACCGCCGATTTGATCGCGCCAAGATGCCGGGTGCCGTAGAGCTCGGGCCAGATCGCGCCGAACGCCGTAGCATAGATGCCGAACGCGAACCCGATCATCGCCATGAACACCAGGATCGCCCAGGCAGAGCCGACAAAGGAGAGGGTCAGCAAACCGATGGCCAACAGGACAAGCATCGCGGGCAGCAGCAATGCGGTGTTGTAGCGGTCGGTCAGGATTCCGGAGACATAGGTGGAGCAGACCGCGCAAATCGACAGGATCGGGGTCGAGCCGGCGAATTGGCCGAGTGCCCATCCGCGCAACTCGGCCAGGTAGACCTGGTGGAAAAAGATGATCGTTCCGAAAATCGGCGGCGCGAGCATGCCGATGGACAGCAGCCAGAACAGGGGATCGCGCAGCGTTTCATTGCGGCTCCATTGGCGACCTTGCGGCTTCACCGACACTTCCGATGCCTGGGCCGTGCGCGGCACGCGCATCAGCAGATAGACGGCAGGCAGGACGATGACGAACAGAAACCCGGCATTGGTCAGCCAGCTTTCGCGCCAGCCGACCAGCGTCGCGATCGCGACAAAACTGACCGGCATCACGCTTTCGCCGAACTGTATTCCCATGGCGGCCGTCGACACGGCGCGTCCCCGGCTGGCGACGAACCAGCGCCCGATCGCGGTCATCGCGGCGTGCCCCATCAGGCCCTGGCCGAAGAAGCGCAGGGCGGCCAGGCTCACAAACAGGACAGGCAGGGAGTGGGCATTGGCCAGCGCGACCATCGACCCGGCCAGGCCCAGAATGACTATCGCGGCATAGCGTTCGACCGGGACCGTGTCGGCGAACCGTCCAGCCACCGGGATCATGGCCGCGCTGGACAGCGTGGCGCCCAAATAGAGCCAGCCGAATTCCCCGTGGCTGAGGCCGAGTTCCGCGCGGATATGGCCGCTCGACAGGGCGATGTAGAAGGTCTGGCCGTAGCTGGAAAACAGGGTCAGCAGAAAACCGCCGGCGAGCCAGCGGGCGTTGTCGCGCAGGAAAGGGAAAGCGGCCATGGCGGCGCTATAGCGCGCGGCCCGGCTTCGCGAAAGCGGGGTCAGGCGCGAATTTCGACGAACATGCCGTCGCTGTCCGGCGACAGCGCCGGCGCGGCCACGATTGCGCGGCCCCGGCCGGAGTTCTTGCCCTCGTAGAGCAGCGCGTCGGCGGCGGCGATCAGCTCGCGTGTGCAATGGCCGTGATCGGGCCATTTCGCGATTCCGACGCTGGCGCCGATGCGAATGTCCACGCCCTGGAACACGACCGGCTGCGATGCGTCTTCGACGAGGCCGTCGCCAAGCCATTTCAGGTCGTCGTCGCCGAGATCGGTCTCGATGATCGCCATGAACTCGTCGCCGCCAGTGCGCGCAACGAAGCCATGCCCGCCGACGCGCTTCGCAAATCGGGCAGCGACCGTCTTCAGGACTTCGTCGCCGGCGTGATGGCCCCAAGTGTCATTGACCGGCTTGAACCGGTCCAGGTCAATGCAGGCGACCGCGAATGGCCGTCCGCCCTTTCGGTCCGCGCGCGACTCGATTTCCTCGTCGAAGCGAAAACGGTTCGCCAGGCCGGTGAGCGCGTCATGCTTGGCCATGAACCGGTTCGCAGCCTCGCTCTCGGCCAGTGCCGACAGCGTCTTGCCATGGCGGCGAACGATGTAGACGAGAGCAAGAATGGTGATCAGGCACAAAAGCGTGGCAAACGGCGTGACGCCGCGCAATATGTACGGCCGCGGTGCGCGCGGCCGCCAGGTGAAGACGAAAACGGGCCGGCCGTCTCCAGCTTCCACGACCAGATGGGGCGGCGCATCCACTGTTTCAGATATCGCCGTGATGCCGGGCTCGAAGATGGCGAGGCGCTCGGCCATTTCGCCCAGTCGCGCCGCGGTGAACGGCTTGAATCCAACAAGAACGAACTCCTGGCCATCCTGGACGGACAGGTCGGGACCATCGGGAACGATGACCTGGGCCGTCGCGATCCCCGGAATATTGTCGTGCAGCACAAATTCCGCGGCGTGGATACCCGGCACGGTCATGCCGCCGCGCAGCGCTGGCGCGCGGTATCCCTTCGCAGTGCCGATGCGCCGGGCCCGGTAGAGCTGCCGCGCCTTGTCGACCAGTCCGGCATTTTCCTGCACGAAAGACAGGTCGGTGACGCCGGTCGCGGTTTGGCCGTTTACGATCGCCACGGCCAGCCGGCTGTCGGGGTGAACCAGCGCCAGGATGGAAAATCCGAAATCCGCCGCGACCCAGTCCCGCATTTCTTCGGTGACAAGTTCCGGGTCGGGAGTATCGCGCCTGACCAGCGCCTCGACGGCATCGTCCCAGTAGCTGATCTCGGCCTGCTCGCGCACCGCAATGTCGCGCTGGTTTTCGAACTCCAGCCTGATCATGTTCTTTTCGGCCCGCAACGCGAACCGGTCGGCTTCACGACTGGCGAGATCGGCGACGAGCACCACGGTGGCGACAAGGGCGAGCACGACGGCGGCAGCGGCGACATAGACGCTTCTTGTCAGGCTGGATGCCTTGCGCCCTCCGTGGCCGGAATTCGTTTCGGTCATGACAGTCTTCTCCCTGCGGGGGAGGAGATATCAATAAAAGGCTGAAGAGCAGATTGAGAGAGACAGTTTAGAACGCGTTAATACGCGTCAAGTGCGGTCCCGGTACCGGTTGGTGATCGGGTAGCGGCGGTCGCGGCCGAAATTTTTCTTCGTGATTTTCACGCCGGGCGCCGACTGGCGGCGCTTGTATTCGGCGACATATAGCAAATGCTCGATGCGGTGGACCAGATCACGATCATGGCCGCGCGCAACGATGTCGCCGACTCCCATTTCGCGCTCCACCAGACACTCCAGGATGTCGTCGAGAACCGGGTAGGGGGGCAGCGAATCCTGGTCGGTCTGGTCAGGCCTCAGTTCGGCGGACGGGGCCTTGTCGATTATATTTTGCGGGATCACCTCGCCGGTCGGTCCGAGCGCCGTGGGCGGCAGGTGCGCGTTGCGCCAGCGCGACAGTGAATAGACCTGCATCTTGTAGAGGTCCTTGATCGGGTTGAAGCCGCCATTCATGTCGCCGTAGAGCGTGGCGTAGCCGACGCTCATCTCGCTCTTGTTGCCGGTGGTGACGACCATCGAGCCGAATTTGTTGGAGATCGCCATCAGGATCGTTCCGCGTGTCCGGCTCTGCAGGTTTTCTTCCGTGATACCTTCTTCGGTTCCTTCGAACAGCTGGGTGAGGGCATGGGTGAACCCCTGCACCGGTTCCTCGATCGGCACGATGTCGTAGCGGCAACCGAGCGCGCGGGCGCAGGCCTCCGCATCGGCGAAGGATTCCCTGGAGGTGTAACGGTAGGGCAGCATGATGCAGCGGACACGTTCCTCGCCGAGCGCATCGACGGCCAGCGCCGCGCAGATCGCCGAGTCGATGCCGCCGGACAGGCCGAGCACGACGTTCTTGAAGCCGTTCTTGTTGACGTAGTCGCGCAGGCCGAGCATGCAGGCGCGGTAATCGGCTTCCTCGGCATCGGGGATCCGAGACATCGGCCCGTCGCGGCAGATCCAGCCATCCGCCGTGCGCTTCCAGGTCGTCACAGTGGTCTGCGCTTCGAACTGGCTCATCTGGAAGGCAAGCGACTTGTCGGCGCCGATGGCAAAGCTCGCGCCGTCGAACACCAGCTCATCCTGTCCGCCGACCATGTTGACGTAGAGCATCGGCAGGCCGCTTTCGATCACCTGGCGGATCACCACCTGGTGGCGGATGTCGACCTTGCCCCGGTAATAGGGCGAGCCATTGGGCACCAGCAGGAGTTCCGCGCCGCTCTCTGCCAGGGTTTCGCAGACGCCGAGCTCGCCCCAGATGTCCTCGCAGACCGGCAGGCCCAGCCTCACGCCGCGGAAATTGACGGGCCCCGGCATCGGACCCGGTTGGAACACGCGCTTTTCATCGAACTCGCCATAGTTGGGCAGATCGACCTTGTGGCGCTCGGCGACGATCTTGCCGCCATCCAGCAAAACGACCGAATTGTGCAGCCCGGTGTCGCGGCGAAGCGGCGTGCCGATCACGACGCCGGGGCCGCCGTCACCGGTTTCTGCGGCCAGTTCGCCGACCGCATTCTCGCAGGCGCGCACGAAAGCCGGTTTCAGCACCAGATCTTCCGGCGGATAGCCGGCGATAAACAGTTCGGGGAACACAACCAGGTCGGCGCCGTGGCGCGCCGCGTCGGCCCGGGCCTCGCGGGCGAGTTTCAGGTTGCCCGTGACGTCGCCGACGGTCGGATTGAGCTGGGCAACGGCGATGCGCAATATGTCTGGTGCTTCGGTCATGGCGAACGCTTAGCGCGGGCGGCGGAAAGGCGCAATCGCCCGCGCGGGCGCGTTTCAGGTTTGCGCCGACTTTTCTGGCGTGTCGCCGACTAGGTAGCGCGGGCCGCGGCCGAGGCGCGCAGCCCTGTCGTCGGG
>JBNLDE010000211.1:0-1984 GCA_050304175.1 Zhengella sp. | reverse complement strand
AGTGCCGCGGCCAGATGGATTGTGATAACAATCAGGCCGCGCATAAGTGCCACCTCTTATCTCGCTGATGGAACAGATATACCGCCGCCGCTACCGGCGCGAACAGGGCCAATCCGATCGCGGAGTGCGTTCCTTCGGGCGCGTCCACGACGAGGCCGCTTTCGGTGAAAAACAACAGCGTCGCGCGCAGCACGTTGCCGACGAAGACGCAAAACAGCGTAAAGCTGGTGCTCAACCAGGTCGCGAAAAACCCCAGTTCGCGCCACGCCGCCAGCGCAAAATTCAGATACAGCGCGGTCCACAGCATTTTGATGCCGGCGCAGGGCGCGTCCACCGCAATCACCTCGCCCAGCCAATAGAGCAGCGTACCCTGAGGCCTGACGTCGAT
Organism: Zhengella sp.; assembly: GCA_050304175.1. GTDB lineage: Bacteria > Pseudomonadota > Alphaproteobacteria > Rhizobiales > Rhizobiaceae > JAIOIW01. Next base: position 1,596 of record JBNLDE010000211.1, on the reverse strand, counting down.
ACCGAAAAGGCCGAGTATGTGAGACGAAATCCAGGCGGTCACGGCCCGTATCGGAAAGCCGCCGAAGAACTGCAGCGAGGCGATCAGCGGCAGCGACAACAGCAGCAGGCCGGCGATGCCGGGCTGCTGCGTGCGTCCGCCGCTGGCGGCCAGTGTCACGGACAGCGCCAATACCGCCGGCGCGGCCCGTACCAGCGGCGGCAGCACGGCGTAGCCCATGACATAAACCAAAGCAAGCGACGTGGCGACTCCCATTGCACGAACGGACAGCGTACGGGGAATGCCCTGATAAGCCACGATGGCGAGCGCGGTGGCCAGGGCGAATATGCCCCACGGTTCGTCCGAGCCGTCCAGCATGCGCTGGGCGTACCAGCGCCAGACCGGCCAAAAGGCGATTGATTGCAGTAATAGAAAATGGTAGCCCGTCATGGTCTCCTCCTTAGAGCCTGGCTCGGCGACGGCGGCCGAAAGCGGCGAACAGCAGCGTTAAGGCGGATACGCCGAACAATCCTAAGAACTCGGGCTCCGGTGTGGTCGGCACGATGCCGCCTATGGCCAGATCGCTGACGCCTTTAGGCAAAGGCAGCGGCTGCTTGACCTGGCGTGCGGTTCCGTTAGGGTTGGCCACGACCTCGTCGACGGCGATAAAGGAGGTATAGGCGGTCAACAGGTTATAGGTCAGACCCAGCGTGGTGATTTCCGCGCGCCGTTCCGAATCGGCCTGCAGTTTTTCGTAATCCCCCAGTTCGGCGATGCGCTGGCGCGCCCAAAGGTAGCGAAGCGCGCCGTTGTCCCGATCGGCCAAGCTTTCGGCGACGTTCAGTTCTCGCCGATAATCCGAGCCGCCGCGCTTGCCGCTGATGCGGATGCTGCCTTCGGCCTCTCCGCGCCATTTGCCGAAGACGACCAGCGGCCGTTCCGCGAACAGGTCGGGAATATGCGGCGGTTCCACGTCGTAAACCTCTAAGCCGTCGAAATCGACTTCGATATCGGTTAACACCGGCGTCTGGATATAGGCGCGGAACCTTTGCGCGATGGGTAACGCCTCGTCAGGCGAGGTGATGACGAAAGGTTCGCCGCGTCCGCTGCGTGCCAGGCCCTCGATCAGAAAGCGGTTGACCGAGGAACCGATACCGAAAGAAAAGAAGTTGGCGTCGTTCAAGTGGTTTTTGACGTAATCGAAAACATCGGTTTCAGCGGAAATATAACCGTCCGTCACCACCACGAAACTGCGCGAGACGCCTTCGGCGGCGGGCTGCTCCATGGCCGTCTCAAGTGCCGGCAGCAAGCGGGTACCGCCGCCTCCGCGCTGGCTTTCCATCATCTCGACGGCGCGCTCGATATTGCCCTCGGTGGCCGGCAGCGGGCGCTCGGCCAGAAGCTCGGAGCCGCCGGAAAAAAACAGGATGTTGAAACGGTCCGACGGACGCAGCCGGGTCAGCAGTTCCACCATCAGTTTCTTGCTGATATCCAGCGGAAAGCCGTGCATGGAGCCGGAGACGTCGACGACGAAGATGTATTCGCGCGGCGGAATCGCGGCGTCGGCGACGCGCTGTGGCGGCTGCGACAGCAACAGGAAGAAGTTCTCCTTTTCGC
>JBNLDE010000210.1:0-14084 GCA_050304175.1 Zhengella sp. | reverse complement strand
GCCTTCCCCGCTGCCTTAAGCGGGCCGGGCAAGGCTCCGGCCTGTCGCGGGCCCTCGGATCTCCGGAACCGACCCGGAGGGGGAGGTAGCCGCCGCCCTTCCTGGCCTCCGGTCCGGACCGGGTTCCCGCAAGGGCGATGGACCGATTATGCGAGAGGTTTCGGGAGGGGGGATAAAATATCTGAAATAAATCCAGCGGACGCGGGGGTACCGTGCTCCGATCATTTTCCGCGCGCGGGAAATGGGGCGCTCGCCGGGGATATGCACGGAGTATTTGCGACGTTGCACAAGCCCGCATCTAGCGCGGCAGCTTGCCGATCCAGTCGATCATCCTGGCAGTGAGTTCATCGGTCTTGTTCGGCGAAATGGCGTCGCCGGCGATGACGTGATCGTAGGGGTCGTCGGCGTCCAGCACCTCAACGGTCTCGACCGGCGCTCCCCAGCGTCTGGCGGCCGCGGCGGTTTCGCTCTCGTCGACAACCTGGTCGTCGGGGGAATAGATGAACAGGGCCGGCACGGAGATCTTGTGCATCGGCGTCTGGCTGGCCAGCTTGACGAGCGCGCCCATCGGCAACAGGGCTTTCGTCGGGTAGCGGTAGGTCCAGTATTTGGCATGCAGATCGTTCTGTGGTTCGAAACCGCGTTCCTTGCCGACGACCATCTCGGCGATCTGGCCGCCCCAGGGCTGGGTCAGCAGGAAGGCCTTGGGGTCCTTGAGCCTGAGGTTGGGCGAGATCAGCACGAGGCCGGCCAGATTTCTGGCGAGTTCGGGCCGCGCCGCCGCCCAGGTAGCCAGCCCGCCGCCGGTCGAGGTTGCGATGACCACGACTTTCTCGCCGATCGCGCGGCCGATGGCGAGCGCCTCGGCCATGTCGTTGAGCCAGTCATTAACGGTCGCCGTGGCCATCGCCGCGCCGGATCGCCCGTGGCCGGCCAGGCGGGTGTAGAACAGGTTGGCGCCAAGCGCGGCCGCGACCTTGCCGGGAACCGGCGCGATCTCGCCCCGGGAGGCGGAGAAACCGTGAATATAGACGATCGCCAGCGGAGTCTTGGCCCGCGAGGCGGGATAGGCCCAGACGATTTCCTTTTGCAGCCCGTCGCGGATGCCGGGAACCTGAGACTCGGCCCGCTCGACATAGGCCTGCGGGTCGGCCGCGATTGCCGCCTCGTCGATATGGATCGTGGTGTCGACCGGGGTTCGGGGGCCGACCAGCCAGGCGATGCCCGCCAGGACAAGGACAACCAGCAAGCCGGTCAGCAGTTTTCTCATGGCAATCCCTCCACCCGTCGCCCGAAAACCAGTAAACAAGGACGATTGGCCACGCAACGGCGATCCGCCCGGCTGGCGGAGCATGAACGGCCCGCAAAACGGCGGCCTGGAGAAAAACGGTTCTTGAAACGGCGCGCCCGCCTCCATACGGTCAGTCCGCGTTCAACAGGAAGGAAAGTATGGAATCCGTCATCGATTGCATCGGCAACACGCCTCTAATCCGTCTGCGCCGCGCTTCGGAGGAAACCGGCTGCGACATTTACGGCAAGGCCGAGTTCATGAATCCGGGCCAGTCGGTCAAGGACCGCGCCGGGCTGTTCATCATTCGTGATGCGGAAAAGAAGGGCCTGCTGCGACCGGGCGGGGTGATCGTCGAGGGTACGGCCGGCAACACCGGCATCGGGCTGACCGTGGTCGCCAAGGCGCTCGGCTATCGCACGGTGATCGTGATTCCGGAGACCCAGAGCCAGGAAAAGAAGGACGCGTTGCGCGTGCTCGGCGCCGAACTGATCGAGGTTCCCGCCGTGCCCTACAAGAACCCGAACAACTACGTGAAGGTATCGGGGCGGCTCGCCGAGCAGATGGCGCGGACCTCGAACCACGGCGCGATCTGGGCCAACCAGTTCGACAATGTCGCCAACCGTGACGGCCATATCGTCACCACGGCCGAGGAGATCTGGACGCAAACCGGCAAGAAGGTGGACGGTTTCGTCTCGGCGGTGGGGACCGGCGGCACGCTCGCCGGCGTCGGTATCGGCCTGAAGCAGCGCAACAGCGCGATCAAGGTGGCGCTGGCCGACCCGATGGGCGCCGCGCTCTACAGTTATTACACCACCGGCGAGTTCAAGTCCGAGGGCAGTTCGATCACCGAAGGCATCGGCCAGGGGCGGATTACCGCCAATCTGGAAGGGTTCACGCCGGACTACTGCTTCCAGATTCCCGATGAGGAGGCGCTGCCGATCGTGTTCGGCCTCGTCCAGGAGGAAGGACTGTGCCTCGGCGGCTCGAGCGGAATCAACATCGCCGGCGCGATCCGGCTGGCCAGGGAGATGGGGCCAGGCCACACCATCGTGACCGTGCTGTGCGACTATGGCACGCGCTACCAGTCGAAACTGTTCAATCCGGATTTCCTGCGCGGCAAGGACCTGCCGGTGCCGGACTGGATGGACATGAAGCCCGAGATCGACGTGCCCTATGAAGAGGTCGCGGGATGACCGCGACCGAAGCCCTGTTCCGCGACGATGCCTATGCCTCGACCGCCGAGGCGACGGTGGCGGGCATCAACGACCGCGGCGGGATCATTCTCGACCGGACCGTGTTCTATGCGACGTCGGGCGGCCAGCCCGGCGACACAGGCTATCTGGAACGCGCCGACGGCTCCCGGATCGAAATTGCCGCGACCGTGACCGGCGAGACCAAGGACGAGATCATCCATGTGCCGGCCGACAACCAGCCGTTGCCGGATATCGGCGAGAAGCTGGCCATCGCCATCGACTGGTCGCGCCGCCTCAGGCTGATGCGCATGCACACGGCCTGCCACCTGCTGACCGTGGCCTGCCCGTTTCCGATCACCGGCGCCTCGGTCGGCGAGGACGAAAGCCGGGTCGATTTCGACCTTCCCGACGCGTCCTTCACCAAGGAGGACGTGACGGCGCAGCTGATGGAACTGGTGTCGGCCAACCACCGGGTGTTCACGCAGTGGATCACCGACGGGGAACTGGCGGCCAATCCCGGGCTGGTCAAGTCGAAGAACGTGCGCCCGCCGGCGGGAACCGGGCGCATCCGCCTCGTCTGCATCGGCGAGGACGCCGCCGTCGACAGCCAGCCCTGCGGCGGCACGCATGTTGCCGCGACCGGCGAAGTCGGCGAGATCCATATCGGCAAGATCGAGAAGAAGGGACGGGAAAACCGGCGCTTCCGCATCCGGTTCGGCCCGTCGCCCGGGTGAGGGACGCATGAAGCTCGAAGGGTCATGCCATTGCGGGAAGGTGACGTTCTCGTGCGACAGCGACACGCCCTATCCCTACCAGCGGTGCTATTGCTCGATCTGCCGCAAGCAACAGGGCGGCGGCGGCTTCGCCATCAATCTCAAGGGCGATGCCAATACCCTCGAAGTCGGGGGCAGGGAGCATCTGAGCGTCTACCACGCGGTGACGGACGGGCGTGAAAGCCCGGCCGAGCGCAATTTCTGCAGCAAGTGCGGCAGCGCGCTGTGGCTTTACGATCCGCGCTGGCCCGACCTGGTGCATCCGTTTGCGTCCGCGATCGACACGCCGCTGCCGGCGGCGCCGGAAACCACCCATGTCATGCTGCGCTACAAGCCCGGCTGGGTAAGCGTGGAACGCGGCGCCAAAGACCGCTACCATGACGAATACCCCGATGAGTCGATCGAGGACTGGCACCGGCGATCAGGCAGGCTTGTGGAGTAACGCACCATGGACAACACGACCGATGGCGCGATCGTGGTTTCCGCCGACTGGCTGCAGGAGCGGCTGGGCCGGCCAGGGCTCTCGATCATTGACGGCTCCTGGTACCTGGCGACGCAGAACCGCGACGCGCGCGCCGAATACGCCGCCGCGCACATTCCCGGCGCGGTGTTCTTCGACCACGACCTGGTCGTCGAGCCCGGCGTCGACCTGCCGCACGCGCTGCCATCGCCGCTCGAGTTCGCCCGCCATGTCGGATCGATGGGGATCTCCGTCGACGACACGATCGTGGTCTATGACGGTCCCGGCTTCTTCTCCGCGCCGAGGGTGTGGTGGATGTTCCGCGCCATGGGTGCGCGCGATGTCCACATCCTGGAAGGCGGATTCGACGGCTGGAAGGCGCAAGGCCGGCCGGTGACCGGCGAGAACACCCATTGCGCCGGTTGCTATTTCAAGACCGCGTTCGATCCCGAGGCCGTGGTCTCGCTCGACGAGATGCGGCAGATCGCCGGCGCGCCGGGCCGCACGCAGATTGTCGATGCCCGTTCGCCGGGACGGTTCGCGGGCGAGGAACCCGAGCCGAGGCCGGGCGTGCGCTCCGGCCACATGCCCGGCGCGTTCAACGTGCCGGCGGTGGATCTGAGCGCCGATGGCCGCATCCTGCCGCCCGAGGAATTGAGGGCACGGTTCGAGGCCGCCGGCGTCGACCTGGCCAAGCCGGTCGTCACCTCCTGCGGGTCGGGTGTGACCGCCGCGATGCTGATCCTCGCACTTGAACTGCTCGGGCACGCCGACCATCGCCTGTATGACGGCTCCTGGACCGAATGGGGCGGACGCGACGACACCCCGGTCGAGGCCGGCAGGTGACGATGGCGCAGGCGCGGCGGCTGACCGCCCATGTCACCCATCTGGAGATGACCTCGCTGCCGGCCCGGCGCGTCCCCGCGCCAGCCGGGCCGCGGGTCAACCTGATGCGCGCGACCGACATGCCGGTCGCCTTCTACCGCTACCTCTACGAACAGGTCGGCAGGCCGCATCACTGGATGCTGCGCCGGCAGATCGACGACACGGCGCTGGCGGAGGCGATCCACGCCGTGACGGCGGAAATCTGGGTGCTGTCGTGCAACGGCGCGCCGGCCGGCTTCTTCGAGCTCGACCTGGCCGACCTGCCGCAGGCGGCGCGCATCCTCTATCTCGGCCTGACGCCCGACTTCAAGGGCCGCGGCCTTGGCCGCTTTCTGCTTTCCGAAGCCATCATCGCGGCGTTCGCGCATGCGCCGTCGAAAGTGACGATCGACACCAACACGCTCGACAGCGTCCATGCGCTGGTGCTCTACCAGAAGGCCGGTTTCCGGCCGGTCGGGCAGTCGCAGGAAAGCGTCGACGCCTGGGACTAGCGCTGGATTCGGAGCCTGAACCGCGCATTCATCGCAGCTTCAGGTCGGCGCGGATACATGTCTGCCATCGAAACAGGGACCGTTGAGGCCCGCAGCATGGAGCCATTGCCATGAACCGCCGTTCTTTCGTCACGCTCGCCCTTTCCGCCGCCGCCATGCCCGGCGCGGCCTTCGCCCAGGCCCGCGAGCCGATCTCCGCCCTGAAGATCGAACGCTCCCTTCAGGCCCCGCCAGTCGAGGTGCTGCCGCCCGACCAGCGCGTGACCGTCCGCGAACTGAAGCGCAACAGTAACCTGCGCCATCACGCACCCTCGATCGACATCCACGTCATCAATTTCCAGTTCGGATCGGCGGAGATCCCTTATTCGCAATTCGGTAAGGTCGAACAGATCGCCATCGCGCTGCGCCGCATCCTGCGCCGCCGGCCCTACGAGCTGTTCCTGCTGGAAGGGCACACCGACGCCGTCGGATCGCGCTATTCCAACCAGATCCTGTCGCAGCGCCGCGCCGAGTCGCTTCGCCGCGTGCTGGTTCGCGAGTTTGGCCTGCCGTGGGATGCTCTCGAAACGGTTGGCTACGGCGAGGATTTCCTTCTGGTTCCAGTGCCTTACGAGGAGTGGCGGAATCGTCGGGTTACCCTGCGCCGTATCACCGACGTGATCAGGCGTTAGGCCCAGCCAGGCCCGCTCTCACCGCCGCCGCCCCATCGGGCGGCGGATTCGTTTGCGGCCTGCACGGCATCGGCCATATTAGCTGGGGCGAATACGGGAGGGGATCGCATGCGGCAGTGGACTTGCAGGGTCGGCGCTGTGCTCTACGTGCTCTGGGGCCTGATGCATCTCTATGCCGCCTGGCTGTCGTTTCAGCTCGGCGCGGGCGTGGCCGACGGCGACGTGCAGAGCAAGGTCTACCAGAATGGCTGGAACCTCGGCTATATCGCGCTTTTCTGCATCGCGGTCGCCGTGATCTTCAACTGGCGCAACAGCCTGACCGGCTACGTGCTCAACGCCGTGACGGTCAGCATCACCGATATCGGATTCCTGGTGCTGATTTACTGGCCCGGCCATTCCGACGACCTGATCGGCCCGATCACCTGGCTGCTGGCCCTGGCGTTCACCACGCTCGGCATCCTGCTTGCGCCGCGAACGCCCTGACGGCCCTTTACAGGGGGCCGCCATCGCCCGGAAACAGGTCCGGCCCGCGCTGGTCGACGATCAGCTTGCCTTTGCGCACCGCGATTTCGGCCGCCGAAGCGACGTCGGGGAACATGTCGGCACGCACGAATACCCGCTCGCGGGCGTCACCGCCGGCCTCTCGCAGGATGCCGCCGAGACGCCACTGACCGCCTTCCTTCCGCGGAGCGGGGATGATCAGCACGCCCTTGTATTCGATCGCGTCTAACTCGACGACGTCCACCGATTTGCCGGCCGACGCGCTGCCGAACAGTTTCTTGAGAAATGATGTCATCCGGCAATCCTAGCGGTCTTGGCGGCAAAGGCCAATATGGCAAGAAACGGGTGGCCGCGCCGCGCCGGGTGCGGATATCGGTCCGGCATTAGATAATTGCCAGGGAGGACCGAATGGGCATTCGTTTTGTTGCGCTTGAGACGAAGACATCGCGCGAACTTCAAGCCGGCGGCATGGACGCTTACGGGAACAAGCCGCATGTCTCCGTTTCCGATGGCGGCGCCATACCGTGCCGCCATTGCTTGCGTCCCGTCGCGAAAGGCGAGGAATATTTCATCCTCGCCCACCGTCCGTTCCCTGCGGAGCAGCCTTATGCCGAGACGGGGCCGATCTTCCTGCATGTCCGTGAATGCGACCGCGCGCCCGATTCGCCGCGGCCGGCGCAGATGTACGATCATGGCGGCAGTTACATTCTTCGCGGTTATCGCGACAATGGCTGGATCAACTACAGTGCCGCCGAAGTGGTCGATGCGGCGCGGCTGGCGGAACGGGCGGCGGCGCTGCTGGAACTGCCCGACGTCGCCTATCTCCACATGCGCTCTTCGCGATACAATTGCTATCAGTGCCGCATAGAGCGGGCGGAATAGCCGGCATCGGGGGACGCGGGCCGGGCGGTCAGATCGCGCCGGCTTTCTGGGGGACGGCCCGCCGCGGGTTCATCACCCGCGAAAGGGTCAGGATCGTGACCAGCGTCACCAGGTACGCCAGCACCTCGGCTCCGGTCGGACGCTCCATGTACCCGACGAGCGTGTGAAGGATGGAGCCGGCTATGGAATGCTCGGAAAGCAGCCAGGAGCTGTCCCACATGGTCATGCCAAGCGCGGTGACCACGCCGGCCTGTTCGAGGAACAGCACCGCCTGTGCCGCCAGACCGGCCGCAAGGAAGGCGATCAGGACGCTGGTCACTGCGAACAGGTAGCGAACGGGGATCTGCACCAGGCCGACATAGGTGACCACGGTCAGGCCGGCGCCGAGCGCAATACCGGCGACCCCGCCGATGGCCAGCGAAGCCGGCGATTCCCCGGCCGCGACGATGGAGTAGAGGAACAGGACGACCTCGGCGCCCTCGCGCAGCACGGCAACGCCGACGACGATGGCAAGCGCGGTGATGTTGCGCGAACCGGAGGCCACGGCGTCGCCCGCCGACATGATCTCATGGGCGAGTTCGCGTCCGTGGCGTGCCATCCAGATATTGTGCCAGCCCAGCATCAGGACGGCGAGCACCATGATCCCGGCGTTGAACAGTTCCTGCCCCATCCCCTCGAAGGCCGAAGCGACCGTTCCGGTAAACACGGCCAGAATGCAGCTGCCGAGGACACCGGCGACTACACCGGCCGCGATCCAGCGCTTGCCATTCGGGATCTGGCGGCTGACCGCGAGGGCAATGCCGACGATGAGGCCGGCCTCGATCACTTCGCGAAATACGATGATGAGTGCTGCAATCATGGCGCTGTCTCTGTGCCGTCCTTATTCCACGACGATCGTGCCCTTGACGTCGTCTTCCTTGAACTCGTTGACGAAGGTGTAGGTGCCCGCTTCGGCCGGACGGACGCGGATAACGATCTCGGCGCCCGGCGCGACGATCTTTTCGATCCGCAGTTCGTTGGACTCGATTTCCGCCGCCGCATCGGTCTCGTTGCGGACCTTGAGGATGAAAGGCTCGTTGGCCGCGACCTTGATCTCCGCGGGGTCGAACGCGTCGTTGGCCAGCGTGACTTCATAGGTTTTGATGTCGGCGCCAAATGCCGGGATGGCGATCAGCGGGACGAGAGCAAGTGCGATCGCACCGGGGTTCAATCTGTTCACTGTCATGTTCCTTAATTACGCTGTTTGTCGGGCAAATACATGCCACTGGCCGCATGGATGCCATCGAGAACCTGGCGATGCAAGAAAATAAATAATGAAAACAATAACTTGGAATAATTCTAAACTGTAATGATTCCAAATTCAGACGAGAAACCGCGTTTCACCAGTGACTTGGATGGACGGACATCGGCGCCGGCAGCCGATTTTCGGGGCGATCTTTTTTGCGTCGGCGATGGCTCCGTCCAATCAAGCCCGCGCCCGCGCCAAGAAAAAAGCCCGCCGGCATCGCTGCCGACGGGCGAGATATGCCACCTCACGATAACGGTGGCGGGAGGAAACTCAGGCGACCTTGAGTACGGTCTGGGGCTCGGCGAGGTCATAGCCCAGCGCTTCTGCCACGGCCTTGTTGGTAATCCGCCCCTGATGGACGTTCAGGCCGTTGCGCAGGTGCGGATTGTCGATCAGTGCCTTCAGACCCTTGTCGGCAAGCTGGAGGCCGTAGAACAGGGTGGCGTTGTTGAGCGCCTGGGCCGAAGTAACCGGGACCGCGCCGGGCATATTGGCCACGCAGTAGTGGACGATATCGTCCACGACATAGGTCGGATCGGAATGCGTGGTTGCCTTGGATGTCTCGAAGCAACCGCCCTGGTCGATGGCGACATCGACGAGGACCGAGCCCTTTTTCATGCCCGACAGCATCTCGCGGGACACCAGCTTCGGGGCCGCTGCGCCCGGGATCAATACCGCGCCGACGACAACATCGGCCGAGAAGCACTCTTCCTCGATCGCTTCGACGGTGGAATAGCGGGTGTGGATGCGGCCGTTATAGATATCGTCGAGTTCGCGCAGGCGGGGGATCGACCGGTCGAGAATGGTGACGTCCGCGCCGAGGCCGACCGCCATCTTCGCGGCATTGTGGCCGACAACGCCACCGCCGATGACCGCAACCTTGCCGGGCAGCACGCCCGGCACGCCGCCGAGCAGCACGCCGCGGCCGCCATGGGCCTTCTGCAGCGCGGTTGCGCCGGCCTGGATGGCGAGGCGTCCGGCGACTTCGGACATCGGTGCGAGCAGCGGCAGTCCGCCCCGGTCGTCGGTGACCGTCTCATAGGCGATCGCGGTTGCGCCCGACTTGATCAGGCCCGCGGTCTGGTCCGGATCCGGAGCCAGATGGAGATAGGTGTAGAGGATCTGGCCTTCGCGGAGCTGCGCCCACTCCGACGGCTGCGGCTCCTTGACCTTCACGATCATGTCGGAGCGCGAAAACACTTCCTCGGCGGTCTTCAGTACCGTCGCGCCGGCGGCGGCGTAAACGCCGTCATCGGCGCCGATGCCGGCACCGGCGCCGCTTTCGACGAAAACCTGGTGGCCATGGGCGACATATTCGCGAACCGCGCCCGGCGTCAGGCCGACACGGTATTCGTGGTTCTTGATTTCCTTGGGGCAACCGACGCGCATGACAAATCTCCCTCAATCCGCGGCCATTGTTCGATTGGGTCCTATGAGAACACATAAGGCGCGCGATGTGTTTGCAAAGTGGGTTGCATGGATCGGTTCATATCGAATATAGTTGCGTAAAATAGGTTCATATTCGAAAGGTTTTGCGCATTTGGCCTTTGACAAGATCGATATCGCGATTCTGAGTGCCCTCCAGCGGGACGGCCGGATGTCGAACGCCGCCCTGGCGGACCGGGTCGGCCTGTCGCAGTCGGCCTGTTCGCGCAGGCTCGACGCGCTGGAGGCTTCCGGCGCCATACGGGGCTATCACGCCCGGCTTTCAAACGACATGCTGGGTTACGGCGTGACGGTGATTGTGCACATTTCGCTGGCCGGCCAGTCGGAACGCCAGCTCGGGGAATTCGAGGCCGCCGTCAAGCGCTGCCCCAACGTGCTGGTCTGCTACATGATGTCGGGGGAATACGACTATCTGCTGCGCATCGCCGCGCGCGACCTTGCCGACTACGAGCGCGTGCACAAGGAATGGCTGTCGGCGATGCCGCACGTCACCAGGATCAACTCGTCATTCGCGCTGCGCGAAGTGATCGATCGCACGGGGCAGGGCATCGACATATCGGCAGCGTAGCCGCCGGTTTGCAACCGTCGGACTCAAGCCTTGTACACCACCTGGCGCACGTCGATATACTCGGCTCTGAACCCGGCCTCGCAGTAATACAGGTAGAACTCCCACAACTTGCGGAAGCGGTCGCCGAAGCCAAGTTTGGCGATACTGCTCCAGGAGCCGCGGAAGCGATGGCGCCACTCGGCGAGGGTTCGGGCGTAGTCCTGCGGGAAGATGCGTTCGCCGACATAGGTCAGTCCCGACGCCTTGCCCAGCGACTTGAGCACGGTCGGCGACGGCAGCATGCCGCCCGGGAAAACGTAGCGCTGGATGAAATCCGGCCGCTTGCGATAGGCCGGGTAGGCGTCGTCGTTGATGGTGATGATCTGCAGGCCCGCCGTACCGCCGGGATGCAGGCACTGGCGCATCTTGTCGAAGAAAACCGGCCAGTAGCGTTCGCCGACGGCCTCGAACATCTCGATGGACGCGATGTGGTCGTATTTTCCGGTCTCGTCGCGGTAGTCCTGGAACTTGATCTCGACCTTGTCGGCCAGGCCGGCCTTTTGAATCCGCTCGGCGGCGAAATCGTGCTGCTCGCGGCTGATCGTCAGCCCGGTCACCTTGCAGCCGACCTCACGGGCGGCGAATTCGGCGAAGCCGCCCCAGCCGCATCCGATTTCCAGCACGTGGCTATCGGGGCCGATGCCGGTCGCCTCTGCGAGCGCGCGGTACTTGGCCGTCTGCGCGCTGGCGAGATCGTTGGCGCCGGTCGTGTAGAGCGCCGACGAGTAGGTCATCGTCTCATCGAGCCACTGGCTGTAGAAGCTGTTGCCGAGGTCGTAATGCGCCGAGATATTGCGCTTCGACCCGGACCGGGTGTTTTCGTTGAGCCAGTGGCGCAGGCGCTGGATGGTGGCGACCACCCAGTTGGCGCCGCCGGCCACCTTCTCGCCGACTTCGGTGTTGACGATGAAAAGCTCCAGAAAAGTGGTGACGTCCGGGCTTTCCCAGTCGCCGTCCATGTAGGATTCGGCGATGCCGATCGTGCCGCCGGCCAACGCGCGCCGCGGCAGCTTCCAATTGTTGAGAACGAGGTGGGCGTCGGGGCCGGGCGAATTGCCGCCGACCTTGACGGCCCGGCCGTCGGGCATGCGGATCGCAAGAGTACCGTGGGGCAGGTTGGTGAGAGTGCGCAGTAGCGAGCGCATCCGCCCGGGTATTCCCGAGGCGATCTCGGCAAGATTGGCGCTGGTCAGCCAAATCGCATCGGCAAAACCGTGATCGGCGGTTTCCTGTCGGGCCATCGGCGTCTGTCCCCTTCTGACCGGTTTCCCTTCATATCAAGCCGTTGCCGGCGCGGCAGAGCCCAGCGTCTCCGCGCAAGCCCCAGATAGGGCGATCCTCCACGGCATCGATCTATTTTTCAAGACAAAAGCTGAATTTCCAGGCGCCCGGGCCGACGCGCTGCCGGCGCCGGCCCGGTTCCAGGCATGATTTCGGCGCTCAGAACACCGGTGGGAACGGCCGCCCGCCGCGGTCGATGGTGATCCATCGGGTCTCGGTGAACGTCTCCATCGACCAACGGCCGCCATGCTTGCCGGATCCCGACGCCTTGAAACCGCCGAACGGGACATGCGGCTCGTCATTGACCGGCGAACAATTCAAGTGGCAATTGCCGGTGTCGAGCCGGTTCATCACGGCCAGCCCGCGCTCCTCGTCCTCGGTCATGACGCCGGCGGTCAGTCCGTATTCGCTGTCATTGGCGATGCGGATGGCTTCGGCGTCGTCCTTGACCTTGAAGATCGAGCAAACCGGGCCAAACGTCTCTTCCTGGTAGAGCAGCATGTCCGGGGTGACGCCGGCAAACACGGTCGGCTCCACGAACCGGCCGTCAATGTGGCCGCCGGTCAGGATCCTGGCGCCCTTCTGCTTCGCGTCCTCGAAGTGGCGGGCGATCCGCTCGGCGGCGCGGTCGTTGATCACCGGTCCGAGCACGTTTTCCTTGTCGGTCGTCGTGCCGGCCTTGAGCTTCTTCACCCGCGGAACGAAACGTTCGACGAACTCGTCATAGACCTTTTCGTGGACAATGACGCGCTCGACCGACATGCATATCTGGCCCTGGTGCATGAAGGCGCCGAAATTGGCGGCCTGGACGGCGCGCTCCATGTCGGCGTCGTCGAGCACGAGCATCGCGTTCTTGCCGCCAAGTTCGACGCAGCATTTCTTCAGATGCGCCCCTGCCTTGGCCGAGACGACGCGGCCGACGGCGGTCGAACCGGTAAAGGAAATGCCCTTGACCAGCGGGTTCTCGATCATCTCGTCGCCGACCGCCGCCACGCTGTCGCGCGAACAGGTGACGACGTTGAGCACGCCCTTTGGCAGGCCGGCCTCCTCGAAGATCTCGGCCCAGAGCAGGCCGCCCAGATAGGGTGTGTCTTCCGACGGCTTGAGCACGATGGTGTTGCCCGCGACCAGCGGGAACAGCAGCCCGCGCCCGGTCAGGATCAGCGGGAAGTTCCACGGGCTGATCACCGAAACCACGCCCATCGGCCGGCGAATGGCCATCGACAGCTTGCCGTATTCGGACGGCAGCACCTCGCCGATGGAGCCGTAATTGGCCGCTGCGGCGGCGGGGAACAGTTCGGCGGTGTAGCCGGTCTCGAACATCGCCTTGCCGAACCAGCCGCCGCCTTCCTCCATCACCGCCTCGGCGATTTCGTTGCGGCGGCCCTCGAAGATCTCGCCGGCCTTGATCATGATGTGCGAGCGCTGGTTGAACGGCGTCGCGGCCCATTCCTCGAAGGCCGCCTGCGCCGCCTCGATCGCGCGCCGCGCATCGTCGGCGGAGGCATCGGGGATATTCGCCCATACCGAGCCGTCGGAGGGATTGTAGTCCGGGAAGGTCTTTGTCGCGGTGGCCCAGCCGCCGCCGATATACATGCCGTCCAATACTCTTGCCATTGTTCGTCTCCCTAGTTCTCGCGGGCCATGCGGCCCAAAAAATCATCCGATTGCCTGAAGAACCTTTTCGGCCAGTTTCCGGGCCCGCCTGGCGGCCTTGCGCGCGCGCTTCAGTGTCTTCTTCTGCGATTTGGTCAGCTTGGCCGCCGGTTTGTCCGCGTCGGCGGAACCGTCCGCCGGCAGTCCGGTCCTTTGGGCGGCGACATGGGCCGCCTGGATCGCGGCGGCCCGCGCCGCAAGCGCCTCCGGACTGCTCTGTAGACGCCCGGTTTCCGCGGGCATGGCGAGCGACGGCGGCACCGCGACCGTGGGCTGGCGCATCGAATTGATATGGGCGCGCTGGATGCTTGCCGCGCGCATGGCATAGTCCGCCGCCTGTTCGCTGAGTTCGTGGGCCTGCCTGTTCATCACGATGGCTTCTCCTTTAGGTGCTGCGGCGCCGAGGGTCGCCGAATGGCCATTCACATACCCGTTGGCGCGAAAGCCGTGGCGCAGGTGCTCGACATGCGCGCGCTGGACGCGCGCGGCGTGCGCCGCAAGCGTTGCCGCGGCACCCGTCTCGTCGCGCGAAGGGACCCGCGGCCCGGTCGCCGGCGCGCGGGCGGCGGGCGAGGCGGCCGCGCCGCCCAGATAGGCGGCTTGCACCGCCGGATCGCTGGCGAGCTGCTTCGCGCGGCCTTCGCCGATGATGCGGCCGC
>JBNLDE010000209.1:0-4962 GCA_050304175.1 Zhengella sp. | reverse complement strand
CGGCGGGCCTGTGCGTGGAACGGAAGTATCTCGTGGTGCTCGGGACGCGGAAATAGCCGGACGACCTTCGCGAACTTCGTGCGTCGGTCGGCGCAAGCCGGCCGGCCTGATGAACGACCTGGTGCGCCTGCGCGCGGACGCGGAGTAAGGCGCATCGCACAAAACCAGGGCCGCGGCGGGTGACCGCCGCGGCCCATTTTGTGTTCCAGCCTTGCGTCCGGCCCCGCCTTCCTGCAATACGCGCGGCCATGATCACGCTAACCGACCTTTCGCTGCGCATCGCCGGCCGCCTGTTGCTCGACCACGCTACGCTGGCGCTGCCGGCCGGCGCCAAGACCGGCCTTGTCGGCCGCAACGGCTCGGGCAAGACGACGCTGTTTCGCGCGATCACCGGCGAGCTGACGCCGGAGAGCGGGTCGATCCACCTGCCGAAGAACGCGCGCATCGGCCAGGTGGCGCAGGAAGCGCCGGGCACCGACGAGCCGCTGATCGAGATCGTGCTCAAGGCCGACACCGAGCGCCTCGCGCTGATGGACGAAGCCGAGCATGCGACCGACCCGCACCGGATCGCTGAGATCCACACCCGGCTGGCCGACATCCAGGCGCATTCGGCGGAGGCCCGCGCGGCGTCGATCCTGGCCGGCCTGGGCTTCGACGACGAGGCGCAGAAGCGCCCGGCAAAGAGCTTTTCGGGCGGCTGGCGCATGCGCGTGGCGCTCGCCGCGGTGCTGTTTGCCGAGCCGGACCTGCTTCTGCTCGACGAGCCGACCAACTATCTCGACCTGGAAGGCACGCTGTGGCTCGAGAGCTACCTGGCGAAATATCCGCACACGGTGCTGCTCATCAGCCATGACCGCGACCTCTTGAACCGCGCCGTCAACTCGATCGCCCATCTGGAGCGCGGCAAGCTGACGCTCTGGCGCGGCGGCTACGACCAGTTCGAGCGCCAGCACGCCGAACGCGCCGAACTGGCGGAGAAGTCGCGCGAGAAGCAGGAAGCCGCGCGCAAGCACATGGAGGCCTTCGTCGAACGGTTCCGCTACAAGGCGTCGAAGGCGCGCCAGGCGCAGTCGCGGCTCAAGGCGCTGGAGCGGATGAAGCCGATCTCGGCGGCGGTCAACGACCATGTCGCGCCGTTCAGGTTTCCCGAACCGGCCAGGAATGCCGCCTCGCCGGCGATCGCGCTGGAAAACGGGGCCGTCGGCTATACGCCGGGCGCGCCGGTGCTGACCGGGCTCGACCTGAGGATCGACGCCGACGACCGCATCGCGCTGCTCGGCAAGAACGGCAACGGCAAGTCGACCTTCGCCAAGCTGATCGCCGGGCGGCTCAAGCCCGAAACCGGCCGGCTGACCGTGTCGCCCGCGCTCAAGGTCGCCTATTTCGCCCAGCACCAGCTCGACGACCTGCGCCCGGAGGAAAGCGCGGTCGCCCATGTGCGCGCGCTGATGCCGAAGGAACCCGAAGCCAAGGTGCGCTCGCGGGTGGCGCAGATGGGGCTGGCGACGGAAAAGATGGACACGCCGGCGAAAAGCCTGTCGGGCGGCGAGAAGGCGCGGCTGCTGATGGGCCTGGCCGCCTTCGACGGACCCAACCTGCTGATCCTCGACGAGCCGACCAACCATCTCGACATCGACAGCCGCGCAGCCCTGATCGACGCGCTCAACGAATTCACCGGCGCGGTCATCCTGATCTCTCACGACCGGCACCTGATCGAGGCCACCGCCGAGCGGCTGTGGCTGGTCCATGACGGCACGGTCGCCGCCTATGACGGCGATCTCGACGAATACCGCGCCCTCGTCACCGGCAAACGCGACGCCGGCGACAGGGCCGGCAAGGCGAATGGCGCCTCCAAGGCTGACCAGCGCCGCGAGGCCGCGCAGCGCCGCGACGCGCTCAAGCCGCTGGCCAAAAAGATCAGGGAAACCGAATCCTTGATGGAAAAACTTGGCAAACGGATTCAGGCGATCGAGGGCGAGCTGGCCGACCCGTCGCTCTACGAGAAGAACCCGCAAAAGGCCGGCGAGTTGGCCAGGCAGCGCGCGGCGCTTGCGTCGGACCTGGCCACCGCCGAGGAAGGCTGGTTGGAACTGAGCCACGAATACGAGGCGGCGCTCGCGCCGTGAGGCCGCAGGCCGTCTAATGCCGTGACTTCGCGGTTCGCCCGGTTATGATATCGCCGCGCAGGCGAAGTTCGAAACCGAGGCACGGGCATCATGACCATCCGCAGCGAGACGCAGGGCGACATCACCATCGTCACCATCGACCGGGCCGAGGCGCGCAACGCCGTCAACCCGGCGATGGCCACCGCGCTCTATGAGGCCTTCGTCGCGTTCGAGCGCGACGACAGCCAGAAGGTCGCGGTCCTGACCGGCGTGCCCGGCGCGTTCTGCGCCGGCTTCGACCTCAAGGCGGCGGCCGCCGGCATGGACGAGCGCTGGTTCGCCACCCACGACATCGAACCCGACTGGAACGATCCGGCCGCCGAGCCGCGCCCCGGGCCGATGGGGCCGACGCGGCTGGCGCTCACCAAGCCGGTGATCGCGGCGATCTCCGGCCCGGCGGTGGCCGGCGGCATGGAACTGGCGCTGTGGTGCGACCTGCGGGTGATGGAGGCTTCGGCCTATATGGGCGTCTATTGCCGGCGCTGGGGCGTGCCGCTGATCGACGGCGGCACGGTGCGCCTGCCGCGCATCGTCGGCCAGGGCGTGGCGCTGGACCTGATCCTGACCGGGCGCAAGGTCGAGGCCGACGAATGCAAGGCGATCGGGCTGGCCAGCCGGATCTGTGCGGATGGAGAAGCTCTTCCGGCCGCCCTGGACCTGGCCCGCGAGATCGCGAAATTCCCGCAGGGCTGCATGAAGTCCGATCGGGCGAGCGCCATCGCGCAATGGGCCCTGCCCCTGGCCGGCGCGCTGCGGGGCGAATGGCAGAGCGTCGACGCCTTCCGCCAGGAAGGCACGGACGGCGCCGCGCGGTTCTCGTCGGGCAAGGGCCGCGGCGGAGATTTCGGGGAGATTTAGGGGGGCGACGGGACGGCTCCATAGCGGCGACGTGCGAGTCCGGCGCGGAGCGGACGTTTGCGATCGGCTGCCGCGTTCACAGCCCTTCCGGACCTTGTCCAAAACGGAAGTTGCGGCCCCAATCTGACATCGGACAATGGCTGCAGCAAACGACCGCTTCGAGCCCTGAGCGACGGATGCTGCGTTTGGACGAAACGACCGCTTCGGGGCTCGGACGATAACGCGTCCAACTCGAGTTGAGTCGCCATCCAAGGGTGTCCAAGGCTCCACTTTGATCGGCACGACAATCGTTTGTGATCGTTCCTACGAACCGTCTTGACTTAAACTCAGGTTCAATTGCTACCAAGGTTGCCATCAATGAAACAGACGGAGTTTTGACATGGATGGAACGTCGGAGCCAAAGCCAGTGTCCTGCACACTGACGCCTGAGGCACAGAAGGTGGAAACGGGGAAGATTCGCGCAGAAGTTGCGCCACATATAATCGACCGCGAGTTGCTCGAAAGCGGCGCGCGATTGACGTTCCGCAACTCGCCTGCGCTTCGCAAGAGTGTCGAACGGCTGGTGGAACTCGATAAGGGATGCTGCACGTTCCTTGAGTACCGCATCGAAGATAACGGTCGTTTCCTTACATTGGATGTCACCAGTGAGGGTTCGGGCATTCCCCTCGCCAAGGAGTTTTTGGTGGCGCTAACACCGACCTCTAAACGCCGATGGGGGCCTGGTTTGAAAGCCGGTGCACTCCTGGGAGCATGTGGTCTGGCTTGCGCGGCACCATTGTTGCTGGGTTCGGTCGGCCTTGGCATTGTCAGCGCGGGGGCCATGACGGTGGAGATCGCGACGCTGGGTCTGATCGTGATGGCCGCTGGTGGGTATTGGTACTACAAACGGAAGATTTCACTTCCGTTGGAAGGCGTCTCGAATGAGAATCGGTGCGGCTGCTAAGGCGATCGGAATTTCGACGTCAGCAATAAGATTTTATGAGCGCAAAGGTTTGATCCGGCCAATCGGCCGGGTCTCCGGTCGCCGTGAACTGGATCAATCAACGCTGCTCACGCTGAAGTTCCTGAAGTTCGCCCAGTCTGCGGGGTTTACACTGGACGAGGCTGCGCGCCTATTGGACATCGGGTTCGGCGACACACGCGACCACAAGGACTGGCTTTCGTTATTGGAACGAAAGCGCGCTTCGGTTCGAGATCAGATCGACGACTTGCAAAGAATGGACGAACTGTTGGGGAAGTTTCAGACCTGCTCCTGTGCCGACCTGTCCGACTGTATGTTGGCATCCTCATCTGCAGGCACCGGAGAGCAAGGGATTGATTGAGAATCTCGGCTTTTTGGCAGTCGTCATCATGGTGGTTAGCTACGCACTGGAGCATCGCCACCCTTCGCTGATCCTCGTGTTTTCCTTTGGGTGCGCTCTTGCCGCAATCTATGCTTGGATCATCGGTTCCTGGCCGTTTTTTGCTGCCGAAGGCATCTGGGCAATTGTTGCACTACGCAGGTGGTACGCAGTCTCGAAGAGAATGGCTTAGAGCCGGAGTGTGCCTTCACCAAGCAATCCGAACTTTTAACGCTACGACGTCGACAAGGTCGAATGCGAAAGCGGACTTTATTTTCGCCGCAGCGAAAGCTCGCTTTGTCCGCATTGTTGCCGCTCGGTCGCTGTAGCCACGAATGCCCACTTTCCGCCCAAACTGGCCATATTCAGCGATCCGACAGAGGTCCGGGAATTCCGCCGGGGCGCCATTCCACAAAAAAAGATTTCTTATCCCCACCCCCAAAACCGCCCTTACAATCGGCCCATCGCCCTTGCGGGAACCCGGTCCGGACCGGAGGCCAGGAAGGGCGGCGGCTACCTCCCCCTCCGGGTCGGTTCCGGAGATCCGAGGGCCCGCGACAGGCCGGAGCCTTGCCCGGCCCGCTTAAGGCAGCGGGGAA
>JBNLDE010000208.1:0-7755 GCA_050304175.1 Zhengella sp. | reverse complement strand
CGTCGCATTCGTGCGCGAGGCCTTCGACCTGCTGCCGGCGGAACCTTGGGACAATGGCACCTGGCGGGCATGGACCGACAGGATCAAGCAGGCGACCGGCCGCAAGGGCAAATCGCTGTTCATGCCGCTCAGGATCGCCCTTACCGGGCGTCATTCCGGTCCGGAGATTTCAGATCTATTGCCTGTTCTGGGTCGGGCAGGAACGCTGGCCCGACGACCCTGATCTGCCGCTCCCGCGGCTGTTCGGCGGTCGACGGGCGCGGTTTCAGCAGGTTCCCGATCTTCGCCACGGTCAGCTTGCCGGCCAGGTTCTGGGCGCTTTCGGGGTCCAGTCCGGGGTCGGGCCGCGGCAGCGGCGTCGGAACATAAGTCTCGGCTTCCTCCGCCTCATCCTGGTTCGAGGGTTCCTCGCCGGCGATGACCGCATAATCCTTGGCGGGATTGCAGGCGCAATCCTTCGGACCGACGAAATCCGGATCGCGGTAGGCAAAAGCCGTCGGCAGAGCCGCATAGGGTTCGCCGATCATCGAAACCATGTCTTCGGGCTCTTCATCCGGCACCCGGTGCGAATAGAGCTGCACGTTGACGCCCGGGCACATTTGCTGGCAGGCCTGCTCGTCGCGGGCAAACGTCGTGCTGCTGGTCGCGTAGGAGATCGGGAAGTAATAGCCGTCGCAAGTCCGTACGCACAATGTGCGGTAGGTGCCGACGCCTTGCAGCCCGCCATCGTCGCCCGGATAGATGAAAGTGGACGACCCGTCCGGCGTTCCGAGCCGCAACCGGCGGCCGAACAGCTTGTCCATCAGGTTGTAATCGCGGCGCGCCGTCGTCTCGATCGGGTCTGGTAGCCGCCGTACATGGGTTTCCTCGCGACACCGGTTGGCATCCAGCTTTGCAAGGATCGCGTTGCGGCGCGCCTCGATACTTGCCCTGCTGCTCATCTTCGCCACCGTGTTTTCCAGCTTTGCGAGGTTGAGTTCCATCTTCTTGATTGTCGTGATCAGCGGGTCGCAGCGGTCATCGAATGCGCCGCGGCCGAACAGGACGAAGCCGTTGGCCGCGCACCCGATGCGCCGCGCCTGTAGGCGGGCCCGCTTGAGCTCACGTTCCTGGTCCCGGATCGCCCGGTCATATCGGCGGGTTTGCCTGTTTTCCCCGCCGCTTCGTTGCACGCTGACGAGCTGGGCTTCCAGGTCGCGGCACAATTTCGAGGCGGCGAACACGGACTGCGGAACGAGCAGCCCCACGGCGACCGCGACAACGGCGGGCACCGTCTTCAAAAACGCCGGTCCGGACTTTTGGCGCATTGCTACTCCGGTCGGGCCAGGATTTGCTCTTGCATCTGTTGCCAGCGGATCGACCGCAAGGAACAACAGGAATCGATTTCGACCTTGGCCCGCACAGGGTTAATATTCGATTTCATGCCGCCGCGACAGCCCGGTCTACGGCAACGAGAGTGCATCTTCTTGTGGCTGGGAGGCCTCCACGACGGCGAGCGCGGTCATGTTCACCACGCCGCGCGACGTAACCGACGGCGTCAGGATGTGCGCCGGTCTGGCAACGCCAAGCAGTATCGGCCCGACATGCAATGCATCCGTCATCGTCTTGACCGTGGTTAGCGTGATATTGGCGGAATCGAGATCCGGAAAGACCAGCAGATTGGCCTCGCCCTTCAGCAGAGCGTGCGGGTAGACGCGCTGGCGCAGCACCTCCGACAAGGCGGAGTCGCCGTGCATTTCGCCGTCGGCCTCCAAGTCGGGCGCGATCTCGTGCAGGATCGCGGCGGCGCGGCGCATCTTCATGGCGCTCGGGCTCTCGCGCGATCCGAAATCCGAATGCGACAGCAGCGCCGCCTTGGGCACAATGCCGAAACGGCGGATTTCGGCCGATGCCAGCACCGTCACCTCGGCGATCTCCTCGGCGCTCGGTTCGACCGTCACATAGGTGTCTGTGAAGAACGTCACGCCACGCTGCGAGATCAGCATGGAAAGCGCCGAGAGATCACGGATACCCGGTCGCCGGCCAACGATCTGGTCGACTTGGCGAAGATGGCGCTCGAAACGACCCTCGAGCCCGCAGATCATCGCATCGCCCTCGCCGCGCACAAGTCCCAGTGCCGCGATCACCGTGTTGTTGGTGCGCACCAGCGTCCGCGCCACCTCGGTCGTCACGCCACGGCGCCCGGTTCTCTGGATCAGATCGTCAACGTAGTCGCGGTAGCGCGGATCGTCCTCCGGATTAACGATGTCGAAATCGACCCCGGGCCGGATGCGTAATCCGAAACGCTCCAGCCGCCGCTCGATCACCTGCGGACGGCCGATCAGGGTCGGGATGGCGATACCCTCCTCCAGTACAACCTGGGCCGCGCGCAGTACGCGTTCGTCCTCGCCGTCGGCATAGATCACGCGCTTGCGTTCCGCCGTCCTGGCGTTCGAGAAGATCGGTTTCATCACGAGCCCTGAGCGGAAGACGAACCGGTTCAACCGGTCCAGATAGGCTTCCATGTCCTCGATCGGTCGCGAGGCCGCGCCGGTCGCAGCGGCCGCTTCGGCAACCGCCGGCGCGATGCGCAGGATCAGGCGCGGATCGAATGGCGATGGGATCAGGAACTCCGGCCCGAAGATCGGCGTCTCGCCGGAATAGGCCCGTGCGGCAACATCGGACGGCTCCTCGCGGGCAAGCTCGGCGATAGCCCGCACGGCGGCCATCTTCATTTCCTCGTTGATCGCGGTCGCGCCGCAATCGAGCGCGCCGCGGAAAATGTAAGGAAAACACAGGACATTGTTGACCTGGTTGGGGAAATCAGAACGCCCGGTACAGATCATCGCGTCCGGCCGTTGCGCGCGCGCAAGGTCCGGCATGATCTCCGGCGTCGGATTGGCGAGCGCCATGATCAGCGGCTTTTCGGCCATTTCCTTGCGCAGTTCCGGCTTCAGCACGCCGGCGGCGGACAGCCCGATGAATACGTCGGCGCCGCCGATCACGTCGCCCAGTTCGCGCGCGTCGGTGTCCTTGCAATAGGGTGCCTTCCAGCGGTCCATCTCCTCGGCCCGCCCCTTGTAGGCGACACCGTAGCGGTCGGTGATCCAGATGTTTTCGCGGTCCGCGCCGAGCGCCACCAGCAGGTTGAGGCAGGCGAGCGCCGCGGCGCCGGCGCCCGACGTCACGATCTTGACGGAGCCGATCTCCTTGTCGGCCAGTTCCAACGCGTTGAGAACGGCGGCGGCGACAATGATGGCCGTACCGTGCTGGTCGTCGTGGAAAACAGGAATCGACATCTTCGCCTTGAGCTGCTCCTCCACCTCGAAGCATTCCGGCGCCTTGATATCCTCCAGATTGATCCCGCCGAATGTGGGCTCAAGCGCGGCGACCGTACAGACCATCTCGTCGACGGTGGGGGCCTGGATCTCGATATCGAACACGTCGATACCGGCGAATTTCTTGAACAGGACCGCCTTGCCTTCCATCACCGGCTTGGAAGCCAGCGGGCCGATATTGCCAAGGCCGAGCACGGCCGACCCGTTGGAGACGACACCGACCAGATTGGCGCGCGCGGTGTAAAGCGCCGCAGTCTCGGGATTATCCTTGATTGCAAGGCAGGGCGCGGCCACGCCGGGAGAATAGGCGAGCGCCAGATCGCGCTGGTTGCCCAGCGGTTTCGTCGCCTGGATCTCCAGTTTTCCGGGCATCGGATACTGGTGATAGAACAAGGCATTGTCATCGAGGTCGGTCGTCGTCTTCTGGTCATTCATGTGCGGAGATTCGATCAATTGTTATGAAAGCACGGCACCTTATCACGTCACAAAGAGAATGCGACTTGGCCCCGGGCGAATAAGTGCTTCAAGAAATCCAGACAGGCAGCGGACGTATTGACCGCCGCCTGTGCCGACTGAGCGAAGCGATCGGTTTGGCCATCTGGACTGGCGATCAATCGTCGACTCCGCCCTGGCGTTGGCGGATCGTCTCGGGATCGTGATTGTCGCCAATCGAATAGGCGAGAATGCGCGAGAGGTGAACATAGGGCAGACCGGTTTCGTTGTGCCAGGCATTCATCTGCGCCTGGATCCTGTCCAAGTCCTTTTTGGACGTCGGCTTGTCGGCGATCTCGACACCGGCATCTTTCAGCGCCCGGACCACGTCGCCCGACGCGACCCAGCCATCCCAGCCGATCCAACGCAGGAAATACTGGCCCGTATTGCCGCCTAGCCGCGCACCGTTCTTGGACAGGAAGGCGAGCAGGCCGGCTTCGTTCTTGGCCGGCCAGTCGGCGAGGAAGGCACCGAACGTGCCATGTTCGGCGGCAATCGCGTCGACGAAGGCCGCGTTCTCGCGCACCGCCTTGATCTTCTGCGGATTGCGCACGATGCGCCTGTCGCCTGCCAGATCGTGCCAGAACTCGTCGGGCTGGAACAGAAGCGCCTTGGGTTGAAATCCGAGGAACGCCTCCTCGAAGCCCGGCCACTTGTCGCGAATGACCCGCCAGACGAAGCCGGCCGAGAATATGCGCTCGGCCATGGCCGACAACACGCGGTCGTCGGTGACCGACCGTAAGGCCGAGTTGTCGGGCGCCTCGCCCAGAAGCGAGGCAAGCGCGCCTTCGCCGCCCTTCCGCTCGATCGCTCGCGCGCGGATCACGTTAAAACCGGCCATGGGTTTCCCCTCTTTTTCGACGGGAGATTAGAGCGCCAATCGACGGCTGCCAACCAGCGATCGTGCCGATCGTCGTCAGGCCACGCCCAGTTCCTCCTCGCCGCGGTCGAGGATCAGCGGAATGATGAGATCCTCCTCGTCGGCCAGGTGCTGGTTGAGCATGGCGACCAACCGCTTGTTCTGTTCGGCATAGGCATCTGCGGCAAACATCTGCCGGGCGCTGTCTTGCTGGAACGAACGCAGGAACTCGTTCGCGGTCACCGCGTTTGCCTCCAGCGCCCCGTGGATGACGGTGTGGTCGCTGTCGAGAATGTCGAAGCCGTGCCGCAACCGCTTTTCGGCCTTCGCGAAGACCGGAAAATAATGGATGTCCTCGATCTGATGATGACCGTGCAATTGCTGCAGGAAGAATTGTAGGCGCGGCGCGAACCAGTTCGCGAAATCGGCGACGGCCACCCGGCCCTCGCGATAATCGCCGATCGCGCCATTCAGCATCTCGCCCAGTTCGCGAAACATGTTGTGCCGCTGAAGCCAGAATTGCGCCATGCCGCCGAGGTTCTCGTGCGCGTTCCACGTCTCGCGCGGATATTTGTCGGCCAGGTAGCGAAGATCCGCAGGTAATCCGCCGCGCGTGCCGATAAGGAGTTCAGGGGCAAGATCGGTCATTCAGACAACGTCCGGTTGGGTGGAAATATCTGCGCCATGGACAAGTATCACAGGCGAAGGTGCCGGGGTGTCCGCAATCGTATGGCGCGTCGCGGCACGGATTGCCACCTCAAATCTCAACGGGCCAGATGTTCGACCGCCGCCAGCCCCCAGACAAATGCAGCGATGACGATCGCCAGCAGGACGGCAAGCGAACCGCAATCCTTGGCAAGCTGGATATCGGCGTTGAACTCGCGGCTCAGCGCGTTGCAGGTCGCCTCGATCCCGGTGTTGAGCACCTCGACGACAATGAGGAACAGCAGCGAGATCAGCAGAACCGCGTATTGGGTCCAGCTCGATGCCAGAAACCAGCCGACCGGCAGCGCAAGGACGAACACCGCCACTTCCTGGCGGAAAGCGGCTTCCGTGTCCATCAGCCGACGCCAGGCCCGAACAGAATTCAGGAGTGCATTCCAGAGCCGCTCCATGGTCCCTCGCCCGCTTCAATTCCGGCAAGGGTAACGCCGGAGGGTTTCCGTTCAGTGAAAGATCCAGGAATCCCAGGCAAAAAAGCCGTTCTGCACCGAATCGTGCGCGCGTTCGGCCTTGGCGGCATCGCCGGCCGCGCCATAGGCGAAGAACAACGGCATCAGGTGTTCGTCGGTGGGATGGTTGTCTGCCGTGTACGGCGCGCGCGCTTTCCAGTCGAGGATCGCCTCCCGGTCATTGGCGGCAAGATGCTCCGCGATCCAGTCGGTGAACGCCGTGACCTTGCCGGGCAGTTGCGGATCGACCGGCTGGCCCTGGCGCGCCGCCATGAAGAAGGCCCGCAGATTGTGGGTGATGTGGCCCGACCCTATCAGCAGGATGCCTTCGTCCCTGAGCGGGGCAAGCGCCCGGCCCAGCGCATAGTGATAGGCGGCGTCGCGGCGCGGGTCGATCGAAAGCTGAACCACGGGAATGTCGGCTTCGGGCCAGGCGAGATAAAGCGTGTTCCAGGCACCGTGGTCATAGCCGCGTTCGGCTGCAATCCGCGGCGAAAGCCCGGCGTCGTTCAACAGGTGCGCGACCCGCATCGCCAGTTCCGGCTCGCCGGGGGCCGGATAGACGATCTCGTAGAGCTCGGGGGCGAAGCCGCCGAAGTCGTAGATCATGCCTGGATGGGGATCCGTCACGACCACGGGGCCGTCGGTCTCGAAATGGGCGGAAACCATGACGATCGCTTTCGGACGCGGCAGGATGGTGCCAAGCGAAGCCAGGTAGTCACGCGCCGCCGACGGCTCGATCACGACGTTCGGACCGCCATGGGAAACAAAGATTGTCGGCATTGTTGTCATCGGTGTTCTCCTTTGAACACGCAGATAATATGGCCGATTGTCTATCGCGAGCGGCAATTCGGCGACTTAGCGTTCAATAATTGGAAACGCTGAAGCCAGCCGGCCGCAAAACCCAGTCAGCGCCGCAGCATCCTGGTTCCGTCAAAGCCCGCATCCTGCGGCAGTCCGTCGGCGATGTCATAATAGTCGCCCTTGTCGGCCACGAAAATATGGCGGTCGCCGACGAGGCGCGAGGGTTTGTCGAACGCGCCGGCGAGAACGGAGGTGCGCGCCGAATCACGGGCCTTCCAGAACAATGTGGATCCACAGTTGCGGCAAAATCCGCGTTCCGCCCGGTCGCTCGCCACGTACCAGGTGATGTTCTCGCGCCCCGCGACAACCAGCCCCTCGTCAGCAACGTCAGTCGCCGCGAAGTAATGGCCGCTTTGTTTCCGGCACTGGGTGCAATGGCAGAATATGACGCCGCGCAGCGGTCCTGTGGCCGTGAATTCGACCGCGCCGCAAAGGCACGATCCATAGTGTTTGTCTTCGGTCATGGCCGCTCTCCGGTTTTCGGCGAATCATGCATTGCCGGAGGCAAGCGCGATTGGCGGGAAGCGTCAAGTCGGTCTCTGCGACCGCCCGGGCGTTCAGGCGCGGGCCGCACTCAGGCCCGGCCTCTTCGCCCTGACGTGGAGGGTTCCCACGACGACCAGGTTCAACAGCCCGGCCACTGCGGCCGCCGCGTAGGCCGTGGCGTACTCGCCGGTCTGGTCGAACAGGTAGCCGCCGAGAAAGCCGCCATTGGCATGGCCGAACCAGCCGAACATCGTGACAATTCCCATCGCCGACGCCCGCCGTGACGGATGCGTCAGCGCGGCAATCGACACCAGGACGCCGGTCATCACCCCGGCATATCCGAATCCGTAGACCACCGCGTAAAGGTAGAAATTGGACAGGCTGTCGACCTGGATAAACCCGAAGACGAGAAGCGCCATCCATGCCGTTGCGGTCATGTAGGCGGGCAGTGCGCCGATTATGTCGGCGAGTTTGCCGAAAGCGACGCGTCCGGCAATTGCCACCATCAGCATGACGAAGATGACGCTGCTGGCTTCCGCGGGCGCGAAGCCGCGATCCTGGATCA
>JBNLDE010000207.1:0-2144 GCA_050304175.1 Zhengella sp. | reverse complement strand
AGCTACCGCTCCTATCCGTCCTATTACGGCCCTACGGGGCACGTACACCATACCACCGTGGTAGAAAAACAGTATCTTCCATCAAGACCCTACTATAGAAATCACCAAGGCCACGACTATCCGAAAAATCGTTACGACGGTCATAACAGACACGATCGCCCCAAATACGACGGACACGAACACAGCTCCACAAGGAGTTACGAGGACAAGCATCGCTTCCGCGGCCATAACGGCTACCCAAACCAGCATTCCGACAACCGCCGGCGTTTTGAAGGATACGATCGCAAAGATTCGCATCGGCAGAGAGAAATGCCTCGCCATAACGAGCGAAGACAAAATGGCACCCCCCATGCCCGTACTTTCGGCCAAAACAGGCGCATAGAACAATCTGAACGCGGCCGGCCCGGAAACGACAAAAATAGGAGACAAGATCATTCCTCCTTCGCACAACGCTCCAATCGGCAATTCGTCAAACGCGACAATCGCGCCGATGCCCGGAGCAAAAACGGATTTCAGCGACAGAACCAGGCCTTCAACGGCCGCCGCTTCGGCCGCTCCGACTGAACTTAAAACTGACGGCGAACTGTCCGCTACGGAAGGAAATATTCCGAAGCGGGCATTGACCCAGAAACAAAACTGGGTTAGATAAAACATATCGACTCGCCGATGAAGACGGGCTTTCATCCCGTTAATCAAGCGACGCCCACCTGTCAGTCTCGGTTTTGGAGTACACCTGTATGGACTATCGCTATATCCGTTTCTTCAGTGAAATAGGCATCGACGACATTCCTTTGGTCGGCGGCAAGAACGCCTCCCTCGGAGAAATGTATCAAAAACTGGTCCCGCAGGGCGTCCGGCTGCCGAATGGTTTCGCCATCACCGCGGAAGCCTATCGCTATATGTTGGAAGCGAGCGACAGTCTGGGGCCGCTTCGCGAAACCTTTAACCGGCTGAATCCTGAAGACGTAGAGAGTCTGGCTCGTTGTGGCCGGCAAGCTCGCGATATCGTTTACTCCGCCGGCCTGCCCGACGATCTGGCGGAAGAAATCTGCCGCGCTTACCTCCAGCTGCAACAACAATACGGCGAAGAACTGAGTCTGGCCGTGCGCAGTTCGGCCACCGCCGAAGACCTGCCGACCGCTAGTTTTGCCGGGCAGCAGGATACCTACCTAAACGTCAAGGGCTCGGCGGAGCTGCAGGAAGCCTGCCGCCGCTGTTTCGCCAGCCTGTTCACCGACCGAGCGATCCACTACCGCGTAGATCACGGCTTTGACCATTTCAGCGTGGCGTTGTCCATCGGCGTGATGAAAATGGTCCGCTCCGATCTTGCCAGCAGCGGGGTGATGTTTTCGTTGGATACCGAATCGGGTTTCCGCGACGTGGTGTTCATCACCTCGGCCTACGGACTCGGCGAAAACGTCGTACAGGGCAATGTCGACCCGGACGAGTTCTACGTGCACAAACCCACCTATCTCCAAGGACATCGCTGCGTACTCCGCCGTCTGCTGGGAGCGAAAAAAATCAAGATGGTCTACAACGAAGGCGGTACGCGCGAAGCGACCAAAAACATCGTCACGTCCGCCAGTGAACGGGAACGCTTCAGTCTCGAAGACAGCGACGTACTGAAACTGGCCGATTACGCGATCAAGATCGAGCAGCTCTACAGCAAGGCAGCCGGCAAAGAGCGTCCGATGGATATGGAATGGGCCAAGGACGGTCTGGACGGCGAGCTGTACATCGTTCAAGCGCGGCCTGAAACGGTGACTTCGCAAAAACAGGGCATGTTGTTGGAAGACTATCAGCTGCAGGGCAGCGGCGAGATCTTGACCCGCGGCCACGCGGTTGGCGGCAAAATCGCCAAGGGTTCGGCACACGTCATAACCGGCACCGAGCGTCTGGCCGAATTTCGCGCCGGCGAAGTGCTGGTGGCCGACACCACCTCGCCGGATTGGGAACCGATCATGAAGATTGCCGCCGCCATCGTCACCAACCGCGGCGGCCGCACCTGCCATGCGGCGATTATCGCCAGGGAACTGGGCATACCCGCAGTAGTCGGTTGCGACAATGCGACCCAAGCCATCGCATCGGGTGAACAGGTAACCATATCCTGTGCGGAAGGCGATACCGGAAAAGTCTATCGCGGT
>JBNLDE010000206.1:0-10750 GCA_050304175.1 Zhengella sp. | reverse complement strand
AGTCTTGCCGCCGAAATCGATATCTATCAAAACCGAGCACCTACGCTGAGAAAGCCTGTCGGTATGCGCGACCACATAGGCTCATGACCGAGATTCCGTCAACATTGGCCGCGCGGCCCGCATCATGCGGCGGCCAGCCCCTCCAGGCTCGGCAGGATCAGGTCCGGCGAGAAGTCGCGGTATTCGTCCGGCTGGCCGGTGCGGTTGATCCACACGGTGCGGAACCCGAACCTCGCCGCGCCGGCGACGTCCCAGCGGTTGGACGACTGAAACGACACGTTGCCGGGGTAGAGCCGCCAGGCGTTGGTCACCAGTTCGTAGACCGCCGGCGTCGTTTTGAACGTCTTGAGTTCGTCGACCGAGAACACGTCGTCGAGTAGTTCGTCGAGCGCCGACGATTTCACGGCCGCGTTCAGCATCTCCGGCGATCCGTTGGACAGGATCGCGGTGCGCGCGCCGGCCGCCTTCAGCGCCTTGAGCATGGCGGGCACTTCCGGGTAGCAGTCGAGATGCCAATAGGCCTCCAGCAGTTTCTCGCGCAGGCTGCGATCCGCCGACGGCACTTTCTCGAACGCGAAGTCGAGTGCCTGCTCGGTCAGCTGCCAGAAGTCCTTGTAAGCACCCATCAGGCTGCGCACCCAGGAATATTCCAGCTGCTTGGCGCGCCAGATTTCGGACAGGTGCTGCCCGTCCGGCCCGATCTCGCCGGCATGGCGGCGCACGGCGGCATGGACGTCGAACAAGGTGCCGTAGGCATCGAATACATAGGCGGCGTAGGACATTGGATCCCCCGTTGAATCGCCCGCACAATCTACTGTTGCCCCCGCCGGGTCAAGCAATGCAGGCCAGCCCGCGCGGCAACGGATTTCGGCGTCCGCCCCATTGACGGCGCCCGGCTTTCGGCCTTCGATGGCGGCATCACACGATCAAGACGGGATTCGGCCAGATGGCAGTTGATACACGTGCGCAAACGCAAACCTGGACTTGGCTCGACGGCGACTGGCACGAAGGCAATCCGCCGATCATCGGTCCGCGCAGCCATGCGATGTGGCTGGGGTCGACGGTTTTCGACGGCGCGCGCTGGTTCGAGGGCGTCGCGCCCGATCTCGATCTTCACGCCGCGCGGGTCAACGCGTCGGCTTCGGCGCTGGGCCTCAAACCGGTTATGACCGTCGAGGAAATTGTCGCCCTGACCTGGGAAGGGCTGAAGAAATTCGACGGCGCCACCGCCGTCTATATCCGCCCGATGTACTGGGCCGAACACGGCGGCTATATGGGCGTGCCCGCCGACGCGGACTCGACGCGGTTCTGCCTGTGCCTCTACGAAGCGCCGATGATCGCGTCGTCTGGCTTTTCCGTGACGGTGTCGCCGTTCCGCCGGCCGACGATCGAGACCATGCCGACCAACGCCAAGGCGGGCTGCCTCTATCCCAACAATGCCCGCGCCATCCTGGATGCCCGGGCCCGCGGGTTCGACAATTGCCTGGTGCGCGACATGCTCGGCAATGTCGCCGAAACCGGATCGTCGAACATTTTCATGGTCCGCGATGGCGAGGTGTTCACCCCGGCGCCGAACGGCACGTTCCTGTCCGGGATCACCCGCGCGCGGACCATCGCGCTGCTGCGCGAGAAGGGCACCACGGTGACCGAAAAGACCCTGACGGTTGAGGATTTCATGGCCGCCGACGAGATTTTTTCGACCGGAAACCATTCGAAAGTCGTGCCGGTGATCCGCATCGAGGATCGCGAGATGCAGGCCGGGCCGGTTGCACGGACCGCGCGCGACTTGTACTGGGAATGGGCGCATGGCTGACGCGGCATTTCCCATCGCCGCGCGACGATTGCGGTTGCACGAGATCACAGGACGCCTATGTGGATAGGCAGACTGCAATAACGCCGCAAAGGCGTTTGTCTATTGAGGGATAAAGGAGATTTTCAATGGCATTCGAACTTCCCGATCTTCCGTATGATTACGAGGCGCTGCAGCCCTTCATGTCGAGGGAGACGCTCGAATATCATCATGACAAGCACCACAAGGCCTATGTCGACAACGGCAACAAGCTGGCCGCCGACGCCGGCATGGACAGCCTTTCGCTCGAGGAGATCGTCAAGCAGAGCTTTGGCAAGAACGCCGGCCTGTTCAACAACGCCGCCCAGCACTACAACCATGTGCATTTCTGGAAGTGGATGAAGAAGGGCGGCGGCGGAAAGAGCCTGCCCGGAGCGATCCAGAAGGCGGTCGATTCCGATCTCGGCGGCTATGACAAGTTCCGCGCCGATTTCATCAATGCCGGCATGACCCAGTTCGGGTCCGGCTGGGCTTGGCTCGCCGTCAAGGGCGGCAAGCTGGAGGTCATGAAAACGCCGAACGGCGAAAACCCGCTGGTTCACGGCGCGGTGCCGATTCTCGGTGTCGATGTGTGGGAGCACTCCTACTATATCGACTATCGCAACGCGCGCCCGAAATACCTCGAAGCCTTCGTCGACAGCTTGATCAACTGGGACTATGTGCTTGAAATGTATGAAGCTGCCAGCTGATTGGCGGCGGCTGCGAAACACCACGGCCCCGGCTACGCGCCGGGGCCTTTTTTATTCCGTCAAACGGTGATTTTATCGCATGAACAGTGCGTCACCCGGACTTTAGCTCGATCTCACGAAGCTGTGATTCAGTTTGCCGCCAGATTGCATAACATGCGGCAGCCATAGCCTGGCAAAGACAATCACAGGCCCGGTGCCGGACCCGGCGGCCGGCCGACAAATATCTGGAGGACTGCAGATGAAAAAGCTCGCACTCGCCGTTTCCGCACTGGCCTTCTCGGCCGCGGCGGCCTTTGCCGCCGATGATCCGATTGCGGCGCGCAAGGCGCTGATGGGTGCAAACGGCGCGGCAGCCGGCGTCTCCGCGGCGATGATGAAGGGCGACCTGGACTACAATCCGGCCGTCGCCAAGGCCGCGATCGCCACGTTCAACGCCGTCGCGCATTCGGTCGGGGCGTTCTTCCCGGAGGGGTCCGACATGGGCGCCGACACCACCGCCTCGCCGAAGATCTGGGAGGACATGGCTGGTTTCGAGACGCAGCTCGCCAAGTTCCAGGCCGACGCAGCCGCCGCCATGCAGGCGTCTGGCAAGGACGGTCCGGCTGATCTCGACGCGTTCAAGGCAGCGGTTGGTCCGGTGTTCGGAAACTGCAAGTCGTGCCACGAAAGCTGGCGTGTCAAGAAGTAAGCGTCCACGATCGTGACAAGAAAGCTCGCCGTCATCGCTGTGGTTCTCGCCGCGGCCGGCGGGCTTTTGTTCTGGTTGCTGACTGCCCCGGCCCAGCTGGATAGGGCCACGATGGTCGCCATGACGCAGGGCGAGGTGGAGCGCGGCGAAACCGTGTTCTGGGCCAGCGGCTGCGCTTCATGCCACGCCCGCCCCAAGGCGAAAGGCGACGCCAGGCTGGAGCTTGCCGGCGGCGTTCGCCTCGTCACGGATTTCGGCACATTCGTCGCACCAAACATATCGACCGATCCGGCGGATGGCATCGGGGCGTGGAGCCCGGACGACTTCGCCAACGCCATGCTGCACGGCGTATCGCCGGATGGCCGCCACTACTACCCGGCGTTTCCCTACACGTCATTCGCGCGCATGAAAGCGCAGGACGTCGCCGATCTGTACGCCTTCATGAGGACGCTGCCCTCCGTTGCCGGCAAGGCACCCGGCCACGAGCTGGGTTTTCCGTTCACCTTTCGCCGCGGCATCGGGCTGTGGAAATGGCTCAATCTGCGTCCCGCGCCGGTGATTGCTCTCGGCGCGAACGCCGGCGAGGCGGTCAGGCGCGGGCAATATCTCGTCGAGGGTCCCGGCCATTGCGGCGAGTGCCATACGCCGCGCGATTTTACCGGCGGCCTCGATTATACGCAGTGGCTCGCCGGCGCGAAGGCGGCCGAGGGCGACGGCAAGGTGCCGAACATCACCAGCGGCGACGGCGGCATCGGTTCCTGGTCGGTCAAGGACATCGCCTATTTCCTGGAAAGCGGCTTTACGCCGGATTTCGATTCCGTCGGCGGCGCCATGGTCGAGGTCCAGGAGAACATGGCGAAACTGCCAGCCTCCGACCGCGAAGCCATCGCCGCCTATCTCAAGGCGTTGCCCAAGCGGCCGAACGGCTATTGATGCTCACGCCCCGAGCGCTGTGTCCCTTCCCGTGACTTTCAGCGCGAACGAATAAGTATAGGCGATCTCCTCAAGCCGCGAGAACCGGCCTGATGCGCCGGCATGACCGGCATCGAGATTGATCCGGAACAGCACCGGATTGGGCGAGGTGGAATATTCCCGCAGTTTCGCCACCCATTTCGCCGGCTCCCAGTAGGTCACGCGCGGGTCGGTCAGCCCGGCGATAGCAAGGATCGGCGGGTAGGGCAGGGTGCCGACATTGTCGTAGGGCGAATAGGAGGCGATCAGCCTGTAGTCGTCCTTCGAGGCAATCGGGTTGCCCCATTCCGGCCATTCGGGCGGCGTCAGTGGCAGCGTGTCGTCGAGCATCGTGTTGAGCACGTCGACGAATGGCACTTCCGCGACGATGGCGCCGAAAGCCTCCGGCGCCATATTGGCGACCGCCCCCATCAGCATGCCGCCGGCCGAACCGCCATGGGCGACGATGCGGTCGTGGCTGGTGTAGCGTTCGGCGACGAGGTGGTGGGCCACGGCGATGAAGTCGGTGAAGGTGTTGACCTTCTTCTCGCGCTTGCCGTCCTCATACCAGTGATAGCCCTTGTCCTTGCCGCCGCGAATATGAGCGATGGCATAGACGAAGCCGCGGTCGACCAGCGACAGGCAATTGGTGTTGAAGGCGGCGGGGATGGCGATGCCGTAGGAGCCGTAGCCGTAGAGCAGGCACGGCGCGCTGCCGTCGAGCGGCGTGTCCTTGCGGTAGATGAGCGAGACGGGGACCAGTTCGCCGTCCTTCGCAGGCGCCATCAGCCGGCGGGTGACGTAATCGTCGGGGTTGTGCCCGGACGGCACTTCCTGCGTCTTCAGCAGCACGCGCTCGCGCGTGACCATGTTGTAGTCGTAGACTTGGCTCGGTGTCGTCATCGACGAATAGGAAAAGCGGATCACGTCGGTGTCGTATTCGTAGGATCCGGACAGGCCGAGCGAATACGCCTCCTCGTCAAAAGCGATCGAATACTCCTCGCCGGTGGCGCGTTCGTGGATGACGATGCGCGGTAATCCGTCCTTGCGTTCCAGGCGCACCATGTGGCGCGCAAACCCCATCGCCGACAGGATCAGCCGGCCCGGTTCATGCGGCACGAGTTCGGTCCAGTTCGCCTTGCCCGGCGCATCGACCGGCGCGGTCATGATCTTGAAGTCCTTTGCGCCGCCGTCATTGGTCAGGATAAAGAAGATGTCGCCACCTTCCTCCAGTTCGTATTGCACGCCCGCCTCGCGCCTTGCCACCACCTGCGGTTCCATCGACGATCCGTCGGCCGGCATGATGCGGTATTCCGACGTCTCGTGGTCGTGGATCGAGATCATGATCCAGCGGTTGTCGCGGGTGCCGCCGACCCCCATGAACATGCCGGGATCGGTCTCCTCGTAGATCAGCCGGTCGTCGGATTCATCGGATCCGATCGTGTGAAGCAGCACCTTCGAGGGCCTGTGATTGGCGTCGAGGCGCGAATAGAAGAAGCCGGTCGACTGGGCGTTCCACGTTCCGCCGCCGCCGGTATCGCTGACCGTGTCCTCCAGATCGCGGCCCTTTGACAGGTTGCGCACGGTCAGCGTGTAGAACTCCGAACCTTTGTCGTCATGGCCCCACAGCAGGCGCGTGTGGTCGGGCGAGTGATCCGCGCCGCCCAGCCTGAAATAGGCCTTGCCGTGTCCCTCCGCGTCGCCATCGAGCAGCAGTTCCTCCTTCCCGCCGTCGCGCGCCGTGCGAAAGAAACGTGGCTGCTCGCCGCCTTTCACGAACGAGGTTCCGTATGCATATGGTCCGTCTTTCATCGGCACCGAGGAATCGTCTTCCTTGATGCGGCCCTTCATCTCGGCAAACAGCTGCTCGCGCAGTGCCTTGGTGTCGGCCATCAAGGTTTGCTGATAGGCGTTTTCGGCTTCCAGATGCGCCCGGATCGCCGGGTCGAGCACCGATGGGTCCCTGAACATCTCCTGCCAGTTGTCGGCCCGCAGCCAGGCATAGTCGTCGGTACGGGTGATGCCGTGCCGCGTGTTAGCGACCGGGCGTTTTTTGGCCTGGGGCGGGGTGGCGTGGGGAAAGGCGGACCTGGATGTCATGATGCGCTTGTCTTGGGATGAATGGATGATGAACGGGGCGGTCAGCTCCGGTTGAGCCGACGTTTGCTAGAGCCTTCTTAGAGCAGTTAGAGACTTTGGAGGGAACCCCAAATGAAGACCAGAACGATCCTCGCAGCCGCCCTGACCCTGGCATCCGCGATGGCCGCGACTCCGTCGTCGGCCTCCGCCTTCTTTGCCTGGGAAGTGACCGATGTTCCGTGGGGCGACACGCTGAACGTGCGCAAATACCCGGCGGTCTATTCGCAGAAGCAATCAGCCTATCCCAACGGCACCATCCTGTCGATGACCGGCCGCTGCACCGACGGCGTCCAGCTGGACGACATCGCCGGCGAGCCCGACTGGCAGCAGCGCCAGGCCGTCCGCTACCGCTGGTGCGAGGTCTGGCACGATCCCGCCAATGACGGCAATTTCGTCACCGGCTGGGTTTACGGCCGCTACATCCGTCCGAACTGACCATCCCGCCGCGGCGCGGCACCGGATTTCAGGCGTCCTTGTCGAAATCGAGCGCCGTGCCGTTCATGCAGTAGCGCAGGCCTGTCGGCTGCGGTCCGTCATTGAACACATGGCCGAGATGCGCATCGCATTGGGCGCAGCGGATCTCGGTGCGGGTCATGAACCATGAGCGGTCCTTGTGCTCGCTCACCGCGCCGCTTTCGACCGGCGAATGGAAGCTCGGCCAGCCGGTGCCGGAATCGAACTTGGTCTCCGAACGGAACAACGGCTGCCCGCAGCATACGCAGGTGTAGGTCCCGGCTTCCTTGTTGTCCCAGTAGGGGCCCGTGAACGCCCGCTCGGTGCCGTGCTCGCGCGTGACGTGATACTGCTCGGGCGTCAGCTGGGCCCGCCATTCGGTATCGCTCTTGGCAATTTTCGGTGAGGTATCGCTCATGGTCCGGCCACTCCCTGGTTGTGGCGATAATATAGGCGTCCCGCCGCCCGCCAACAGGGCGCGCAGAGGAGCTTGACGAAAAATTGATGCGCGCGCCCGTCTCGCGGCGCGACTGGCGAAAACCGCCGCTTGTCGGGCGCCGCGCGGCAGCGCGGATCTCGGCGTTGCCCCCCAAAGGCAAATGCTCTACAGACGTCCGGGCGGCATTCGACTCGTAAAAAGAGCACGGGTGCCGCCGCCGCGAACGACAGATTTGCGCGAAAAAGACAGGCTCGGGACGGAAAATGCGGCGAATAAGCCTCGGCATAGTTTTGTTCATTTTCTGGCTGGCCCTTTCCGGCCATTTCACGCCGATGCTGATCGGCATCGGCGTGGCGTCGTCCGTCTTTGCCGTTCTCGTGATTGCCAGGATGAATGGCGTCGATGAGGAAACGCATCCCATCCACCTTCTCGTTCCGGCGCTGACCTATCTTCCTTGGCTGGTGTGGGAAATCGTCAAGGCGGCCTGGGGCGTGGCGAAACTGATCGTCGCCCCGCGGTTGGCGATTTCTCCGACCATGACGGTGGTGAAGGCCGGCCAGCGCACGCCGATCGGAATATCCGTCTACGGCAATTCGATTACGCTGACTCCGGGCACGATCACCACCGGGGTGAACGGCAACCGTCTGACCGTGCACGCGCTGGTACGCGAGAACGCCAGCGACTTGGAAGAGGGCCACATGGACGCCCGCGTGTCGCGGTTCGAGGGGGGCGCCTGATGTTCGTGGTGGCGACAGTGGCGATCCTTGCCGCACTGGCGCTGACGGTGGCGCGTGCGATCGGCGGCCCCACGGTCTTCGACCGGGTTCTCGCCGGCAATACGGTCGGCAGCCTCGCCATATTGCTGCTGAGCGCGGTCGGCTTCCTGACCGGCCGGCCGGAATGGCTCGACATCGGCCTCACTTACGCGCTCCTGAACCTGATCTCCACGCTCGCAGTGCTGAAATTTTTCCGTCACGGCGACCTCGCCTATGACGAAGAGAAGGAGCGCGGGTCGTGATCGGGACGCTCGTCGATATCGCGAGCTGGGCCCTGATTTCGGCCGGCAGCGTCTTTGTCCTGATCGGGGCGGTCGGGCTGATCCGCCTGCCCGATATCTACACCAGGATGCATGCCGCCAGCGTAATCGACACGCTGGGCGCGGCACTGATGCTGTCCGGCTTCATCCTGCAGGCGGGCTTCACCCTGATAACCGTCAAGCTTCTGTTCCTTCTTCTCCTGTTCTTCTACACCACCCCCGTCGTGGCCCACGCGCTGGCCCAGGCGGCGTTGCAGGAGGGCGTCGAGCCGATCTTGAGCGAGGACCGGCGCGAGGCGAGAAAAGCGGAAATCCTGACGGGCGAAAACGAAAGCGGGGAGGCGTCCTGATGGAGGTTGTCGTCATCGCGGTCCTGCTGACGATGCTGGCGATCATCACCGTGGTGATCGTGCGCCAGCGCAGCCTGTTCGGCGTCGTCATCCTGTCCGGTATCTACAGTTTCCTGATGGCGAGCGTCCTCATCGCGCTCGACGCCGTCGACGTTGCGATGACCGAGGCATCGGTCGGCGCCGGGATTTCGACGGTGCTGCTGCTGGGC
The DNA here is from genome assembly GCA_050304175.1 of Zhengella sp. GTDB lineage: Bacteria > Pseudomonadota > Alphaproteobacteria > Rhizobiales > Rhizobiaceae > JAIOIW01. The sequence goes on along the minus strand of JBNLDE010000206.1, from coordinate 1,947 downwards.
GCGATCCACCTGACCGGGGGAACCGAGTCGAAGCCCCTGCATCGGCCGTGGCTGCCGCTGTTCGTGGTGATCGTCACCGGTGGCACGCTGGTTTACGGCACCCTCGCGCTGCCCGCATTCTCCGACCCTGAAGCGCCGATTCACCAGCACGTCGCACCGCGCTATCTGAGCGAGGGGCCGGAGCGCACCGGCGTGCCCAACGTGGTGACCGCGGTGCTCGCCAGCTACCGCGGCTTCGACACCCTGGGCGAGACCACGGTGGTGTTCACCGCCGGGGTCGGGGTGATCGCGCTGCTGCGTCGGCGCAAGCCGCGACAGCGCCTGGACGACGACGAGGAGCGCGCCGACCGATGAGACTCGACGTGGTGCTTCGCGTGCTGGCGAAGCTGATGATCCCGTTCGCGCTGATGTTCGCCTCCTACGTGCAGTTTCACGGTGACTTCGGACCGGGCGGCGGTTTTCAGGCGGGGGTGATCATCGCCGCCAGCGTGATCTTTTATGCCCTGATCTACGGTCTGCCGAGCGCCCGCAAGGTGGTCCCGGATGCGCTGCTGGAATCGCTGATCGCGGTCGGGGTGCTGCTCTACGCCGGCGTCGGCTTCGCCGGATTGCTGCTCGGCGGCAACTATCTCGACTACTTCGTACTCGATCACGACCCGGTGCATGGTCAGCATCGCGGCATCTTCTGGGTCGAGCTCGGGGTCGCGATCACGGTCTCGGCGGTGATGCTGAAGATCTTCTACGTGTTTGCCGGCCGGCAGCGCGACCTCAAGGGAGACGACGCGTGAGCCTGGCCGGTCACTACAGCTATTTCGTCACCATCCTGTTGCTGATGGTCGGGCTGTTCATCGTCATTGCGCGCAGCAACCTGATCAAGAAGCTGATCGGCCTGGGCCTGTTCCAGACCGCGGTCTATCTGCTCTACATCGCGCCCGGCAAGCTGATCGGCGGCACCTCGCCGATCATCGGCGAGGGCTTCCGGGTGTATTCGAACCCGCTGCCGCACGTGCTGATCCTGACCGCGATCGTGGTCGGCGTCGCGACCCTGGCGCTGGGGCTGGCGCTGGTGGTGCGGATCAAGGAAGCCTACGGGTCGATCGACGAAGAGGACATCCTCGCCCGAGACGCCGCTGACGAAGACGCTGAGAGCCCGACCGCGTGAGTGCCCTGAGTCCCCATCTTCCCATCCTGTTGGTGATGGTGCCGTTGGTGTCGGCGCCGTTGATCGTGCTGTTCCGCCATCCGTTGCTGAGCTGGCTGATTGCGCTGGCGGCCACTGCGGCGGCCTTCGCGATCTCGCTCCAGGTGCTGGCGCGGGTGCACGCCGAAGGCACGATCCGCTACGCGATCGGCAACTGGGAGGCGCCACTGGGCATCGAGTATCTGGTCGATCCGGTCAATGCTTTCGTCGCCGTGATCGTCGCCGCGATGGGCCTGGTGGTGGTGCCGTATTGCAGGAAGGGCATCACTTCCGAGGTGCGTCGCGAAGAGCAGTATCTGTTCTACGCCATGCTGATGCTCTGCCTCGCGGGCCTGCTGGGCATCCTGGTCACCAACGACGCCTTCAACCTGTTCGTGTTCCTCGAGATCTCGTCGCTGGCGACCTATGTGCTGATCGCCATGGGTCGCGACCGGCGCGCGCTGGTGGCGGCCTATCAATACCTGCTGATGGGCACCGTCGGCGCGACCTGCTACGTGATCGGGGTGGGCCTGCTGTATCTGCAGACCGGCACCCTCAATCTTTCCGACATCGCGCTGCGGCTGCCCGAGGTCGGCGACCTGCTGCCGACCCTGGCGGCGCTGGCCTTCATCACCGTCGGCGTGTCGCTGAAGATCGCGCTGTTTCCGCTCCACCTGTGGCTGCCCAACGCCTACGCGTTCGCGCCGTCGGCGGTGTCCGCGTTTCTCGCCGCGACCGCCACCAAGGTGTCGATCTACGTCCTGATC
>JBNLDE010000205.1:0-5458 GCA_050304175.1 Zhengella sp. | reverse complement strand
ATCGAAATGCCTGAGCAGGATGGCTGTGTCGGCAAACTCGAAATTGTGGCGGGAATATTCCTGCTCGGCCTGCAGGAAGACGTCGCCATAGGTCACCTTGCCGTTCTCGAGACCGTTGAAATTCAGGTCGTAGACATTGTCGACGCCCTGCACATACATGGCGAGGCGCTCCAGCCCGTAGGTCAGTTCGCCGGCGACGGGCGCGCATTCGATGCCGCAGACCTGCTGGAAATAGGTGAACTGCGAGACTTCCATGCCGTCGCACCAGCACTCCCAGCCGAGCCCCCAGGCGCCGAGCGTCGGGCTTTCCCAATCGTCCTCGACGAAACGAATGTCATGGACCAGCGGGTCGATGCCGATCGCCTCCAGCGAGCCCAGATAGAGCTCCTGCAGGTTCGGTGGGTTGGGCTTCAGGATGACCTGGTACTGGTAGTAGTGCTGCAGCCGATTCGGGTTTTCGCCGTAGCGGCCGTCCTTGGGCCGGCGGGACGGCTGGACGTAGGCCGCGTTCCACGGCCGGGGCCCGAGCGCGCGCAGGGTGGTCGCCGGATGGAAGGTGCCGGCGCCGACTTCCATGTCATAGGGCTGCAGGATCACGCAGCCGTGTTCGGCCCAGTAATTGTGCAAGGTCAGGATCAGGCCCTGGAACGAGCGCTTGGGGTTCATGTGGTCGATTGTCACGGTCAATCCATTGCGGCGGGAAAAATCGCGCGGACCCTAGTCGCGGCGCACATGGCGGTCAAGCGCTGCGCGGCTTTGGGGGCCCGGCGCCCGTCCCCGGTGCGCGCCAACCGCGGCGCGGCGGGAACACCGTGCGCGGCGGCGGAAATTGTTGTATCCTCCACATGGATGCGACCTGTCTCCATAAAGGAGCCTGACGATGCATACTGCTCGAAACATGTCCGCAAAGTCGATTGCCGGCAGAGCCGTGCTTGGCATCGCATTCGTGCTGGCCGCCGGCTCGCCCGTCCTCGCCCAGCGCGGCGGACCGAACACCGGCCCCGCGGCGGCCGGATGCCTCGCGGCGCCCTGCCCGCCCGACAGGAAACCGCAGAAGTCGTGCGAATGCACTGTGCGAAAGATGAAGACGGCCACCGGAACCGTCTATGTCAAGGATTGCTACTACATGGACGGCGGGTTCGTCCGCTACTGCAAGCCTTCGGACAACTGACCCTCGTTTGCGGAGCCGGCGCCGCGTTCAGGCGCGAAGCCGCGAAGGGGCCGCGGTCGCGTTACCGAACATTTCGGGCAAAGGCACGGTCTGAGCCGATTGCACGGCATCGACGAGCGTCGCCAGCAGGGCGGAGGCGCGCGGCGGCTTGACAAGACACGTCGTTGCCGCGTGGTTCAGGACCAGGCGCGCCTCGTCGATCTGGTTGACGGTTGTCAGCGCAATGGCCGGCAGGTTGGCCGTCAGGCGATTGCCGCGCAAGCATGCAAGGAAGTTATGGGTGGCCGCGCCCGGAATTCCGCTGTCGAAAACGACGCAATCGACGGGTGCGCCCATCCGCGCAGCCTGATCCGTGAAACGCAAGGCTGTCGCGCAATCTTCCACGACGGCGCAATCGCAGCCCCAGCCGCCGATCTGGCGGGCGTAGACCTGGCCCGCAAGCGCGTGGTCGTCGACGATCAGGATCCGCTTGCCCGCCAGTCCGGCCGGAATGCCGGTCGCGTTTTCGTGCCCGCCGGCGGCCGGCAAGACAACGGTGAGACGGAAGACGGAGCCCTTGCCGAATTCGGATTCGACTTCGATGCCGCCATCCATTAGCGCCGCCAGGCGCGCGGCGATGGCCAGCCCGAGGCCGGTGCCCTCATGGCGCCTGGTCGACGAGTTGTCGGCCTGGGCGAATTTCTCGAACACCGCATTCACCTGGTCGGCGGGAATGCCGACGCCCGTATCCTCGACCGTGATCGAGAGCTTCGCCATCCCGGCCTCGACCGTGCCGGAAAGACGGACCAGGACGTGGCCGTTTTCGGTGAACTTGACCGCGTTGCCGACGAGATTGGTGACGATCTGGCGGAACCGGCCGACATCGCCGGTCACGGATGCCGGCAGGCCCGGATCGATCTGCACGATCAGTTCCAGGTCCTTTTGCGCCGCGGTCGCCGACATCAGCGTGGCGACGTCCTCGACCGCATCGACCAGATCGAACGGCGCCGGATCGAGCTCCATTTCGCCCGCGTCGATCCTGGAAAAGTCGAGCACGTCGTTGATGATCGTCAGCAGGGCGTTGCCGGATTTGAGGATCACGTTGGCGAAGGTCGCCTGGCGCGGGTCGAGGTCGGTCTTGACCAGCAGTTCGGCCATACCGAGCACGCCGTTCATCGGGGTACGGATCTCGTGGCTCATATTGGCAAGAAACTCGGACTTCGCCCGGTCGGCCGCCTGCGCGGCCAGCGACGCCTGTTCTGCCTCGGCCGTTTTGCGGGCGAGGTGTTTGCGCGTCTGTATGAGGCCGGCCCGTTCCGCATTTGCCCTGGAAATGATGCGGATCATCAGCGCGACGATGCCGACAAACATGAAGCCCAGGGCAATTGCATCGGGGTCGCGATCGTAGAGAACCTTGGCCATTCCCGGAATGCCGGCGATCAGCAATTGCAGGGTTGCAATGCTCGGCGTCGACGAAAAGGTCAGGCCGATCAGGATCGCCGTCGTCGCGTTCATGCAGATGAGTATGAGGCCCGAAACGGCGTTGTCGCCCAACGGGTCGGCGACCAGGATGCTTCCGGCCACGAGCGCCACCGCCGACAGGCCGGTCGCGACATGTGCCCAGGCGGCCCGGCGCTTGAGGGCGGATTCCGTCCCGGTCCCGTGCCCGACGAAATAGACCGACGCGACAAGCAGAAGAGAGATAATGCAGGCCGACGGGAGCACCCAGTTTTCATACTGCGCGCGGATGACCCAATTGGCCGCCACATAGGTGACGATCATCGCCCCGAGCAGGGTGGGTATCTGGGCGCGGGCCAAGGCCAGACTGGCCGGATCGGTCAGGTTCAACGCGAATGCGTCGAGCACGTCGTCCCGAAACCGCCTTAATCCCGATGCGCCCATGCAACCATTCCAGATCCTGCCGTGCGCCCCGGTCGACACCGAGACGTTCCGTATATCAGCAAAATCTTAAGCTAGACCCGTTGCGAACCGGTTAAGCGCCCCGGTTCGGGCCCGGCCGGCCCTCGTGCCCTCTACTCTCTCGGCTCGACCAGGGTTCCATCCATGATCACGTCGCCCGGATAGACGATCACGGCCTCGCCGTCATCGAGTCCGGACAGGACTTCGGCCATCTCGTTGTTCATTTGGCCGATTTCGACTTGCCGAAGCTTGGCGCGTCCATTCTCGATGGCGAAGACCGCCCAATTGCTGCCGTCGCGGAAAAGCGCGGCAAGCGGAACCCTTGGGGCGTTTTCCGATCGCCACACCTCCAGTTGGACGCGAACCTGGAAACCGTGCCCGAGCGCCGGGTCACCGCCGTCGAGATCGAGTACGGCGTTGACCCGCTTTTCCTCGATGCCGAGCGCCGAGACCTTGGTGAAACCTGCGGGATCGATGCGCCGCACGGTCGCGCCGATCGGATCGCCGCCCCACCCCTCGATCAGAGCCTTCGATCCCTGCGCGATGCGAACGGCATCCGACGACAGCAGGTCGACCACGACTTCCAGATCGCGCGGGTCACCGATCTCGGCGAGCGGCGCGCCGGCGGCGACCACCTGCTCGGACTTGACCGCCAGATCGAGCACGACACCATCGATCGGTGCACGCAGGCGCACGCAACACTTGTCGTCGGGCTCGCGCAATGCCTGGTCGCCCGGCTGGATCAGCATGGCGCGCGCGCTGGCCAGTTCGCTCAACCGGAGCTCGACTTGCGCCTCGGCGCTGGAAACCAGCGCCTTCTTCAGTTCGACGTCGATGCGCGCCCGCTCAAGCTGGCTCTCGGCGATCGTATTGCTCCGCGACAGGCGTTGCGCGCGCTCGTAATCCGACTGGCTCAGCGAAAGCTGGGAACGCGCCTGATTGAGCGAGGCTTCGGCTACATCGACCGCCGCGCGCGCCGCCTCCACATGCGCCCGCGCTTCGGCGCGCGAGCGCTCGTCGATGAACGAAGGTTCGAGCGGATTGATGGTCGCGACCACGGTCTCGCCCGCCTTTACGGGATCGCCGACTTCGAGCAGGGAGCGATCGACGTTACCGCTGACCGGCGAGGAAATGCGGTAGACCTCCTTCACGCGCGTCGCGCCGTCCTCCTCGACCGTCACCGCCATCGGGCCGACGCTGACCTGCGCAGTATCGACAGCGACCGGTTTTTCGCTGAGGACCCACCAGACTGCGGCCGCCAAGGCCAACCCCAAGGCAAGCAGAAGCGTGTTCCTGACGAGATGCCCGCGCATGTCTTACTCCCGTGTCTTCAATACCCTGATGAGGTCAAGCCGGTCCACTCGGCGGCGGACGATCAGCGCGGAGGCCGCTGCTGCCGACAGTACGACGAGGCTTGCGAATGCAAAAGTCCGCGGATTGACGACAAAGGGAATGCTGTAGAGATCGCTCTCGAAGCCGGCCACGACCGCGAATGCGAAACCGTAGCCTATGACCCAACCGAGCGGCTGGCTGATCAGGGAAATGACCAGCAATTCGACCAAAAGGACCTGGGAAACCTCCGCGCGGGTAAAACCCAGCACACGTAGGCTCGCCAGTTCGCGCGCCCGCTCGGACAACTGGATACGCGCCGAATTGTAGACTACGCCGAAGGCGACAATCACCGCGATCGATACGTAGACCGTCGTCATGATGACGATGTTCTCCTCGATCGTTTCGCGGAATTTCTGCCGTGAGACCGTCTGGAGCGCAATGGTTCCGATGGACGGCGTCTGTTTGATCACCGGATAGAGGAAGCCGAAACCCAGCGGGCCGACCGTAACGAGATCATAGCCAGTCGGAGGCCAGCGCCCCGACAGGGTTGAACTGCCCTTCATGGCGGTATGGAACGCGCCGAGGCGGGCCGTATCGACGTCGATCCATGCGCCGTTGACCCGCGGCCCGATACCGGCGAGCCGGTTCAAGGCATCGATCTGCATGTGGGCACCGAGACCGATATAGCTCTTCACCACGCCAGCGAGCGTCACCTCGACGATCCGGTTTCCGTTCTCGATCAGTTCGACTTCCAGCTTGTCACCCGGCCTGACATCGAGTTGCGCGGCCAGGCGATCGGCGAGGACAAGGCCATGTTCCGGGATGGCGACGGGATTTCCGTCCTTGTCGAGAACCCGCGACAACCGCCCTTCGACCTGTCGGCCTATTATCGCGGCGCGTTTCTTCAAATGGCCGTGACGCAGGATGACCGGAACGGAGCGGAAGGTTTCGGCGCCAAGGATGCCCGGCAGGCGGCGAACGGCCGAAATGACACCCGGTTCTACGTCCCTCGCAAAGGACAGGCGGGCGTCCGCCCGCTCGGCGCGGAAAAAAACC
>JBNLDE010000204.1:0-40827 GCA_050304175.1 Zhengella sp. | reverse complement strand
GGCGCCTACACGGGCTGTCTCAACGTTCGCGACAAGGCATTCGGCCGGTTGTTCAGCGGGGACAGGCTAGTCGCTCACGTGCTGGGGCAGGATCGCGTCTACACCATACCCGGCAATTCCCTTGTGCGCGGGTAGGACGATTGTCTCTGCCGTGGCGGCAAATGCGGTGATCATTGAAGCGACGGCCAGGAGCGTCACGTAATAACGGGTCCGGCCGGTCCGCTGGGGCGTCGGGGTGCGTATTGCGCTGAACTGGTCCAGTGCGCCGAACCCGGCAAACGAGACCGCAAGCACCGCAAACGAATAGGCGTCAGGCAGCATCAGGCTCGTCCAGCCGGCCAGTGCCGGGAGAATCGCGAACGTATGTGCTCGCGGCGCCTCCGATTCATCCTCGCCGGTGGCTGCGGACCAGCACGTCCCCCCGAGGAAAGAAAGCATGACGGCCGCATAGGTCTTCAATCCGAATACCGTATCGGTGCGCCAGGGATGACTGTCGCCGATCAGGGCCAGCCACAACGACATTCCTGCCAGCGGGACAAGCCCGGTACCCAGGACCAATTGTGCGGTTTGGCGGGTCGAACGCGTCATTTCCAGATCGTATCAGTCATCCCGAGCGACAGGCCGATTTCCCGGAAACGTACTCAATGCGCGTTAGTCGCGCTTAAAAACGATTCGTCCGATCCAGCCGGTAACGACAGCAAGTATGACGGCAAAAACGCCGTACAGGAAGCCGTACGAGTTGGCTGCCACGTAAATGGACTGCTCGATGCCCGATTTGACGATAACCAGCTGGTCCGAAGCCTCATCGACGAACGCGCCATTTCGGAACAGGAATGCGCGGGCGCGGTGAGTGCCGACAGGAATGTTCGCCGGAAGGGCAAGCGACGCTCTGAACAGGTTCGAGCCGATGAAGGTGAGGCTCCCGACGCGCTGGTTGTACAAGCCCGTTCTTTGCTTGATGCCGCGCAATGCCGCGCCGAATTCCTCGGTCTTCGCCGGATCCGGGTTCTCATCGGCCGGGCGCAGATAGATGTTGTCGATACCCAGCAAGAGTAGTTTGTAGTTCTTGTCGTCGGTGATGTCCTGGGGCGCCCGGGTCATCGCGACCGAGTAGGACACCGGGACGCTGGCGAACCTTTGGGATGCGGCATTAATCCAAATCCCAAGCATCCGGTCCTTGCGACGAACAACCACCGGACGTAAGGGCCCTTCCAGCACCACGACGATATCGTATCTGCCCTGACGAAGGATTTGGGGCTCGGTGTTTTCAAGCGATCCGAAAACGGTCAGGTCGGCTCCCGAGAAGTCCGGCGTAATGGTCACGGTCTCGGTCGAGAGGCCGATATTGATCTTTTCTCTGGGCTGATCTTCCCGGTCTTGCGCGACCGCGCTCGATCCGGCGGCAAGCAACAGGTAAAGCGCGGCGGCCGCGCGACAAATGGATATTCTTGCGCCGCACGTCAGCATCACAGCAACCCCGGCGCCAGAGAATAGATGTCCACCGGACGGAGGAAGAGGTCGACGGCAAGCCGGACCGCCACGATCAATACGAGCGCGGCAAGGAGCGCGCGCAGTTGCTCGCCGCGCAAGCGCTGACCGACCTTGGCGCCATACTGGGCGCCGGCGACGCCGCCGAGCATGAGCAGGAAAGCAAGCACGACATCCACTGTCTGGTTCGTCGTTGCATGCACGATTGTGGTGAACGCAGCGACAAAGACGATCTGGAACAGCGATGTCCCGATAACCACGTTGGTCGGCACCTTCAGCAGGTAGATCATCGCCGGGACCATGATGAACCCGCCTCCGACACCCATTATCGATGCCAGAAAGCCGATTACGGCGCCCAGCACCAGCACCGGGATTATACTGACGAACAGCTTGGATGCCCGGAACCTCACCTTGAGCGGCAGGCGGTGAATCCAGTTGTGTTGGCCGGGTTTTTTGAGAGTTACGCTGCCGCCTTTGCCGGCCTTTCTCAGGGCACCGATACTCTCCCACATCATCAGGGCGCCGATGACGCCCAGAAACGCGACATAGAGCAGCGACACGATCAGGTCGAGCTGCCCGAGCGCCCGCAACAGGGCGAAGACATAGACGCCGACAGAAGACCCGGCGACACCGCCGGCGAGCAGGACCATTCCCAGTCGGAAGTCGACCGTTCCGCGCTTGAAATGCGCCAGCGCTCCGGAAAATGAGGATGCGATAACCTGGTTCGCGCCGGTCGCAACCGCCACGGCGGGAGGGATGTTATAGAAAATCAGAAGCGGCGTTATGAGAAACCCGCCGCCCACTCCAAACATGCCCGACAGGAAGCCGACCGCGCCGCCCATCGCGAGCAGTACGATCATGTTCACCGACAGTTCGGCGATGGGGAGGTAGATACTCACCCGGAATCCCCGCTTGGAAGGTCAAAAAAAGCGCCCTCTCGCCAGGGTCGAGCCGAACGCATGAAAGATTGTTCATGCATCCGGGCGGTTGTAGAGTCAAACGAGAGAGCTGATTTTAGACCGCTGCGACAAAAAAACGCGGCGTGTTGGTAAATTTCAGGGCCGCGGATCACCAGGGTCGGGCGCGCGGCCCGACCCGGTTGTCAATTCTTGGCCAGAAGTGCGCGCACCAGGGTTTCATCGACTTCGCCGGTGACCGTCATGCCGTTGTCTTTCTGGAACGCCTTGATCGCCTGTTTGGTGCGCGCGCCCATGACACCGTCCGCCGGACCGGCATCGTAACCGTTCTTGGTCAGGATCAGCTGGATATTGCGGACGGCCTTTTGCATGTCGATTGCAGCGGTTTCCTCGGGCGCGCCCTGCCACGCATCGGGCGCCACGAAGGAATTGGCCTCGGTGTTGACGGCTTGGGGTTTCCACAGGTCGGCAGCTGCGCGCGCCTTGTCGAGCTGTTCCGGACGCAGGGCCTTGGCGACCTCGTCGCGCTTGTCGGCGGCATCCTTGTCGCCGTTACGGGCCGCCACCGCGAACCATTTGTAGGAATCGACGAGGTCCTGAGGTGTGCCGACGCCCTTCGCGTCAAGAATGGCGAGATTGAACTGGCTGTCCTTGACGCCGAGCTCGGCAGCCTTGCGGAACCACTTGACCGCAGTTTCATTGTCCGCGGCTCCGTCGGCGCCCATGGCATAGAGCACGGCCAGATTGTGCATCGCGCTGACATTGCCTTGCTCGGCCGCTTGCTCGTACCAGCGCTTGGCGGCCGGGATATCCCGTTTGACGCCAAGGCCTTTCTCGAAAAAGTTGCCGATCCGATACTGCGCCGGCGCATATCCGGCTTCGGCTGAATGCGCGTACCATTCTGCGGCCTTGGCAAGATCGGTGGCAACGCCGCGTCCATCCGCGTAGCGGGTTGCGACCTCGAAATACGCCTTCGGATCGGCGCTCGCGACCGCATTCCGCAACGGCTGTGGGCCGAAGTCGATGGAAAGCTTGTTCTCGTTGCCGGTGTCTGACGGTTCTTCGGACGGGGATATCGCGGTTGTCGTCTCTTCGAGGTCAGGTTTCATCGCGGCCGGCACCGATGCGTTCATCGGGTCCGGGTTTTCCGCTTCGGAAGTCTTCCCGGTATCGACAACGCGAACGTTATTCGGTGCGGTGTCTTCCGGTTGGACATCGGTTGCCGCAAGCGGATCGTCTGCCGGGCTGGACGAGGGCTCTTCCTTGGCTGTTTCTGACTGTGAAACGGATGGAGCCTTTTGAGCCACCGAAGCCGGCTTGTCGTGGAAGAAAGATTTGCTGAGCTGGAACCCGGCGATACCTATCATGATCACGCCAGCGGCCATCAGCAGTGATTTGCGCTTTTCGGACAGCAGGGAGCCGATTGCCAGCTTGCCGTTCTGGCCGACTTTCTCCGAGCGGCCTTTTGGTCCCTTCGCTTCCGCCGCTGCTGCCTGCGCGGCCCGGCGCGCCGCTGCAATGAAATCCGCCTTGGCAGCGTCGGGGTCCATGCGCTTGGCAGGGTTGTCGTGCTCTTCACGAACCCGCTTCATGATGGCGCCGAGGTCGGGCGCGCCGGTTCCCGGCTCGAGTAGTTCGTCCTTCTCGTCGACCTCCGGCGCCCCGGACAGGGACATTTCGTCGGCGCCCGCCGTCACGTCGTCCTCGGTCGGCGCGTCTTTCTTCGGCTCCTTCCGGCCCGAGAATGCGCGCGTCAGTCCGCCAAGGACAGACATCTTTTTCTTCCCGTCAGTGTCGCTTTCTCCAGCCGAAGGCCCGGCTTTGAGCGCTGACATCACGGCGGGTGCGACGGAATTGGCAGCCGACTGTTTTTCCAGGACCGGAGCACCGGCAATCCGTTCGCCTTTTACGGCATCGGCGACGAGGAAGTCTTCTTCACCGGTTTCCATGGCAGGCGCGGAATCGAGTTCCATCTTGGAGGATTTCGAGGCTGAATCCGGCCGCGGTGAGTTGCCCGGCGCGGAAAGGCGAGTGTTCTCAAGCGTTTCGAGCCGGTCGACGATTTTGTGAAGCGTTTGCTGGATCGCCTCGAATGTCTTCGTGCTGCGTTCTTCCGAGCGCCGCGCTAGCGCATCCAGTTCCTTGAGGTCCTCGGCAAGCGCGGCGACGGCGCCCGAGCCGCTGTCTTCACGCGAAGACGCGGACTTGACCGCATCTTCGGCGGCCAGCCGCGCAGCCTCCATGACCCGCTCGTGATTGCTCGAGAGTGCGCGTTCGATCTCATCGAGACGCGGCGAAAGATCGTCGAGGCCGGGTGCCCGCCCATCGGAACCGGCTATGAAGCTCGAAATGTTCGCAATCTGGGCTTCAAGGTTGCGAATGACCTCGTCATACGGTGCGTGCGACGTCGCCTGGTTTTCCAGTTTTTCGGCCAGGGCATCAAGGCGCGCCTCTATGGCATCGGTCGACGCGGACGCTGTACCGTCGCCCGTGGCGCGCTCCTGTGAGAGCTGGTTTTCGAGCTCGCGGAACCGATCATCGAAAGTGGAACGCAAGGTGGTTTCGCTTCGCGCTGTGTCGGCGTCCAGGCGCGCGGCCAGCTGGTCGAACCGTGTTTCAAGATCGGACAGGATCGCCGCCGAGCCCGCGCCGGAAGATGATTGCGCATCGAAGCGCGCGGCGAGGTCTTCAAGCCTGCTCTCCAGTTCACCAAACATCTGCTGGCTTCGCGCCGCTACGTCATCCGTGCTGCGCTGGAGGGTGTCGGACAGGGACAGGATCCGTTCTTCTACCCCATGGAGCAGAACGTTGAGGTCCGCCGGGGGCTGGCTCGCTTCGAGATGATCGGTGATTACGGCCAGTTGTTTTGCAACGCGTTCGATAGCCTCGTTGGGCATTTCGGCGCGGTTGGCAATGGCGTCGATCCGGTCCGACAGTTCCTGAAGATGTGTAACGAAACCGGGCGCCGGCTCCACAACCTCGTTTATCTGCTTGGCGAGGGACGCTATGCGCGCCTCGATGCGTTCGATCGAGGATGTGTCGAACGCGACCGGCGCTGATGTGGTGGCGGCGATCGCGCGGCTGATTTCGTCAAGCCGGTCCTCGACCGCACCAAGCATGTTCGATGACAGGCTCGGCCTGTCCGAGACATGATCGATCGCTTCGCCCAGGATCCTGATCTTCTCGTCAAGCGAGCGCACCGACAGCGATTCTGGCAGGGTTGCGACGGCATCCATGATCGAATCGAGACGGGTATTGAGCGCGGCAATCGCCCGATGCTGCGTCTGGTCGAAATCGCTGTTTCTGTGGAGGCTGTTCTCGATCGTGTCCCAGCGCCGGTCGAAATCGGTCCAGCGGGTTTTCAGCGATTGGACGGAATCTTCGCGCGCCAGATCGTTGATCGCGCCTTTGAGTATCTCTATCTCGGCGCGCAATTCGCGGACATCGCCGTGATCGCCACGCGCCGAAAGCGTTTCGACGGCATCTGCAATGCGGTCCAACTCGGGCATCAGCGCGGAGCCGGCGCGGCTCGAGCCGGCTTCGGCATACATCGACGCCAAGAGATCGCGAAGACTTTCGAATTCCTTCTTGATTCCGGAATTCAGTTCGCGCTGCAGGTCATTGCGCAATGCCCGCAGTTCGTCCGAGATACGGTGTATGGATGCGTAACCTTCGCTGCGCGCACTGGCCCTATCCCCGGCCTGGTAGCTTGCAGTCTGGCTGCCCGCAAACGATCCCGAACGCGGCAGGGCCGGGTTTGCAGACGGGTTGCGTGCCGGGCGATCGGCAAGACCCGGCGACTGGCGGGGGCTTGCTACCCTTGATGCGCCACGCGGATTGTTGGCAGCGAGCTTGTCTTCGAGTGCACTCAATGTGTCGCTGATGTCGTCAAGCGACGTGTTGGAGCGGCGACGGCGCCCGGCATTGAGAGAATCGAGGTAGTTTCGCTTGGTTTTCATCGATACGCCTGTTCGCAATGCCTGCCGGCCGCTTGATGTTCGTTCATGTGGCGAGGGAACGGCGGGCCTTGCTTCTGCGCGCGGCCGAGGCGGTGGAGCACCTTTCCCCTCGGTCCGACGAACCGTGTTATACGCTGAACATGAAAGGCACGGGTCACCGACGCGCCAACAATCCTCCAAACGTGGTAAATAAGGCGTTAACCAATATTAGCCTGCGATTGGATAATCCGAGCAATCGCGGTCAAAATCCTGCATTTCGCTCTTGAACCGACCGCTTTGGGAATTTATACGACGCTTACGTAAAGGTAATTATGAGTCTCGTGCGCGTTGGTGATGCGGGATGTCGTGAAACCGCCAGCGCGACAGGCGAGGACTGCTCGCATTCAATCCGGATGGCGCGGCAGCATGTTGGGAATTGGAAGATGGCCGGTCAAATGACAGCGGAGCAGGTCTCCGCAAATGCTGCTATTGTGCATGATGATGGCGAGAACGCCAATCTGTCGCGAATCGGTGAAATGGCTTCGGAGTTCGGTGTGACCCTTCGCACGCTCCGTTTCTATGAGGACCGCGGTTTGCTGGCCCCGGTGAGGGACGGCAATTCCCGATTGTACACGCGGCGTGACCGGGCCCGCCTTCGTTTGATCCTGCTGGGCCGGAAAGTCGGGTTCTCGTTGCGGGAGGTCAAGCAGATGCTCGACCTCTATGATCCCCAGGGAACCAATATTCGCCAGATGCGTGTCGCGCTGGAAAAGTCCGAAAAGCAGCTTACCCGGCTTCGTCAGCAACGCACGGCGCTCGATGAGGCGATCAGCGAGTTGAGCGGCATGACCGACAGTATCCGCGCCGAACTCGCCGCGCGCTCGCCGGCCACTACTTCCAAATAGGCGCCTGGACCGGCGGCTGCCGGCCCCTGGAAGTCACTCGCGCTGTGCCGGGCGCACAGATAAAATCGACGTGAACCTGTAAATTGACGTTTACGCAAACGTCAAAGTTTGATATCGAAGATGCAAAGCGGGGGTGCTGGTGCGGGAACCGGCTCAATCGCGGTTATTCATTTTTTGGGAGCGAACCATGCCAAGTTACAAGGCGCCGGTAACAGACACCGTCTTCGTGTTGAAAAACGTCCTCGGTTATGAACGGTACAGCAACCTTCCGGGATTCTCGGATGCGACGATGGATGTTGTCGAAGCCATTCTGGAAGAAGGGTCGAAGATCGCGGAGAACGTCATGTTCCCGCTCAACCAGATCGGCGACCAGCAGGGCTGTACTCGGGACGACGACGGTTCGGTGTCCACGCCCGACGGTTTCAAGGACGCCTACAGGCAGTATTGCGAGGGCGGCTGGATCAGCTTGGCGATGCCGGAGGAGTTCGGCGGCCAGAACCTGCCCTATACCGTGCACTCCGCGGTCAGCGAATACATGATCTCCGCCAACATGGCGCTGATGATGTATCCGGGTCTGACCCAGGGCGCGATTGCCGCTGTCCTTGCCCATGGCACCGACGAGCAAAAGCAGGCCTACCTGCCCAAGATGGCCGAAGGCACCTGGACCGGCACGATGAACCTGACCGAGCCGCATTGCGGTACCGATCTCGGCCTTCTGCGGACCAAGGCGGTTCCCAACGGCGACGGGAGTTACAAGATCTCCGGTCAGAAGATTTTCATTTCGGCCGGCGATCACGACATGGCCGAGAACATCATCCATCTGGTCCTCGCCCGCGTCGAGGGCGCGCCGGAGGGCGTCAAGGGCATCTCGCTGTTCATCGTGCCGAAGTTTCTGCCTGACGAAGCCGG
Organism: Zhengella sp.; assembly: GCA_050304175.1. Classification (GTDB taxonomy): domain Bacteria; phylum Pseudomonadota; class Alphaproteobacteria; order Rhizobiales; family Rhizobiaceae; genus JAIOIW01. The sequence goes on along the minus strand of JBNLDE010000204.1, from coordinate 32,670 downwards.
CAACCCGGGAGCGCGCAACGGCGTATCCTGCGGTTCCATCGAAGAGAAGATGGGCATCCACGGCAATGCCACCTGTGTCCTCAACTACGACGAAGCCACCGGCTATCTCCTCGGCGAGCAGGACAAGGGTCTGCGCGCCATGTTCACCATGATGAACGAAGCGCGGCTGGGCGTTGGTCTGCAGGGTCTCGCGATCAGCGAGATCGCCTACCAGAACGCCGCCATTTATGCGCGCGAGCGCATTCAGGGCCGGGCGCTCACCGGCCCAAAGGAGCCGGACAAGAAGGCCGATCCGATCATTGTCCACCCCGACGTTCGCCGCACGCTGATGACCGCGCGCGCCTTCAACGAGGGCGGCCGGGCACTCGTCCTGTGGACCGCGCTCAAGTCGGATGTCGCGCATCGTTCCGGAGACGAAAAGGAACGCCAAGCGGCCGATGACCACATGGGTCTTATGACCCCGATCATCAAAGGTGTACTGACCGACAAGGGCTTCGACAACGCGGTGGCCGCGCAGCAGATGTACGGCGGTCACGGCTACATCGAGGAATGGGGCATGAGCCAGTATGTCCGCGATGCCCGTATTGCCATGATCTACGAGGGCGCCAACGGCATCCAGGCACTGGACCTTGTCGGACGCAAGTTGCCCGCCAACGGCGGCCGCGCCATCACGGCATTCTTCAAGGAAGTTGGCGATTTCTGCGAGGAAAATCGCGCCGACGAAAACATGGCGTTCTACACAAAGCACCTGAAGAAGGGCTTGAACGACCTGCAGGCGGCGACCATGTGGTTCATGCAGAATGCAATGAAGGAGCCGGATAACGCAGGCGCCGGTTCGACCGACTATTTGCACCTCTTCGGTCTTGTCGCCATTGGCTACATGTGGGCGATGATGGCCAAGAGCGCGCAGGAGGACGCAAACGGCGTTTCGCCGGAGTTCCTGCAGAACAAGCTGATCACCGCGCGCTTTTTCATGGAACGGCTCATGCCGGAGACAGCAACGCGGTTGGCGCGGATCCAGGCTGGAGCCGAATCAATGATGGCGCTGCCCGCGGAAGCGTTTTAGGCTCGACGGTCCGCATTTTCAGCGCATTGGACAGGCATTCGCAGCGGGTTATCGGGAGGTACGCATGACCGCACAGCCGGCAGAAGTTCTCGGCGTCACGGCGCCGGAGTGGAAGACCGAAGATGTTTCCATGTTGCAGGACATGGCATCCAAATGGCTCGAATCGGAAATCGCTCCGCGCTACGACGAGTTCGAGAAGGCCGAGATTTTCGATCGCGAATGCTGGCGTAAGGCCGGCGAGGCAGGATTGCTTGGCGCCTCCATGCCGGAGGAATACGGCGGTTCGGGCGGTTCCTATGCCCATGAGAGCGTGATCATTGAGGCGGTCAGCCACGTCGGCGTCGACGGCTTCGGCATCGGCCTGCACAACGCCATCGTGATGCCGTACATCATGCATTACGGCTCCGAGGAGCAGAAGAAGAAGTGGCTGCCGAAAATGGCGTCGGGCGAGATGATCGGCGCCATCGCCATGACCGAGCCGGGCGCCGGATCCGACCTGCAGGGCGTGAAGACGTCCGCGAAGAAGGACGGCAACCACTATGTCATCAACGGGTCCAAGACGTTTATCACCAACGGCCAGTTGGCCGACCTCGTCATCGTGGTCACCAAGACGGACCCGGCGGCTGGCGCCAAGGGTACCTCGCTCATCATCGTCGAGACCAACGAGGTCGAGGGGTTCGAGCGGGGCCGAAATCTCGACAAGGTCGGGCTGAAATCCAATGACACCTCCGAGCTGTTCTTTAACAATGTTCGCGTGCCCACCGCCAACCTCCTCGGCCACGAGGAAGGGCTGGGTTTTGTCCAGCTGATGCAACAACTGCCGCAGGAGCGGCTGATGATCGGTGCCGGTGCGATTGCCATGATCGAGCGGGCGATCGCGCTGACCTCCGACTATGTCAAAGAGCGGAAGGCGTTCGGAAAATCGATCATCGAGTTCCAGAACACGCAGTTCAAGCTCGCCGAGCTGAAGACCGAAGCGACGGTCGGCCGCACCTTCTACAACTACTGCACCGCCGAGCACCTCGAGGGTCGGCTGACGCCCGAACTGGCTTCCATGGCCAAGCTCTGGCTGACCGATCTCCAATGCAAGGTGATGGACGAATGCCTCCAATTGCATGGCGGCTACGGTTACATGAACGAATATCCGATCGCCCGGATGTGGCGCGATTCCCGCGTCCAGCGCATCTATGGCGGCACCAACGAAATCATGAAACTCCTGATCGCGCGCAGCCTCTAGGGCTGACCGGCAGACACATACCGAGGAGAGCGAAATGGCAGATGCATATGTATATGACACGGTCCGCACACCGCGTGGGCGCGGCAAGAAAGACGGATCGCTTCACGAGGTGCCGGCGGTGCGCCTGGCCGCGCGGGCGCTGGAAGCAGTCCGCGACCGTAATGGTCTCGACACGTCGAGTGTCGACGATATCATCTTCGGTTGCGTAGATCCGGTCGGCGAAGCCGGTTCGGTAATCCCGCGCGCCGCTGCCTTCGAAGCCGGCTACGATAACAAGGCGCCGGGCATGCAGATCTCGCGCTTTTGCGCTTCGGGCCTCGACGCGATCAACTTCGGTGCGGCGAAGATCGCCCAGGGCGCGGACGACATCGTCATCGCCGGCGGCGTGGAATCGATGTCGCGCGTCGGCATGGGCGCCTCGGGAAGCGCCTGGGCGATGGATCCCAGCGTCGCGATGCCGGGTTGGTTCGTCCCGCAGGGCGTGTCCGCTGACCTGATCGCCACCAAATACGGTTTCTCGCGCGACGACGTGGACGCTTATGCGGTGGAAAGCCAGAGGCGCGCTGCCGCGGCCTGGGAAAAGGGCTACTTCAAGAATTCTGTCATTCCGATCAAGGACCAGAATGGCATGACGATTCTGGATCATGACGAGCACATGCGTCCCGACACCGACATGCAGTCGCTGGCCTCGCTCAATCCCTCCTTCATCATGCCTGGCGAGATGGGCGGCTTCGACGCCGTTGCCGTCCAGCGCTATCCCGAGATCGAGGCGGTCACGCATGTCCACCATGCGGGCAATTCCTCCGGCATCGTGGATGGCGCAGGCGCCGTGCTGCTCGGCTCGAAGAAGGGCGGCAAGGCGATGGACCTGAAGCCGCGCGCGCGCATTCGCGCCTTCGCCAATATCGGCTCGGAGCCCGCTATTATGCTGACCGGTCCGGTTGATGTGACCGAAAAACTGCTCAAGCGCGCGAAGATGAAGATCGAAGACATCGACTTGTTCGAACTGAACGAGGCCTTCGCCTCCGTTGTGCTGCGCTACATGCAGGCATTCGACATCCCGCACGACAAGATGAACGTGAACGGCGGCGCCATCGCCATGGGCCACCCGCTGGGCGCGACCGGCGCGATGATCTTGGGAACTGTGCTGGACGAGCTGGAGCGCCGCGATCTCAACACCGCGCTGGTGACGTTGTGCATCGGCGCCGGCATGGGTACCGCCACGATTATCGAACGCGTCTGACCGAGAGGAAAACAACACAATGACTGACTACAGGAACTTCACGGTCGAAACCGACGCCGATGGCATCGCCCTGGTGACCTGGGACATGCCCGACAAGTCGATGAATGTCTTCACCGAGGAGGTGATGGACGAGTTCGACAAGATCATCGACCAGGTCGTGGCCGACGGCGCGATCAAGGGCGCCGTCGTGACCTCCGGCAAGAAGGAATCGTTCTCCGGTGGCGCCGACCTGACCATGCTTAAGCGCATGTTCGACGTTATCCAGCAGGAAAAGCAAAAGGATCCCGAGAAGGCGGTCAAGATGCTGTTCGATTCCGCCGGCCGGATGAGTTGGTTGTGGCGCAAGCTGGAGACCTGCGGCAAACCCTGGGTCTCGGCAATCAACGGCACCTGTATGGGCGGCGCATTCGAACTGTCGCTGGCCTGCCATGCGCGTGTCGCCGCCGACTCCGACAAGGTCAAGATGGGCCTGCCGGAAGTCAAGGTCGGCATCTTCCCGGGCGCCGGCGGCACCCAGCGCGTACCGCGCCTGACGGATACCCAGGCTGCGCTTCAGATGCTGACCACCGGCCAGTCGCTGACGCCCGCCAAGGCGCTCAAAATGGGCCTCATCACGGAGGTCGTTCCGGAAAAGAAGCTGATCCAGGCGGCAAAGAAATTCATCCAGGACGGCCTGGAGCCGGTCCAGCCGTGGGACAAGAAGGGCTTCCGCCTTCCGGGCGGCCCGGTCTATTCGGCTGCTGGTGCCAATCTCTGGCCGCCGGCATCGGCGATCATGCGCCGCGAGACCTATGGCAATTATCCTGCCGCTCTCGCTATCCTGAAATGCGCCTATGAAGGCCTGCTCGTGCCGTTCGACACCGCTCTGACCGTCGAGCAGCGTTACTTCACCGAGGTCCTGCAAACGACCGAGGCGGCGATGATGGTTCGCTCGCTGTTCGTCTCGCTGCAGGAACTGAACAAGGGCGCCCGCCGCCCGGCCGACGTAAAGCCGACCAAGTTCAGGAAAATCGGTGTGCTCGGCGCCGGCTTCATGGGCGCGGGCATTGCCTATGTGACGGCGAAAGCCGGCATCCCGGTCGTGCTGATGGATCGCGACATGGAATCCGCCGAGAAGGGCAAGGCGCATTCCGCCAACCTCATGGACGGCCTGATCAGAAAGGGTCGTGCCACGGCGGAAGACAAGGAAAAGCTGCTGTCGCTGATCACGCCCGCATATGACTATGCCGAGCTCGACGGCGCTGACCTCGTCATCGAGGCCGTGTTCGAGGATTCGGAGATCAAGAAGGGCGTGACCGAAAAGGCCGAAGCTGTCCTGAAGTCCACGGCAATCTTCGCATCCAACACGTCGACCATTCCGATTACGGGTCTGTCCAAGAACTCGAAGCGGCCGAAGAACTTCATCGGCATTCACTTCTTCTCGCCGGTCGACAAGATGATGCTGGTCGAGATCATCATGGGCAAGCGCACCGGCGAAAAAGCGCTGGCCGTGGCCATGGACTATGTCCGTGCGATCAGGAAGACCCCGATCGTCGTCAACGACACTCGTGGCTTCTATGTCAACCGTTGCGTGCTGCGCTACATGGGCGAGGCGTTCAACATGGTGGTCGAAGGCGTGCCGCCGGCCATGATCGAGAACAGCGCCAAGATGGCCGGAATGCCGGTCGGTCCGCTGGCGCTGACCGATGAAACGGCGATAGACCTTGCCCAGAAGATCATGAAACAGACCATCCGCGACCTCGGCGAGAAGGCCGTCGAGCCAAGCCATATGGAACTGGTCAACACCATGGTCGATACCCATGGCCGCCTTGGGCGCAAGAATGGCAAGGGCTTCTACGATTATCCGGCCAAGCCGGCCAAGAAGCACCTGTGGCCGGAACTCAAGACGCTTTATCCGCAACAGGATCCTGACAAGATCGATGTCGAGGAGCTCAAGCAACGGTTCCTGGTCACGATAGCCCTCGAGGCCGCACGCGTCATGGAAGAGGGCATCGTCATCGACCCGCGCGAGGCGGATGTCGGCTCGATCCTGGCCTTCGGTTTCGCGCCGTACACGGGGGGTGCCCTGTCCTACATCGATGGCATGGGCGCAGCGAACTTCCTCGAACTCGCAAAGCGCTTGCAGAAGAAATACGGTAAGCAGTTCAAGGCGCCGAAGCTTCTGGTCGACATGGCGGAGAAGGGCGAGACTTTCTATCAGCGCTTTGATCCCTACGGGACTGCCGCTGAAAAGAAGGCGGCCTGACTTAAGGCGAATCGATGTACGTCTGGGGACGCATGTTCAAGGTCGTGGCGACAACGCGTCGCCGCGGCCCTTTTCGCGCCGGTGACGAGAGCCGGCTGTCCTTCCGCTGCCTTCCCACCGACATCGATCCCAACCTGCATCTCAACAATGCGCGTTACCTGATGCTGGCAGATGTCGGCCGGCTCGACATCTTCTTCCGCAGCGGCCTGATGCGCATCGGCCGCAAGAATGGATGGGGCCCGATGATGGGCGGCGTCCAGTCGGTTTTCGTCCGCGAGATCAGGCTGTGGCGGCGTTTCGACGTCGTTTCAACGATCGAGACCTGGGACGGGACCCAGATAATCGGCCGACACCATTTCGAGCTGGACGATGGAAACGTCGCCGCCGCGGTTCTTACCACCGCGGGGGTCTACGATTTCCGTGGACGCCGGTTCGTGCCGATCGATGAAGTACTCGAGGCGCTTGGCTACTCGGGGGCGCCGCGGCAGCCGACCGTGGCCGAACAGGCCTTCATGGAGTCGCACAACCGGCTCAGAAACCTCGCGAAATCGGGTAAGCTCGCGAAACGTTGAACGCGGTCGCGCCATTTTCCTTTTCTCTTTTTCCGCCGGCCGCCTATGCTTCCGCGCTCACAGCAAGAAGGGGGGATCATGACAGCCAGGATCGACTATTTTTTCACGATCATTTCGCCGTTCACCTATCTCGGCCATCAGGCAATCTGCGCGGTGGCCGACAAGCACGGCGCCGAACTGGTTTTTCGACCGGTCAATCTGGGCGAAGTGTTCGCGACCTCTGGTGCTCTGCCTTTGCCGCAACGCCCGCCGTCGCGTCAGCGCTACCGCCTGCTGGAACTGCAGCGGATCGCCGACATGAGGGGACTGCCTATCAATCTGAAACCGGCCCATTTCCCGGTCGATCCGACGCTTGCCGACTGCACGATCGCGGCACTCGTGGCGAATGGCGAGAATCCGCGCGATTACATGTTCCGCCTGTTCCAGGCGGTTTGGGTCAATGAGGAGAACGTGTCCGACGAGACCGTCCTGGCGAAATACCTCGCCGAATCCGATTTCGGCGCCGTCGCCATTCTTGATCGGGCAAGATCGGACGAGATCAGCGCGGTTCGCGCCGGCAACACCGCCGAAGCGATCGCCGCGGGAACTCTGGGCTCTCCCTCCTACGTGCTGAACGGCGAAGTGTTCTGGGGGCAGGACCGCATCGACTATGTCGATCGCGCGCTGACAACCGGACGGACGCCCTTTACCGCCTGAGACAAATCGTCCTGTTTGCTGGACTCGGCAGGACCGTTCAACTAACGGTAAATATTCCTTTCGGGCGACAGGAGAAATGGATGCTCTCCCATGACCGGATCTGGGCGGCGATAGACGCAATCGCCGCACGTTATGATTTGTCAACCTCGGGGCTGGCCCGAAAGGCCGGTCTCGATTCCACGGCATTCAACAAATCGAAACGCCGGTCTGCAGACGGCCGTCCGCGATGGCCTTCCACGGAGTCAATCGCCAAGGTGATGAGCGCCACAGGCGCGTCGCTGCGGGAATTCATGAGCCTGGTCGAGACCGAAATCCCGGCGAGCGAACGCGCGCGTACGGATCCGTCTAGGCAGATCGCGCTGGTTGGCGTGGCCCAGGCGGGCTCTGGCGGTTTTTTCGATGATGCCGGGTTCCCGATCGGTGACGGGTTCGACCTCATCGAATTTCCGGTCCCGCCCGGCGAAGGCGTCTATGCGTTGGAGGTTCAGGGCGATTCCATGCTTCCGGTGTATCGCAACGGCGATCGTCTCATCGTTCAACCGGGCGCTTCGGTGAGAAACGGGGATCGGGTCGTTGTGCGCACGACCGGTGGCGAGGTGATGGCCAAGATGCTGGAACGGCAAAGCGCAGACGAGTTGTTGCTCGCTTCGCTCAACCCGGATCATCCGGACCGAAAGATCGCGAAACGCGATGTGGACTGGATCGCGCGCGTTCTTTGGGCCAGCCAGTAGCGGCCGATGGTTCGCGCGGCACTGATCCTGCTCGGGTTTGCCCTGGTGATCTCCGTGAGCGCATTCGCCGTGATGCGCACGCCTGCGAATGAAGAAGCCCGGCCGCCTGCACCGACGGCAACCCAGGCCCGACCGGAGCCATCGGTTGTGGAGCCTCCGCTGCGGCAGGAGCGCTTGGCGGTGGCTCCCCTGCATTCGCCCGAAGTGAAGATCCTGCGCCAGATTGCGCCCGATACGATCGTCGCGCCGACGGCCTCCAACGTTGCGCTCACCCGCGAAGAACCGCGGCCGCCGCTGGGCGACCTTGGCCTCGCCCGTGACAAGTTGCCCGAGGATCTGGCGCCCCAGAAGGGCCCGTTGCTGCGCCGGCCGATAGCAATCTCTGCCGGAGAGATCGAGGTCGCCGGCTACAGTATAAAGCTTGCCGGCATCGTTCCCACGCCGCCGGACAAGACATGCCCCGAGGCGGGCGGTGCCGAGACTCCGTGCGGCATGCGCGCGCGCACGGCCTTCCGCCAGTTCCTTCGGGGGCGTGCGATCCGCTGTGATGTTCCAGACAAGCCAACCGGCGAGGAGGTCGTCACGACCTGTGCGCTTGCTAAGACCGATCTCGGAAAATGGCTGGTTGAGAATGGCTGGGCGCTGCCCGACGGCGACCGCTACGGGACGGTTGCAGAAAAGGCGCGCGAGAAGCGCCGTGGTTTGCTGGTAAACGCCACGCGGTAAACCAGAAATGTCAGCCCGCAAGCTCTCCCGCGAGGGCTTTTTCGATCAACGCGCGGGTTTCCGGAATGCCGTAAAGCGCGACGAAGGAACCAAACCGCGGCCCGCGCTCCTGGCCCAGCAGCACCTCGTAGATCATCTGGAAAAAGGCCACCGAGACGCCGGGACCGCCATCGGGACTCCTCTTGGTCTGGTCCTGATAGCGGTCGATCTTGCGTGCAACGTTCAGCGCCGCATCCTGGATCGCTGCCCCATCGGCGTCGGCCGGCAACATGGCAAGCATCGCATCCAATTCGGTCAACGCATCGCGTTCCACGTCGTCGGCGGGCCGGAAGTTCTTCGCCGGCAGAACGAAATCGTGGAAATAGCGGATCGCGTAGCCGACCAACTCGTCCATCTTTGGATGGCTCTCCGCGGTTACGCCGGGCGCGTAACGGGTGATGAAGCCCCACAGCACATCCTTGTTTTCCGCGTTTGACGCGCTGACCAGGTTGAGCAGCATGTTGAATGGAACCGGCGCGGACTGTTGCGGCGGTTCGCCGTTGTGAATGTGCCAGACCGGATTGGCGAGTTGCTGCGCCAGCGGCTGCCTCTGATAGGCGTCGAGGAACGAGAAATACTCATCCACGGCCTTGGGAATGACATCGAAGTAAAGCCGCTTGGCGGTCTTCGGCTTCTGGAACATATAGAGCGACAGACTTTCCGTCGGCGCATAGGTCAACCACTCGTCGATGGTTAGGCCGTTGCCCTTCGACTTCGAGATTTTCTGCCCGTCCTGGTCGAGAAACAGTTCGTAGACGAAATGCTCTGGCGCCCGCCCGCCCAGGATTTTGCAGATCCGGTCGTAGATCGCCGCATTGGTCTGGTGATCCTTGCCGAACATTTCGAAATCGACGCCGAGCGCGGCCCAGCGCATGCCGAAATCCGGTTTCCACTGCAGTTTCACCTGGCCACCGGTGACGGGAAGCGTGACCTCGCTGCCGTCCTCGTCGTCGAAGGTGATCGTGCCATCCTTGGCGTTGACCTGCTTCATCGGCACGTAAAGCACGCGCCCGGTCTTGGGTGAGATCGGCAGGAACGGACTATAGGTCGCCTGACGTTCCTCGCCGAGCGTCGGCAGCATCACCGCCATGATGTCGTTATAGCGCTCGGCCGCGCGCAGCAACACATCGTCGAATCGCCCGGATTTGTAATATTCGGTGGCGCTGGCGAAATCGTAATCGAAGCCGAACGTGTCGAGGAAGCGGCGCAGCATGGCGTTGTTGTGGTCGCCGAAGCTGGCGTAATTTCCGCCAAACGGATTCGGCACAGCCGTCAGCGGCTTGTGCAAATGTGGCTCAAGAGACGACCGGTCCGGTACGTTGTCCGGAATCTTGCGCATGCCGTCCATGTCGTCGGAGAAGCAGAGCAGCTTCGTGGCCACTTTGCCGCCGGTTAGTACGTGGAATGCGTGACGCACCATTGTCGTGCGCGCGACTTCGCCAAAGGTGCCGATATGCGGAAGGCCGGACGGGCCGTAGCCGGTTTCGAATAGGACAGTCTCCGGGTAGCCCGATTTCTCGTAGCGCTTGATGATTTTGCGAGCTTCCTCGAAAGGCCACGCCTTGCTGCCGGTTGCCTCGGCAATCATCTGCGCATCGGGCTCAAGCGCTGTCGGGCTTGCTGCATTCATGATCCGGTCCTGTTGTGAAGGCTCTTTTGAGCGCGCGGACCCTAGGCGCGCCCGGCCCGCGCGTCAATCCGGGGCGCCTATTTCGCTTGATGCTGGGCCGAAGAGTACATAGGTTCCGCCCCGTAAGAACCAATTGGAGAGAGCTGGAATGGAAGCGGTGTCTACACAGGAAGCGCTGGTTTACGTCATGGTGGCGGTCTCGGCCGTCGACCGTTCGATGACCGACAATGAACTGGCGAAAATCGGTTCGCTGGTGCGCACGATGCCGGTTTTTGCCGATTACAGGGACGATCGCCTGATTGACACCGCCAAGCAGTGCCAGCAAATCCTCGCCAAGGACGACGGCTTGAGCCGCCTGCTCGATGTGATAACGGCGGCAATTCCGGAACGCTTGCGCGAAACGGCCTATGCCGTCGCCGTCGAAGTTGCCGCCGCGGATCTCCATGTGGAGCAGGAAGAACTACGGCTGCTTCAGTTGCTGCGCGACCGCCTCGAAGTCGAGAAGCTGGTCGCTGCCGCTATCGAGCGGGGCGCGCAGGCGCGTTTCCGGACGGCCTGACACGCAACCGCGAAAACGGCCTGGCCTGAATTGATGCCGCCATTGGCCGCGAAGCCGGGGCGGCCCCGGTGATCAGTAAAATGCGATCGGGAAATAGCGCAGGTAAAGTTCGCTGATAATTCCCTTGCTCTCGATCTCCCTGAGCGCTTGGTTCAGCGCGGTTGTCAGCCTTGTGTTTCCTTTGGGAACGGCAATCGCCAGGCCGTTTCCCAGAAGTCCGGGCGCGTAGTAGGCCCCGCCCGCAAACGCGCAGCAATCTTTCGATCCGGATCCCGAAAGCCAGAACGACAACCGCATCCCGTCGCCCAGAATACCGTCTATGTCGCCCGACAGAAGGGCGTCGTGCATCCAGCTCTCCCTCGAGAAAACCACCGCCTTTGCGTTCGGAAAATAGCTCCTGAGCATGCGCTCGTGGGCCGATCCGGACATTACGCCAATCCGTTTTTCGGCTGTACCAGATGTCAGGGGCTTCGCGATTTCCGATTTCGTGGAAACGAGAAGACGCGCCGGAAACAGGAAATATGGGCGCGTGAATTCGTACTTTTCACGCGTTTGCTCGGTCACCGAAAGTCCCGCGATAACCGCGTCGCCTCGCCGTGTTTCGATGGCGGGTCCCAGCTCGTCCCAGGGCATGGCCTGGATCTGGCACTTCGCGGAGATATCAAGCTCGCGGCAAATGGCTTCTACGAGGTCGACGTGAAAGCCTGTCAGCCTGCCGTTCCGGTCGAAAAAGTTGAACGGCGGAAAGTCCACGGTCGTCAGAAACCGTAGGCGCGATATGGTGTCGGCCTTGGTAACCGGCAATTGCTCCTTCCTGTCCCACAAGTCCGGCGGGACTTCCTGCGCGGTCGCCAGCGCAGCAAGGCCGAGAACACCTAAAACCAATGACGCGGTTTTCGCCAATTTACCCATTGTGGCTCCGAAATCCTGAATTGCCGGTCATCTTAGCTTCGCGAAATAAACCACGACAAGCTTGTCTGCTGTCAAATACCGCTGATCATATATAAAGTTTACAATCCAAGGCTAATAGTAATTGTCTTTGCGCGCTGGTTTAATGGAGTATGGCGCATTTGAGCCGGGGGCTCTACGCATGAACCGCTTTGAGGACACAATTGATTTTATCGATCACCTGAACCGGGTGACATCGCCGCAGGAAATTTGTCAGGAACTGGTCCGGATCACAGGGCAGTACGGACTGGACAGACTCATGGCCGGCACGGTGCCCGACCCGCGCGCTCCGGATAGAGAACAGCGCGAACACGTGTTGCTGTGCGGTTGGCCCGATGACTGGCTCAATCGCTATGTCGGCGGCAACTATGTCGACGTCGATCCGATCGTCAGTCACGTCAAGCGGGGCCTCAATCCCTTCGAATGGCGGGAAGCCGTCAAGGGATTGGAGAGCTCGGATCCGGGAATCCGGGTTATGAACGAGGCCGCTGATTTCGGCTTGCGCTCCGGATTGGTTATTCCGTTGGTCACGGTCGACGGATCGTTGGCGGTCGTTTCGCTCGGTGGCAGGAACGTTGAAATACCCCCCTATGCATCCGGCATGATTTCACTTGTTTCCACGTATGCGATCGCACGGTCCATCCAGCTTCTGGGGAAAGCGGACGGGATGGGGATGCCGGGCTTGACCAAGCGCGAAGCCGAATGCATCCGGTGGGCCGCGGAAGGCAAGAGTGAATGGGAAATCTCACGTATCCTTGGCATTTCCGAGCATACTTCGGAAAAGCATTTGCTCAACGCAAAGGCCAAACTCGGCGCGGCCAACCGCGTTCAGGCCGTCGCCGAGGCTATCAGGCGCGGATACATTACGTGATCACGTAATAGGCGGACGAGATGGTGAGCATAGAATTGTCCCGATTTGGCACGGGAGGTTCATATGATCTACGCTATGTCTACCGCTGTTCTTATGGAACATCAGCCGCTGTGGGAAGCGGTATACCGATTGCGCCACAAGATTTTTGTCGAGGAAATGGGCTGGGAGGAAATCCGCCGCCCCGACGGTTTGGAAATCGACCAATTTGATCATGATGAAGCCATTCACATGCTGTGCATGCGTCATGGCGAACTGGCCGGCTACCAGCGCATGCTCCCCACTACGCGTTCGCATCTCCTCAGCGATGTCTTGCCTGACCTCTGCGAAGGCGAGCGCCCCTTCGGTCCCAATGTGTTCGAATTGACTCGGTATGCGGTCGCGGCGCCCTACCGGGACGGCCGGCGAGGGATTTCCACGGTCGGAAGCGAATTGATCGCCGGATTCGTCGAATGGGGGCTAGCGACCGGTTGTAACCAGGTCATCATCGAATTCGAACCGATGTGGGTTCTGCGGGCGCTGCAACTCCGGTTTCTCGCCCGGCCTCTCGGTTACCAGCGCCGGATAGGCAATCAGAACGTCGTCGCGACATTGCTCTCGTTCAACGAAGACACCTTGAAGGCGGTTCGCGCCAAGCGGAACCATTTTGATCCGGTTTTTGCGGGACATTCGCCCGTTACCACCTGGCGAATTGCGTCCTGATGATTCCCGTGCGGCCCGTCGCTCGAAACTGGCCGTCCGGATTCCTGAGCGAGTTGCATTTCTCCCGAAATGAGGAGCACGACAATGTCGACAATGATAGAGACGAAAAGAGATGGCAGCGCGTTGATTGTTTCACTGAGTGCAGAAAACGGGCGTCCCGCCCTCGACAAGACCGCCTATCTCCAACTCAGCGGGATACTCGGCCACGCCGCGGCGGACGGCCAGTTGCGCAGCGTTATCTTCCGCGGCCTCGATGGATGCTTTTGCACAGGCGCCGATCTGAACGAGTTCACGGAGCCACAGCTTTATCCTGCTCTGATCGCAGCGGTGACCGGATACTTCAGAGCGCTGGCTGCTTTCCCGAAGCCGCTCTTCGCCTGCGTGGACGGGGAGGCGACCGGCGTCGGTTGCACCACCTTGTTCCACTGTGATCTCGTATTCGCCGGTCCGCAAAGCACGTTCAGGGTGCCATTTGTGGATTTCGGTCTGGTCCCGGATGCCGCGACCAGCATTCTCGCGCCGATCCGGCTTGGCTACGCTGCGGCCTTCCGCTTCTTTTGCCTTGGCGAACAGCTCGATGCGCAGGCTGCGCACGAAATCGGCCTTGTCACCGACCTTTGCCTGGATCGAGAACCCGTCGAGCAGGCACTCGAGGTCGCCAGGCGCGTATCGCGAAAGCCGGCCCGCGCCATGGAGACAGCACGCCGGCTGTTGCGCGCCGACGTCGATCAGCTGAACAACCAGATCGATCACGAGATCGAACTGTTTCGCGATGCGCTTCATGACGATGTGACGATCCGGCGGTTGCGTCGACTTGCGCGCCTGGCCGCTTAGGCCGCGCAATGCGTGTTTGGCAGTGCGGCATCGGTGGACTCTCGGGAGCGCGGGTTCATGACCCTCGAAGATGAGGCTTCGCAACCTGACGGCGGGAACGGCTCGACGAATGTGCAGCTTCAAAGGGCGCTCATCCGCATTCTCATTGAAACCGGAGTCGGCCCTGCCAAGACCGCGGCTCTCCTGCAGGACTGGATAACTGTGGGCGGCAGTTTCCAGGCGGCATTGATTGCGGGCGGCGAAGTCGACGAATCCGCATTTTATGCGTTGCTCGCCCGCAATACAGGGTTCAGGTTTCTCGACGAGATCGAGTCCGATCGTCTTGTTCCGTATCGGGCGGACCTGATCGCCGCGCTGCGCAAGCGGGACAGTGAACGTATTGTGCTGTACGCCCACCGAAGCGGTGAAATGCTGGTGCTGATCTCTCCCGATTTGAACCAGATTGAGGCCCTCACGGCTTTCCGCGTTCGGCATCCGGTATTTGCCCGGAACCTGTGTTTCGTTCCGCCGAGGATCCTTCGCAGACGAATGTTGAGGGCATCCGAGCAGCAGATGACCCGCTTGGCCGTCGACCGTTTGTTCGTAGCCCGTCCCGATTTCTCTGCACGCCGGACGGGCGCACTCTGGCAGGGCGTGGTTCCAGGCCTGTCGCTGTTGTTGTTTCCCTACGGTCTGTGGAAGTATCCAGGCGCGACCCTGCTGGCCTTGCATTTATTGGCCGCGATTTTCTTCCTGTCCTGCATCGTGCTCAGGCTGCTCGCCGTTTCAAAGGCCGGGATGCGTTATCCGGCCAGGTACGCGCTGCAACCCGCCGACCAGATGCCGGTGTATTCGGTTGTGGTTGCATTGTACCGCGAGGCGAATGTCGTCGGCGACCTGATCGTCGCGCTCAGCAAGTTGCGATGGCCGCGTTCGCGGCTCGAGATCAAACTCGTTTGCGAAGCGGACGACAACGAGACCATCGAAGCCATTTTGGCCCACAGGCTTTCATCGATCGTCGAAATTATCGCCGTTCCACCCGGCCTGCCAAGAACAAAACCCAAGGCGATCACCTACGCCCTGCCTGCCGTCACGGGAGATTTCGTCGTCCTCTACGATGCCGAAGATCGCCCGCATCCCGACCAGTTGTTGGAAGCTTGGCACCGCTTTCGCTCGTCCGACGGCAAGCTGGCCTGCCTTCAAGCGCCGCTCGTCGTCTCCAACTGGCGTACAAACTTCCTGACCAGAATGTTTGCGTTTGAATATGCCGCGCTGTTTCGAGGCCTGCTCCCTTGGCTTGCACATAAGAACCTGTTTTTTCCATTGGGCGGAACATCCAATCATTTTCGGCGATCCATCCTAGAACCGGCCGGTGCATGGGACCCGTTCAACGTCACGGAAGACGCGGATCTGGCGCTCAGGCTGACACGTCTCGGTTACCGCTCCGGTCTGATCGATTGTCCGACCCTGGAGGATGCGCCCGACGATCTGGGTGTCTGGTTCAAGCAGCGGACACGCTGGATGAAGGGCTGGATGCAGTGCTTGACCGTGCACAACCGAAATCTCAAAGAAACAGCGCGGGACTTGGGGGCAAAAAACTACATTGTATCCCAAATCATTTTTGCAGGCGTTGTGTTCTCGTCATTGTTGCATCCGCTACTGATTGTCTACGTCGCCGGATTCTTTGCAAAGATCGTATATTCATCAAGCTGGAATGCCTTGACGGGATTCCTGTTTGTGCTCGACGTAGTAAATCTGACAATCGCCTATCTGTCCTTCTTTCTTCTCGGGCGGCGGGCGGTCTCAAAAGCCGAGGCCGGCATGGTGAAGCCGGCGCTGGTGTCGATACCCGCCTATTGGCTGCTGATGTCGGCTGCCGCCTGGCGCGCCCTGTTTCAACTCGTCCGCGCACCGCATCTATGGGAAAAAACGCCGCACAGGCGGGCGATGCGGCACGCTGTCGCTTCGGTCAGGCGTCCAGCATCAACGGGCCGGCGCCGACGATGAGCGGGTCAGGCTCGCCAATGACGGACAGGTTGCGGCCGGCATAGTCGATTGCGCCGAGAACCTTGCGAATGGCCTCGATTCTGGCGCGGCGCTTGTCGTTCGCGCGGATAACGGTCCAGGGCGCGTATTCGGTGTGGGTGCTGGTGATCGTGATATCGCGATGATGGGTGTAATCGCCCCAGCGCGTCATGCCGGCAATGTCGATTGGCGAGAATTTCCAGCTCTTGAGGCGGCTGTGAACGCGGTCATGGAACCGCTTCAACTGCATCTCCTGGCCGATGTTCAGCCAGAACTTGAAGAAATGGATGCCTTCTTCCGTTATCATGCGCTCGAAATAGGGTGCGTCCTGCAGAAACTTCCAGTTCTGCTCCGGGGTGCAGAAACCCATCACCGGTTCCACGCCACCCCGATTGTACCAGGAGCGGTCGAATGTCACGATCTCACCGGCCGTTGGAAAATGGGCAATATAGCGCTGGAAATACCATTGCTTGCGTTCCGCGTCCGTGGGCTTGGCAAGAGCGACATCGCGGGCAGCGCGTGGATTGAGAAACTGGCGGAAAACGGAAATTGTACCGCCTTTTCCGGCAGCGTCCCGCCCCTCGAAAATGATCATCAACCGGTCGCCGCTCGCCTGAAGCCAAGTCTGGAGTTTGACCAGTTCCTCCTGAAGGTCTTCCAGGACTTCTTCATAGTCCTTGCGGTCCAGCTTCTCGTCGTAGGGATAGTTGCCGGATTCCATCATCTTGTCTTTGACCCAGTCGGGCAAATCCGGGTCACCGATGTCGAACATGCGCTTCTTGCCGCCGACATCGATCTCGACCGGCTCGAGTTTAGTGTCGCCGATTTGGGACTTGCGTTTGGCCATTTTCGTACAACCTTCATCAAATTCGCCGACATGCTATGAGGAAGCACGGCATGATTCCAGACAAGCCGGCAGAATGCACACACACAATCTGCCCAATAACCCTGGACTGATTTGAGATGGACGAGACTGACAGCGAAACTCGGCGATCGCGTTGGGGACAGGGCTTGGCACAATCGCGGCCGGTCCTGCTTGCTGTCATCGTTGTGCTGGCGGTTCTTGTCGTGCTCGAACCCCGTCTCGTTCTTGCCGCGCTAGCCGGGCTGATCGTGATCGCGGCGGTGGCGGCGTTCACGCAAACGGAACGCTGGCAACATCGCAAGATAGAAAAGGAGCAGGGCGGTCACGCCGATCCGGTCGCCCAGTTCCCGGCTTCGTTGTTCGTCAATGCCTTGGGTGATCCCGTCATTGTCTTCGACCGGGAACGGAATATCGTGCTCGCCAATCAGGCCGCCATGACCGCGTTTGGCAGCTTGGAACCCGGAATGCCACTCTCGCTCAAGTTCAGGGCACCGGAATTGGTGGACCTCGTGAACCGGGCGGTTCGCGATGGCCGCGCGTTGTTGGCGGAATATCACGAGCGGATACCGATCGAGCGCTGGTACCGGGTGGCCGCAACGGCGATCGGTGGCGCCGATGGCCTGTTTCTTCTGATCTTCTCTGACAGGGGAGAGCTGCGCCGGGTGGAAAAAATGCGCTCGGACTTCATCGCGAATGCGAGCCACGAATTGCGTACGCCGCTCGCCTCCATTTCGGGATTTATCGAAACCTTGCGCGGAGCCGCCAAAAACGATCCCGCCGCCCGGGAAAAGTTCCTTGGCATCATGCAGGATCAAACGGACAGGATGGCACGTTTGATCGACGACCTCCTGTCGCTTTCAAGGCTCGAGATGAAACCCTACGCCCGGCCCGAAACGCCGGTGGACCTGGGAGCCATTGTTTCCGGTGTAGTACGATCGCTCCAGCATCTTGCCGGCGAACTCGGCATCCAGGTGGAAGAGAACTATCCTGATGAAGAGATCAAGGTTCCCGGCGATCGCGACGAACTGATCCAGGTGTTCGAAAACCTCGTGTCTAATGCGCTCAAATATGGCCGATCCGGCAAGCGGGTTGTGGTGTCGATCGAGCGCCGGAAATCCGAGGGCGAGAACGCGGTCGCGGTTACGGTCCGCGATTACGGACAAGGTATTCCCCGGGAACATATTCCGCGGATCACCGAGCGCTTCTACAGGGTGGATGTCGATCAAAGCCGGGTGCAGAAAGGTACCGGCCTCGGACTTTCGATCGTCAAGCACATCCTTACGCGGCACGGCGGCAGGCTGGTGGTCGAATCGGAGGTCGGCAAGGGCGCCGCCTTTACGGCTGTCCTTCCGCAGAAAGGCGATTGGTCCTAGGTTGGCCAGCGACGCATGACAAATTGGCGGCATGTCGTGCCGTCGACGAAGGGAAGCAGGAATGAATCGCGGGACGCATACGGTCAGGGCATTTGACGAGGATTTGCGGTACCTGTCATCGAAAATCGCGACCATGGGTGGACACGCAGAGCGCATGGTATCGGACGCGGTAACCGCGCTCGTCAAGGCGGATCCGGGTCTGGCTGAAAGCGTGATTTCATCAGATGTCGTTCTGGACGACGCGGAGCGTGAACTCGGCGATAAGGCCGTTTTGATCATAGCGCGCCGTCAACCGATGGCGCAGGACCTGCGCGAAGTCATCGGCGCAATCCGCATTTCTGCCGACCTCGAACGTGTCGGCGATCTCGGCAAGAACATTGCCAAGCGCGCGTCTGCTGTCGCAGACAAGAGTCAGCCGGTGCGCTTGTACCGCGGCCTCGAAGCGTTGGCCGATCTGGCTTTGACCCAGTTGAAGGAATTGCTCGACGCCTATGCGTCACGCTCGGTGGAACGCCTGGGCTACATGCGCGACCGCGACGAACAGATCGATGTGATGTACACTTCGCTGTTTCGCGAGTTGCTCACCTACATGATGGAGGATCCGCGCAACATAACCGCGTGTACGCACCTTCTGTTCTGTGCCAAGAACATCGAGCGGATCGGCGACCATGCGACCAATATCGCCGAGACGATATTCTACATATCGACCGGCAGGCAGATGCCCATCGAGCGGCCGAAGGACGATGAATCAAATGAAATCGCTATCGACCGCGCCGATTGATGGATAAGCGACCGGCGGTCGCCGCGCCTCAACGATTACGGCGGCGGTCAGAGGCAGGTTGGAAAGCCAGCTTCGAATGATAACCGCAATAGGGGTTGCCCTCGTTGGAATCGTTACCGCAGAAGTGAAAATCTTCGTTTAGCGGATCGCCGATCGGCCATTTGCAGGTTCGCTCGGTCAATTCGATCAGCTTGAGCCGCCGAGAGATCGGAACGACAACCTCGGCGGCCGGGCGCAAATCCTGCTCGGCAATCGCATCGACATGGTACTGGGTCTGGAGCGCGGTCGCCCCGGCGGTCGCGGTCACCGTGCGAGTCCCGCCCGCCCCGCCGCCGCGGGATACGCCCTTGACCGCTCCCGTATTCATGCGGGCCTGCTTTTTCTGGCGCGCCGGCGCGGAGGATGCGCGTCCCCTACTCGACAGTTTCAGGCGGTGAACCTTGCCGATCACCGCATTCCGGCTGACGCCGCCGAGCTGTGCCGCGATTTGGCTTGCGCTCAGCCCTTCAGCCCAAAGTTTCTTGAGGAGTTCGACGCGTTCGTCTGTCCAGTTCATCTCGATTGCTCCCGAGTCGCCGCATTTCGTGAGAATCCGCCCCCGGTCCCGGGATAAGCCGAGACGCACCACGATTTAGTGAGGTGTTGGGTTCGCCGCACGAGATATAGTTCTAATCGAGTTAAAACCTACAATATCCGCTGACTCGGTTACAAGAGTCAGCCTTGGCGCCGATTCCGGTTTTTGTGGTTTTCCCCAAATTTGCGGCTTGAGCGAGTCAAATCCGCAACAGGTGCGGTTCGTCCGCAGTCCGCGACGTTGGCGGTTCATTGACTCTGCGGGTGTAAATCCCGATATTACCGGCTCTGCCGCCCCGGCGAGGGCGGCTTTTTTGATTTTGAAAAGCGGCGTTACGCAACCTTTTCGGACGCTGCCTTTCGGTTTTGGTAAATCAGGATGGGAATTATGGGCGGTTCGGCGCTTTATGACACCTATGCGCGGGCGCAGCTCGAGTTCGAGCGCGGCGAGGGATCGTGGCTGGTCACGGTCGACGGCCAGCGATATCTCGACTTCGCCGCCGGCGTCGCGGTCAATTCGCTGGGCCACAACCACCCGCATCTCGTCGAGGCGCTGACGCGCCAGGCGGGCAAGCTCTGGCATGTCTCCAATCTTTACGAGATTCCCGGCCAGCGGGCGCTGGCCGACAAGCTGTGCGCAAATACGTTTGCCGACAAGGTGTTCTTCACAAATTCGGGCGCCGAGGCGCTGGAATGCGCGATCAAGACCGCGCGTCGCTATCACTACGTCAACGGCCGGCCCGAACGCATCGACATCATTACCTTCGAGGGCGCCTTTCATGGCCGCACGCTGGCGACCATCGCTGCGGGTGGCCAGGCCAAGTACCTCGAAGGTTTCGGGCCGAAGGCCCCCGGCTTCATTCAGGTGCCGTTCGGGGACCGCGAGGCCTTGCAAGCAGTGATCGGCGAGACTACCGCGGCGATCCTGATCGAACCGGTCCAGGGCGAGGGTGGCATCCGGACGGTCCCCAATGAAGAGTTGAGATATCTGCGGCAGCTCTGCGACGACGAGGGCATCCTGCTGGTCCTCGACGAAGTCCAGTCGGGGGTCGGACGGACCGGGCGCCTGTTTGCCCACGAATGGGCGGGAATTACGCCGGATATCATGGCGATTGCAAAGGGCATCGGCGGCGGGTTCCCGGTTGGCGCTTGCCTGGCCACGCTCGATGCCGCGTCCGGAATGGCGGCGGGAACGCACGGATCGACCTACGGGGGCAATCCGCTGGCCATGGCGGTCGCCAATGCCGTGCTTGACGTCGTGCTGGAAGATGGATTCCTCGACGAGGTCTCGCGCAAGGCGCTCCTGTTCAAGCAGGGGCTCGCGGGAATCGTCGACGAGTTCCCCGAAATATTCGAGGATGCCCGCGGAGCGGGTCTCATGTTGGGCCTGAAATGCCGGATGCCGAATGGCACGGTTGCAACCGCGCTGCGTGGCGAGCATCTGCTGTGCGTGCCTGCCGGAGACAATGTCATTCGCCTGTTGCCACCGCTCACGGTGACCGACGAGGAAATCCGTATTGCCCTCGACCGCATCAGGACCGCGGCCGAGGCGCTGTCGCCGGGCGCCGAGAAGGCGACGGCCTGACACACCACCCTGGAGACGAGTTTCATGAGCGGTTCACCGCGACATTTCCTGGATCTTTCCGCAGTCGGCGCGGCCGATTTGAGCGGCATGATTGACGATGCCCGCAAGACCAAGGCCGCGTTGAAGGCGGGTTCGGCCGCCAAGCCGCTGGACGGCAAGGTACTTGCAATGATCTTCGAAAAGCCGTCGACCCGTACCCGGGTCTCGTTCGACGTCGGCATGCGCCAACTCGGCGGCGAAACCCTTGTGCTGACCGGCGCCGAAATGCAGCTCGGGCGTAGCGAAACAATCGCGGACACTGCGCGCGTCCTGTCGCGCTATGTCGATGCGATCATGATCCGCACCACGGCGCACGACCGGCTGCTCGAACTCGCCGAATATGCCACAGTGCCGGTGATCAACGGCCTGACCGACGACACGCACCCGTGCCAGATCATGGCCGACCTGCTGACCTTTGTGGAACATCGCGGCCCCGTTGCCGGAAAGCGCTTTGCCTGGACCGGCGACGGCAACAACGTCCTGCATTCCCTGATCGAGGCCTCGGCGCGGTTTTCCTTCGAACTCAATATCGCCGTTCCGCCGGGTAGCGAGCCTGAGAGCCGATACGTCGACTGGGCGCGGAACAATGGCGGCGAGATCAATATCATCGAGGACGCGGCGGCCGCCGTCGACGGCGCGGATTGCGTCGTCACCGACACATGGGTTTCGATGGGGCAGGAACATCGCGCCCGCGGCCACAACATATTCCAGCCATATCAGGTCAACGAGGCCCTGATGAAGCATGCCAAACCGGATGCATTGTTCATGCATTGCCTGCCCGCCCACAGGGGCGAAGAGGTAACCGACGAAGTCATCGACGGTCCGCATTCGGTGGTGTTCGACGAAGCGGAAAACCGCCTGCACGCCCAAAAGGCCATTATCTCCTGGTGTTTCCAGGGAGCGATTTGAAGTGACAGCACGTGATCCTGCGCTCGGCGAATTCGGCTTCGCCGGGGATGACCATGTCGTCCCCTTCCAGGTCGAGGACCTCGACCTGCGCGGGCGCATCGTCCAGTTGGGCCCGATTCTTGACGGCATATTGGACCGGCACGACTATCCCGAGCCGGTCGGCCGCCTTTTGGCCGAGGTTATCGTTCTTGCGGCGCTTCTCGGTACGTCCCTCAAATTCAGCGGCAAGTTCATCATGCAGACCCAGTCGGACGGCCCGGTCGACATGCTGGTTGCCGATTTCGCGACGCCCGATGCGATCCGCGCCTACGCCCGTTACGATGAGGCGCGCCTGGCCGAATCGGTCGCAAACGGCGCGGACGCCCCCGAGGAACTGCTCGGCAAGGGCATCCTGGCAATGACCATCGATCAGGGCGCCCACACCCAGCGCTACCAGGGCATCGTGCAGCTCGACGGCTCCAACCTCGAGCAGATCGCAAAGGCCTATTTCCGCCAGTCGGAGCAGATCCCGACCGATATTCGCATGGCGGTCGGCAAACAGGTGGTCGCGACCGATGGCGGCAGTGCCGAACATTGGCGCGCGGGCGGAATCGTCGCCCAGTTCCTCCCCGAGGCGCCCGAGCGTATGCGGCTGCCGGACCTTCCGGGCGGAGACGGCGAACCGGACATGGGCGAGGGCGGCGATCCGACCGACGACGCCTGGCGCGAAACCGAAGCCCTGCTGGCGACGATTGAGCCGACCGAACTCTGGGATCCGATGGTTGGCGCAGAGCGGCTGCTGTACCGTCTCTTCCACGACCACGGCGCAAAGGTTTTCGAGGGAGTTGCCGTGAAGGACAAGTGCTCCTGCAGCCGGGAAAAGATCGGAACCGTTCTGGAAAATTTCTCGGCCGAAGAAATCGCCGAAAGCATTGAAGACGGCAAGATCAGGGTCACCTGCGAATTCTGCTCGACCGCATACCTGTTCGACCCGGAAGAGTTCGGGTAGAGCCGCTTCGGGCCCTCAATTCACCGTGCGTTGCCCGTCGGGCAGATCGAGGGAGAAGGCCGGGATCCCGACTCTGAACTCCTCGTGCGTGGGATAGATCATCGTATAGTGCCCCTCCATGATGCCGGACGGTGTGGAGAGCGGACATCCCGAGGTATAGCTGTAGGTGTCGCCTGGCGCGAGGAAGGGTTGTTCGCCGATCACGCCCTCGCCGCTCACCTCTTCGATCCGGCCGTCGCCATCGGTGATCCGCCAATAGCGCGATATCAGCTGGACGGCGACCGTGCCCCGGTTGGCAATGATCACGTGGTAGGCCCAGAAATAATGGCTGTTCCCGGCGTCCGAGCGCTCAGGCATGAACACCGGCTCGACGGTGACTTCGATTCCGCGCGTCACGGCATTGTACATGGTTTGCCTCTCGCTGACCCTGTGTACAGGGTAAATCGGTTTGTCCCGGCAAGGTCAATCGCCGGTCAGCAAAACGTGACTGGTTGCCCGGCGGTCGAGTTGATAACACCGGGCAACCACAACCTGGAGCCGACTCAGCATGCTCGACGGATGGGCGAGACGCCAGATTGATCCCCAGCTTCGCGCGCTGGCGGGTGTCGCAGCCGACCGGGGGCTCGGCGCCGATACGATCACCCTTGCCGGCTGCGGATTTGCCTTGGCCGCCCTGGCCGCCATTGCCTACGGCTTCTATTTGCCGGGCCTTGCCCTGATCCTGGTGAGCCGGTTGTGCGATGGGCTCGATGGAACCGTCGCCGCGATCAATGGCAAGACGGATTTCGGCGGTTATCTCGATATCGTGCTCGACTTCGTCTACTACGGCGCGATCCCTTTCGGCTTTGTCCTGGCAGATCCGGCGTCGAACGCGATCGCGGGCGCTGCCCTGATTTTCTCCTTCTACGTCAACGGCGCGAGCTTCCTCGCTTACGCCGTCATGGCCGAGAAGCGGGCGCTCGATACCAACGTGCGTGGCAGCAAGTCGCTCTATTTCACCACCGGACTGGCCGAGGCCACCGAGACGCTGGCGGTATTTGTGCTCGCCTGTCTGTTTCCGTCCTGGTTCCCGGTCCTTGCCTGGGGCTTCGCGGTCATCTGCGTTTACACGGCAGTCTCGCGCATCGTCCTGGCGGCAAGGACCTTCCGGTGACGGTTCGCCGCTAGGCGGCCTTGAGTGCGTCTTCGATATCGCCGATCAGGTCGTCGGCATATTCCAGACCCACCGAAAGGCGCACCGTCCCCGGCGTGATGTCCTGCTCCAGCCGCGCCTCTTCGGTCAGGTTTTTGTGCGTCGTCGTCGACGGGTGCGTGACGAGGCTCTTCGCGTCGCCGAGATTGTTCGAGATCCGGATCAACCTGAGAGCATTCTCGAACGCGAAGGCAGCGGCTTTTCCGGCCTTCAACTCGAAACAAACCATGGTCGATCCCCCCGACATTTGGCGCCTGGCCAGCTCGGCCTGCGGGTGATCGTCCCGGCCCGGGTAAATGACGCGCGAGACCGCAGCGTGGCCGGCAAGATAGGCGGCGATGGCCGCTGCGCTTTCGCTCTGCTGGCGCACCCGCAGCGGCAGGGTCTCTAGACCCTTCAACAGGGTCCAGGCGTTGAACGGGGAGAGACTTGGCCCAGTGTGACGGTAGAAGTCGTGAAGGTTCTCGTCGATCCAGTCCTTCGACGAAAGCACCACGCCGCCGAGGCAGCGGCCCTGCCCGTCAATGTGCTTGGTCGCCGAATAGACGACGACGTGGGCGCCCAGCTCGAGCGGTTTCTGGAACATCGGCGTGGCGAACACGTTATCGACTACGACGGTGATCCCCTTCGCCCGCGCGATTTCGCACACGGCCGCGATATCGACCAGCGCCAGCGTCGGGTTGGTTGGGCTTTCCAGGAAAAACACCTTGGTGTTGGCGCGGACAGCCGCCGCCCATTCGTCATTGTTGGTGCCGTCGATCAGGGTGCACTCCACGCCGTAACGCGGCAAAAGGATTTCGGCGACCCAGCGGCACGACCCGAACAGCTGCCGCGCGGCGACCAGATGGTCGCCGGCCTTCAGCTGACACAGCAGGGCCGACGAAACCGCGGCCATTCCCGAAGCCGTGGCGCGCGCATCCTCGGCTCCTTCCAGGGCGCACATGCGCTTCTCGAACATGTCGACCGTCGGATTGGCGTAGCGCGAATAGATG
This sequence comes from Zhengella sp., assembly GCA_050304175.1. Classification (GTDB taxonomy): domain Bacteria; phylum Pseudomonadota; class Alphaproteobacteria; order Rhizobiales; family Rhizobiaceae; genus JAIOIW01. The sequence goes on along the minus strand of JBNLDE010000204.1, from coordinate 7,273 downwards.
AAGCCTTCGATCTCGCCCTTGAACCGGGCCTCGGCGGCTTCCGCGCTGTCGTAGACGAAGCCCTGGGTTAGGTACATCGCTTCCGAGGTCTCCCCGAATTGCGAGCGGTTGATACCCGCATGCACCAAGGCGGTCTGGGGATGATAGGGGCGCTTTTCTTTCGACATGATCGATGTTCCAGATACAAAAAAACCGGCTGCGAAAGTCGCAAGCCGGGCGTCACGGCCCTTTTAGCGACTTGTTTAACGTGGCTGCAAGCCGGCCGGCCAAATCACCACGGGATAATGATCCTTTAGAGCGCACGTGGCCTTGCGTCAATTCTAAAGGTCGCTAAAGCTGCCCCGGTCTGATCGATCGACGGGTCGCATTTTGCAAAAAACCGGCATCCTTCCTGACCGCGAAATCGCGGCACTGTTTAAATCCGGCAGCCTGTTTTCCGGCCGCGAACTGGATGACGGGCAGGTACAACCCGCGAGTCTTGATCTCAGGCTGGGTGCCAGGGCCTACCGCGTTCGCGCCTCCTTTCTCCCGGGATCTGCCTCTACTGTCGAAGCCAAGCTCGAGCGGCTGATGCTGCACGAGATCGACCTTTCCGAAGGCGCTGTCCTGGAAACCGGCTGCGTCTACATCGTTCCCCTGCTCGAGTGGTTCGACCTGCCGGACGACGTATCGGCATCGGCCAATCCCAAGAGCTCGACCGGCCGGCTTGATATCTTTACCCGCGTGATGACCGACAACGGCCAGGAGTTCGACAAGATCGCGGCCGGTTATCAGGGGCCGCTCTACCTGGAAGTCAGCCCGCGCACATTTCCGGTCGTGGCGCGCACGGGGTCCAGGCTCTCCCAGGTTCGTTTCCGCAAGGGGGACGCGCAACTGAGCGAAACCGAACTTTTCAAGCTTCACGAGGCCGAAACGCTGGTTGATGGCGGCGCGCCGAACATCACCGGTGGCGGAGTTGCCCTTTCGGTCGATCTCGATGGGGACAAGAACGGGCTGATCGGTTATCGCGGCAAGCATCACACCAGTCTTGTCGATGTCGACAAACCCGGCGCCCACGACGTGCTCGATTTCTGGGAACCCCTGTTTCGTCGCGGCGAAGGCGAACTCGTGCTCGATCCCGACGAGTTCTACATCCTCGCCTCACGCGAGGCTGTTCACGTGCCGCCGGATTTTGCGGCCGAAATGACGCCATTCGATCCGCTCGTCGGAGAATTCCGGGTTCACTACGCCGGGTTTTTCGATCCGGGGTTCGGGCATGCCGGGGCAGGCGGCAAGGGCGCGCGCGCCGTGCTGGAGGTGCGCAGCCACGAGGTTCCGTTCATCCTCGATCACGGGCAGGTTGTTGGCCGCCTGGTCTATGAGCGCATGCTGGAACGGCCGGAAACGCTCTACGGGGCCGGCCTGGGATCGAATTACCAGGCGCAGGGCCTCAAGCTTTCGAAGCATTTCCGCTAGTCCGGATATCCGGTTTGCCTATTTCGGCTATCGGCCGGCCGACCGCGCATAGTCGAACTCGATCCCGACCCTGCGGTCGTCCTTCCAAATCACCTTGGCGGAAATGAGCAGGTCGGAAGCGAGCTTCAGTTCGAACCGGTTCGGCAACCAGTTGACGAAGAAACGGGTCAGCTCTGCGCCGCTCGTCGAGAGGTTCGTGATGGCGCATTGCTCGAATTCGGATCCGTCGTGCACGATGGTGCCGACGAAATATGTCTCCACCCTTTGAAACCTTCTCCGCTCAACTAATGGCGTTGACCGGACACTGGGTGCTTCCAGATAATCCTCTGTCAATTCTACCCCACAGCTTTTGGGCGGCGCGCGAACCCGCTTGTTGCCACGCAGCCTTGCGAAACACCGGTAACAACAGCAAATATCCGGCGCATTCGACCGGGCACGATAGCCGGCAATTCCTAAATTCGGTTTAAACCCGGTCCACGTTGCCCTGATTGCGATGGAACCCCGGTTGGACAGGTTCGTATCGTGTCAGCGTGTTTGGGAGATCCGCGCACGCGATCAATCAGAATTTAATACTCCCCGGTGTAGGGGAAAGGCCGACCGGATCGCAAACCTGAGCGAGGAAAGCATGCCCTTAGCGTTGCCTGGTTACCGTCGTATGGGCCGATCTTCGGCCGGCTTGGCTTTCAATTCCGGTATCGGTCGTGCCGCCGAGGGCAACACCGCCGTTTTTACGGCCACGGTGCTTGATCCCGCACAACTCCAACCGGCACCCATCCGCCCCGGGTGGATCCTGGAAGGAAAGCCGGAAGCGCGCTGCGCGCACCTGTCCACCGGCACGCGCGGCTGGGCCGATACGGCGCACTGGTCGTGCACCGCGGGAAAATTCCGCTGGCATTATGGGTGGGACGAAACGGTGCTCTTTCTCGAGGGCGAGGTGTTCATCACCGATGAAGCGGGCAGGACCTGTCACGGCGTGCCCGGAACAAGCGTGTTGTTCCCCGCCGGAACGTCGGCGGTCTGGGAAGTTCCGCAGTATATCCGCAAGATCGCCTTCAACCATCGCGTGGTGCCTTTACCGCTGCATCTGGCCGAACGGGTTGCGCACAGGCTGGGCCGGGCCCTGGGCCTGCACTGACAACCCGCTTGACAGAACGGCCCGCCGGGGCAATCTAGACGCCGCGCGGGTGTAGTTCAGTGGTAGAACGCAAGCTTCCCAAGCTTGATGTCGTGGGTTCGATCCCCATCGCCCGCTCCAGCTTCCCAATCGTTTGATCCGGTTCCGTCGCGGCGTCCGTGTCGCGGGCGCGCAGCCGCCTCGCCGCGCGGATTCGGGCTGGCCAAGGCAGGCATGCTGGCTATTATTGCGCGCTCGACACCTGCTGGCAGGTAATCCCGGACACGAAACAATTGGTATCATTTGCGATGACCCATCTCGGCATTGATCTTGGAACCTCGGGCGTCAAGGCCCTGCTGATCGATGACGATCAGCGCGTCATTGCCGTGCAGTCCGCTCCGCTCGACGTTTCCTTTCCGCATCCGGGTTGGTCGGAACAGGCGCCGGCCGCCTGGCTGGAGGCGACCGCGCAAGCGATCGGCAGGCTGGCGGCCGAACACCCCGCCGAGACCGCGGCTGTCCGCGGCATCGGCCTGTCGGGCCAGATGCACGGCGCCACCCTGCTCGACAAGGCCGACAAGGTGCTGCGTCCGGCCATCCTGTGGAACGACACCCGCAGCGCGCAGGAAGCCGCAGGGCTCGACGCCGACCCGCGGTTTCGTGCGATCTCCGGCAACATCGTCTTTCCCGGCTTTACCGCGCCGAAGCTGGTCTGGGTGAGGAACCACGAGCCGGAAATCCACGACCGCGTCGCCAAGGTACTGTTGCCAAAGGACTATCTGCGTCTCTGGCTGACCGGCGAATATGTGTCCGACATGTCGGATTCGGCCGGGACAAGCTGGCTCGACACCGGCGCGCGCAAGTGGTCGCCCGAATTGCTCGCAGCCAGCGGCATGCGCGAGGAACAGATGCCGCGCCTGGTCGAGGGCACCGAAGTCTCCGGGATCCTCCGCGCCGAACTTGCCGGCAAGTGGGATATGGGACCGGGCGTGGTGGTCGCCGGCGGCGGCGGCGACAATGCGGCCTCGGCGGTCGGCATGGGGACCGTCGATGCCGGGGCAGCGTTCGTCTCCCTTGGCACGTCCGGTGTGCTGTTTGCCGCCAACGACGCTTACCTGCCCAATCCGCAAAGCGCGGTTCACACCTTCTGCCATGCCCTGCCCGGCAAGTGGCACCAGATGGGCGTCATGCTGTCGGCGACCGATTCGCTCAACTGGTTCGCCGGTATTGCCGGCGCCGACGCCGCGCAACTGACCGCCGAGCTCGGCGACACGTTGCAGGCCCCGACCTCGGTCATGTTCCTGCCCTACATTTCCGGCGAGCGGACGCCGCACAACAGCGCCACGGTGCGCGGCCTGTTTGCCGGGCTCGGCCACCAGAGCGGGCGCACGGAAATGACCCAGGCGGTGCTGGAGGGCGTTGCCTTTGCATTCAGGGACATGCTGGCCGCGATCAACGAGGCGGGCACGACGATCGACCGCGCCACCGCCGTCGGTGGCGGTTCGCGCTCGCGCTACTGGCTGCAGGCGATCGCGACCGCGCTCGGCATTCCCATCGACGTGCCCGCGGAGGGCGATTTCGGCGCCGCGTTCGGCGCCGCCCGTCTCGCGCTGATCGCGGCCGGCGGACACGATCCGGCGGGTGTCTGCACCATGCCGCCGGTGGCCGAAACCATCGATCCGGTCGCCGCGCTTGTTCCGGCTTACGACGACGCCTACGCGCGCTTCCGGTCGCTTTATCCCGCCGCCTGACTGCCCTATTGGGCGGGATTGAGCGTGTAGCCCGGTCCGATGGTCAGCGGCTTGTCGGCGATCATCTCGTCGCCGATCTGGCTCTTGTACTGCAGGGTCTTGTGCCAGAGTTCCTGTTCTCCCTGGCGGTCGAGAACGCGGATCGCGACCTGATAGGGATGGCCCGCCTCGACACCGCGCACGCCCGGCGAGCGCAGGGAATAGCGTCCGGTTTCGGTACCGACGCGCTGGCGCACCACATGCGGCGCTCCGCCCTGCGGGTCCTCGAACGAGGCCTCGATGATCGATCCCGTCGCGAGCGGCCGCACGACCAGGGCCGTGAAACCGTAGAACACTTCCGAGACCCGGTAGTTGAACACGAAGCCGCCGCCGACGATCTTGAGATAGGGCATGTCGTCGGGATTGGGCCGCACCGCCCAGGCGATGGCAAATAGCCCTGCCAAGGCCGACACGGTAATCAACATTGCCGCGTTGAAGGAAAAAGTCCGGCTTCCAGTCATTCCGCGCAGGTCCTTTCCGGTCAGCGAAAGAGGAGCTTGGATTATAGCCATATATTAGCTCCTGCACCAGCGGTTCCCCTTGAACAACGCGCCGCCAGACCGTATCTCAACATGGTCTTCAGACCGCGAACAGGACGGTGACATGGCCAACGGAATGACGCGATTTCTCGGCGATTCGCCCGCACGGGTCGCAATCAAGCTGATCGTCGTTTCCTTCGTCGTCGGCATTGTCCTGACCGCGATGAACTGGACGCCGCTCGATTTCATCTATCGCATCTGGGATATGCTGGTCTCCCTGTGGAACATGGGGTTCGAGGCGATTGAGCGCTTCTTCAACTATTTCCTGATGGGCGCGGTGATCGTCGTTCCCGCCTTCATCCTGCTGCGCGTTCTGAACTTCCGGCGAAACTAGCCGCGTCGCATCCGCGGTCCGCTTCCAGTCCCGCCCAAAGGCGTCTATATCCCGCCCTTCGACACAGCCAGGGAAGGATCGCGAACCGTGAGCGAAGCGGCGCTGCGCGCAACAAACGGACGGGCGTTCGACGTCACCAGCCGGATGGTGCTGGCCGTCGCCGTGCCGATGACGCTCGCCTTCCTGACGACGCCGCTGCTCGGGGTGGTCGACACCGCCGTGGTCGGCCGGTTCGGCGATGCGGCGCTGATCGGTGGCCTGGCCGCCGGCGCCGTGGTGTTCGACGTCGTCTTCGCGACCATGAACTTTCTGCGTTCGGGCACCACCGGGCTGGTCGCCCAGGCCAATGGCCGCGGCGATGCGGTTGAGGAGCAGGCCTCGTTCTGGCGGGCGATGATAATCGCGGTGTTCCTCGGCCTCGTGATCCTGCTGCTCGGATACCCGATCGCGGTGGCCGGCGACTGGTTCATGGACGCGGCGCCCGCCGTTACCGAGGCAATGGCCGCCTACATCCTGATCCGGGTGCTGTCGTCGCCGGTCTCGCTCGGCAACTACGTGATTCTCGGCTACGTGCTCGGCCGCGGCGAGGGCATGACCGGCCTCGCCTTCCAGATCGTCCTCAACGGCTCCAACATCGTCGCCTCGATCGGGCTCGGCATCGGGCTCGGCTGGGGGCTGGAGGGCGTCGCCTGGGGCACGGTGATCGGTGAGGCGATTGCCTTCGCCGCCGGCACGGGCTTCCTGCTCATCCGTTTTTCGCGCCAGCCGCGCGTTTCGCTGGCGCGGGTGTTCCACCTGGCGGCGATGGCCCGCGTGCTCAATGTCAGCCGCGACATCATGATCCGCTCCTTCTCGCTGCTCGCCGCCTTCGCGCTTTTCACCCGCACCGGGGCCCAGCTCGGCACGCTGGCGCTGGCGGCCAACGCCATCCTGCTCAATTTCTTCATGGTCTCCGGCTTCTTTCTCGATGGCTTCGCCACTGCCGCGGAGCAGTTGACGGGCCGCGCGCTGGGCGCCCGCCACGAGCCGGCCTTCCGCCGCACCGTCTGGCTCACCCTGGTCTGGGGTTTCGCGCTGGCCGGCGTGCTGACCGTGCTGTTCCTGCTTTTCGGTGATGCGGTCGTCGCGATCATGACCACCTCCACCGAGGTACGCGCCGAGGCCGGCGCCTATCTCTGGCTGGCGGCGCTGTGCGCGGTCACCGGTGTGCTCGCCTTCCAGATGGACGGCGTCTTCATCGGTGCGACCTGGTCGCGCGACATGCGCAACATGATGCTTCTGTCGCTGGCGGTCTATGTCGCCGCGCTCTGGCTGCTGGTGCCCCTCCTTGGCAATGTCGGCCTGTGGCTGTCGCTGCATCTCTTCGTCATCGTCCGCGGCGTCAGCCTGCTTTCCGTTTTGCCTGTGCGGGCAAGGGCGGCGTTCGCGGGGTAGCACCGCCCCTCGCCGCCGCGCGCCGGCGGCTCACTGGAGCGCGCCGTCCTTCACCATTTCCAGCCAGTCGTTCATCATATCGAGCCGTCCCATCTCGCAGGCCCAACCGAACGCCAGCGCGAGCACGGCGGCGTTGACCGCGCGCGCCTGCGCTTCGTCCCACAGTTTGGCGCAGCTGTCGCGCAGCCCCTCGCCAAGTCCGCCCTGACAACACCTGGCGCGCTGGCAATGGCGATCCGGGCAGCGCGCGGGAAGGCCGGCCTCGTTGCACAGATGGCGAACCATCGCCGTCATTTGGTCGAGCGGCCAGGGCGGCGGGCCAAACGGGGCGGTGGCATCGCGCGCCGGCACGCTGTTCATCGCCGTCGCGATTGACTGCATCAGTGCGTCGATGACTTTTTGACTGTCTTCCATTTTCGTTTCCTTCGCAGGGATGAGGGTGGTGGGATCGGGGCGCGCTTCATTATTGCCACGCCCGGCTTCGCCGTCTGGGTGTTGAAAATTCGGGAAACGGGGCGCGTTGTCCGTGCCGCTCTATTGATTAATAAGGCGCGTCCAACGCGCCCCGCCGGCGATTTCTGTCCGCGTCCGTTCCGCTTCCAGGAAG
>JBNLDE010000203.1:0-9723 GCA_050304175.1 Zhengella sp. | reverse complement strand
TGAACGGTAACCGTGCCGGAATGCGACCCGCGCCGGCCGGTTCGGTCTCCTTCCTCATCACCGGCGACGAGGAAGGCCCCGCGCTCAACGGAACGATCAAGCTGTTGGAGTGGGCGGCGGCGAAGGGCGAGCGCTGGGATGCCTGCGTTGTCGGCGAGCCGACCAACCCGGAAAAGCTCGGCGACATGATCAAGATCGGCCGGCGCGGATCGCATTCCGGCACGGTTACCGTTCACGGCCGCCAGGGCCACGCGGCTTATCCGCATCTGGCCGACAATCCGGTTCGCGGGATCGTGGCCCTTGCCGCGGCGCTGATGGATCCGCCCTTCGACGAAGGCAGTGACGATTTCCAGCCGTCCAATCTGGAAGTGACCTCGATCGACGTCGGCAATCCGGCGACCAATGTCATCCCGGCCAAGGCCACCGCTTCCTTCAACATCCGCTTCAACGATTTGTGGACGGCGGAGACGGTGATGGAGGAGATCCACAACCGGCTCGACCGCGCAGCCGACGATTTCCGGCTAAGGCCCGGCAAGACCGAGCCGGTCGATTTCTCGGTCGCCTGGGCGGAGCGGGCAAGCCACGTGTTCCTTACCCGTGACGACGCCCTGACCGGCACGCTTTCGGGCGCGATCGAGACCGTGACCGGGGTCAAGCCGCAATTGTCGACCTCGGGCGGCACGTCCGATGCGCGCTTCATCAAGGATTACTGCCCGGTGGTCGATTTCGGACTTGTCGGCCAGACCATGCACATGGTCGACGAGCGCGTGCCGCTTTCAGAGCTGGAGACGCTGACGCAGATTTACCAGCATTTCATCGCCGACTGGTTCGCGGCCAAGACCGGAGACGGCTGACGTCCATGCCGGCGCAAGAGGAAATCCAGCAATATGTCATCGGCGTGTGGCGGATGATGATCACCGCCCGGCCTGACGGGTTGAAGCTCCTCGACATATCGGCCGACGGGTTCTGGCGTTCCTTCTGGGCGCTGGTCCTCGCGCTTCCGCCGATGCTGGTGGCGTGGATATCGGCGGCGCCGAGCTACATGGAGGCCGACGCGAGCAAGCTTTCCGTCGTGGTCCGTCTTGGCATGATCGATGTCGCCGTCTGGCTTGTGCCCCTGGTCGGGCTGGCCCTCGTCGTCCGCCCTATCGGCATGGCCGACCGCTTCGCCCATTTTGTCATCTCGGGAAACTGGGGCGGCGCGCTCATTTCGTGGTTGCTGGTTCCCGTTTCCCTGGTCCTGCTGGTCATCCCCGGCGACAGCCCCGGTGCCGGGCCATTGTCGCTCGCCGCTTTCGCGGTCTCGCTCACGCTCGGCTGGCGTTTGACCCATGCGGCCCTCGCGCGCGACTGGCTCTACACCACGCTGGTCTTCGGCGGGTTAACCGTCTTTTCGCTGGTCGTCCTGTTCGCGCTGCAGTCGGCGCTCGGGCTGATGCCTCAGCCGTAATCAACGCCGACGAGGTAGAGCCCGCATGCCGGCGCCAGCGCGCCGCAGGCTTGGTGGTCCCGCGCTTCGAGCGCGGCGACGAGATCGTCGTTCGACCAGCGCCCGTCGCCCACCAGCTTGATCGTTCCGACCATCGAGCGCACCTGGTTGTGCAGGAAAGAGCGCGCCGACGCCCGCACCTCGATCACGTCGCCGGTGCGCGTCACGTCGAGGCGGTCGAGCGTCTTGACCGGACTTTTGGCCTGGCACTGCGCGGCGCGGAACGTGGTGAAATCATGCGTGCCGAGCAGAAGCTGCGCCGCCTCGTGCATCGCGGCCGCGTCGATGTCGCCCTTGCGCACCCACCACGCTCGGTCGCGCTCGAGCGCCAGCGGCGGTCGGCGGTTGACGATGCGGTAGAGATAGTGCCGCGCTTTCGCCGAGAACCGGGCATGGAAGTCCTCGCCGACCATGGTCGCCTCGAGGACCGAGACCCGTTCGCCGGCCTGCGCCAGCATGGCGTTGATCGCCTCCTGCACCCGTTCCTGGGGCCAGTCGCGGGTCAGGTCGGCATGGGCGACCTGGCCGGTGGCGTGGACGCCCGTATCGGTTCGCCCGGCCGCCTGCAGCGTCACCTCTTCGCCGGCGAAGGCCAGGATCGCCTGTTCGATCGCGCCTTGCACGGTGTGGCCATTCTTCTGGCGCTGCCAGCCCTTGTACGGCGTGCCGTCGAACTCGACGAGGAGGCGGTAGCGCGGCATGTCAGGCGAGCACCGTGCCGGGCGGCAGCGGGTTGCCGCGCAGGAAGTCTTCGGCGCCAAGCGCCTTGCCGCCGGCCTTTTGCAGCGTGACGAGCCGCACTGCCCCATCGCCGCAGGCAATGGTGAGATCGTCATCGAGAACCGTGCCGGGCGCACCGTTTCCCGTGCCTGATGTCGAGCGCAGCAGCTTCACGCGCTCGCGCTTGCCGCCCATCTCGCACCACGCACCCGGAAAGGGCGACAGCCCGCGTATGGTGTTGTGAACCTCGACCGCCGGCTTCGACCAGTCGATCCGCGTCTCCGCCTTGTCGATCTTTTTTGCATAGGTCACGCCGTCCTCGCCCTGGGGTTCGAGCCCGAGCGTACCGGCTTCCAGTTCGGCCATGGCGCGCACCATCAGCGCCGCGCAGATGCCGGACAGTTCGTCATGCAGCTCGCCGGCCGTCATGTCTGCGGTAATCGCGACATGTTCGGCCAGCGCGACCGGGCCGGTGTCCAGCCCGGCATCCATTTTCATGATCATCATTGCCGTCTCGGCATCGCCGGCCATGACCGCCCGCTGGATCGGCGCCGCCCCGCGCCAGCGCGGCAGCGCCGAGGCATGGCCGTTGAAACAGCCGAGCCGCGTGCCGTCCAGAATGGCTTGCGGCAACAGCAGGCCGTAGGCGATCACGACCGCCACGTCGGCGCCGATCGCGCTAAACGCGGCCTGTTCGTCTTCGTTCTTCAATGAGGTGGGCGTGCGAACCTCGATGCCGAGGTCTTCCGCGGCCCTGTGCACCGGCGATTTCGTCAGTTCCAGGCCGCGCCGTCCTCCCTTGCGCGGAGGCTGGCTGTAGACGGCGGCGATGTCATGGCCCGCTTCGTGCAGCGCGCGCAGCGCCGGAACGGCGAAATCCGGCGTTCCCATGAAGATGATCTTCAATGCCACGCGCTAACTCCGTTGCCGTGCAGGTTGTGGAAGGCCGTTGAACGGCGCTCAGATCGCCAGTCGCGTTCCGCCGCGTTCCTTGGCCAGCTTCTTGAACTTCTTGACCACCATTTCGCGCTTGAGCCGGGAAATGTGGTCGATGAACAGGACGCCGTTGAGATGGTCGATCTCGTGCTGGAGGCAGGTCGCCATCAGCCCGTCGGCTTCCATCGTCTGCTTCTTGCCGTCGAGATCGATATAGTCGACCGTCACCATGGCTGGACGCTCCACTTCCGCATAGTAGTCGGGAATGGACAGGCAGCCTTCCTCGTAAACCGAAACGCCGTCGCCGCGGGCCACGATTTCCGGGTTGATGAAGACATGCGGATCGCGGCCCTCGTCTTCCTTTGAAAGATCGATGGTCAGCATGCGCAGCGGCTCGGCCACCTGGATGGCGGCGAGCCCGATGCCCGGAGCGTCGTACATCGTCTCCAGCATGTCCCTGGCGAGCGCGCGCACGTCGTCATCCACGCGCTCCAGCGGTTTGGAGGTTTCGCGCAGTATGGGATCGGGCAGGACAACGAGAGGTCTGAGAGCCATGCTGCGCAAATAAGGGGTGATTGGCTTATCGTCAACGGCTTGAAAGAGGCTCGTTCCTGTTTTGATCTGTCGTGCACGCCCCGAATCGTTTAGCCTTGCCCGATGGACAACATCCTCGCCCTGCTATCCGAACCCGTCGGCCATGCCGGCACCGCCGTGATCACGGTCGGCCATGTTCTGGCCGTCGCCGCGTTCGCGATCGCACTGGTTGCGGGATTGGCGATCCGCCGGGCCGCGCGGCGCCGGGCCGAAGCGGAGGCGCGCGACGCTGAAAATGCGGCGCGCATTTCCGAATTGCTCAAGGCGCAGTCGGAGATGCAGGGGCGGATGGCCACGATTGCCGATGTGTTTGGCGCCCGCCAGGCCGAGCTCAACCAGTCGATTCAGCAGCGCCTCGACGGCATGACCAGCCGCATCGGACACACGATGACCGAACAGACCAAGGCGACGCACGAGAATCTCACCAAGCTGCAGGAGCGCCTGGCGGTCATCGACACCGCGCAGACCAACATCCAGTCGCTCGCCACCCAGGTGGTCGAGCTGCAGTCGATCCTGTCCAACAAGCAGACGCGCGGCGCTTTCGGCCAGGCGCGCATGGAGACGATCATCGCCGACGCCCTGCCGCACGGCGCCTACCAGTTCCAGGCGACGCTCTCCAACAATTCGCGGCCCGATTGCCTGGTCTTCATGCCCAACGATTCGCCGGCGCTGGTGATCGACGCCAAGTTCCCGTTGGAATCCTGGAACGCGATCCGCGAGGCAGGCGACGATGCCAAGGCGGCCCGACAGCGGTTCAGGCGCGACATCGAGGTCCACATTTCCGATATCGCCGGCAAATACCTGATCACCGGTGAAACCCAGGACACGGCCTTCATGTTCGTGCCCTCGGAATCGATCTTCGCCGAGATCCACGAGAATTTCGAGGCGCTAGTGCAGAGGGCGCACCGCGCCCGTGTGGTCATCGTCTCGCCCTCGCTGCTGATGCTGTCGGTGCAGGTGATCCAGGCGGTTCTGAAGGACGCGCGCATGCGCGAGCAGGCCCATCTGATCCAGGGCGAAGTCGCCCGCCTGATGGAGGATCTTGGCCGCCTCGACGAGAGGGTGCGCAAACTGCAGACCCATTTCGGCCAGGCAACGCGCGACATCGAGATGATTGTCACCTCGACGGACAAGCTCGGCAAGCGCGGCCAGCGCATCGAGGGGCTGGAATTCGGAGAATTGCCCGCAACCGATCACAAGCCGGTGTCGTCTAAGAAAGTCGCAGACGAATCGCCGGGAAGACTGCGTTTGCGCGTCGTCGACGAGGACTGAGTTTCAGACCGGGTGACGGGCGGCCAGCGCGGCACGCCGGCGCCGGCCCGAATGCAGCTGCCACAGCGAGTGCGCCGCGAGCGTGACGATCAGGATTGCGCCGCCCAGCAGGCTCTGGTTGGACGGTACCTCGGTGAAGATCATCCACATCCACACCGGCGCCAGCACGGTTTCCAGCAGGTAGAACATGGCGACTTCCGGGGCGGTGATCCATTTCGGCCCGTTGGCGAGGAGGAAGAAGGAGACCGGAACCAGCACCACCCCGTTGAGGATGATCCACCATGGCGCCTCGATGCGGTAGCCCGTACCGGCTGTCATGAACATCGCCACCGCCATCGGCACCAGGGCGGATACCAGCGGCGCGAAGCCCATGTTCTTGCCGCTTGCCCGCGAAACGGTGATCGCGCCCGACAGCGAGGTCACCGCGCCCAGCGCCATCATGTCGCCGGCCCAGTTGCCGGCCGCAACGCCCTCGTCGATGATCAGCAGCACGCAGCCGATCATGATGACCATCGCCCCCAGAGTCACGGCGCGCGGCCGCTCCCTGAGGAAGACCCAGGAAAACAGCGCCGAGATCATCGAATTGAGCGCCAGGATGAAGACGAGGTTCGCCGTCGTTGTATTGAACACGGCACCCATGAACAGCAGCGCGCTGATGGTATAGAGCGCGCCGACCGCCAGTCCTGCGCGGCCGGGGATCAGCGGCGGCAAAGGCTTGCGTAGCGCACGTGCTGCCAGCCACACGACGACCACGGCCGCGAACGTGCAGCCGCTGCGTATCATCATGATCGGCCAGATGTCGCCGTCGGCCAGCCGGATCAGCGGGATGTCGAAGGTCAGGATCAATCCGCCGATCGCGGTGATCAGCAGGCCCTTGGCATGATCGGATTCGGTGGACAAGGCGGGCTCCGTGCAATGGCGGGACGAAAGCCTGCCTTACACCCTGCACTGGTGAGGGGAAAGCCGGGGAACCGCCGTCACGACGATTGGTGCCAGTTGGTCAGTCGACTCGTTCCCAGCCCTTGGGCAGGAGATGTTCCTGCGGCTTGAAGCGGATCTTGTAGGACATCTTGCGTGAACCGGCGACCCAGTAGCCGAGATAGACATGCGGCAGGCCTGCCGCTTTGGCCCGATCGATGTGATCGAGAATCATGAAGGTGCCAAGCGACCGGTCGTCGATGTCCGGATTGAAGAACGAATAGACCATCGACAATCCGTCGCTCATCATGTCCGACAGCGCGATGGCGACCAGTTCGCCTTCGCCCTTTCCGGTGATGAAGCTGTCGGGCCCGCGCCGGCGGTATTCGATGATCCGGGTGTCGACATGGGTGTCCTCGACCATCATCGCGTAGTCGAGCACGGTCATGTCGGACATGCCGCCCTTGCGGTGGCGCGCGTCGAGATAGGCGCGGAACAGCGAATACTGCTCGGTCGAGGGCTCGGCCTCGTAGACGGTGCCGATCAGGTCGGCATTCATCTGCAACACCCGCTTCAAGTTCTTCGACGGCTTGAACTCGTTGGCCAGGATGCGCACCGAAACGCAGGCGCGGCAGGTCTCGCAGGCCGGGCGGTAGGCGATGTTCTGCGACCGGCGGAACCCGCCCTGGGTCAGCAGGTCGTTCATCTCGCCCGCCTTGTCGCCGACCAGGTGCGTGAACACCTTGCGCTCGAACTCGCCTTCCAGGTAGGGGCAGGGCGAAGGCGCGGTCAGGAAAAACTGCGGCGTTGTGGTTTGGTGCTGCGTCATCGACTGAAACGATAATTCTTTCGCCGAGTCGTTTCCAGTGCGGATTCGCGATGGCCGGCCCGCACCCCGTCGGTCGTCACAGATGATAGTACCACGGCGCCACCGCGGTGAACGCCAGCCACACGATCAGCACCAACGGCCCGCCGGCGCGCAGGAAGTCGGCGAAGCGGTAGCCGCCCGGGCCCATCACCAGCAAGTTGGTCTGGTGGCCGACCGGCGTCGCGAAGGACGCGTTGGCGGCCAGGATCACCGCGGTCACGAAGGCTTCCGGCGGCGCCCCGGTGGCGCGCGCGATATCGACCGCGATCGGTGTAAACAGCACTGCCGTCGCACTGTGCGACAGCACGTTGGTCATTATCGCCACCAGCAGGAAGAAACCCGACAGCAAGACCAGCGCGCTTTGCCCGTCGAGCGCGGTCACCGCCATATTGGCCAGAAGGGCCGCGCCGCCGGTCTGCTCCAGGGCGACCGCGGCCGCGATCGAGGCCCCGACCAGCAGGTAAATCTGGGTGTCGAAGGCGCGCGCCGCCTGCTGGATCGTCAGGCACCCGGTGGCGATCATCGCCGCCGCGCCGATGATCGCGCTCGCCACGATCGGCAGCATGCCGCTGGCCGCATTGAACACCACTGCCGCGAAGATCAACATCGCCAGCCACGCCTTGTGCTTTTGCGGCACCGCTTCCGCCGACCATTCGAGCACCAGCAGGTCGTGGCTGTCGCGCATCGAGTGTAGGTGTTCCTCGTCGGCGCCCACCAGAACAGTGTCGCCGGGTTCGAGACGGATGTCGGCGAGCGGCGTGCGGCCCATGCGGCTGCGCCGCTGCACGCCGAGCAGGTCGACGCCGTGTGTGCTGGCGATACCGGCATTGCGCACCGTGCGTCCGGCATGGCGCGAACCCGGCGTCACCACCGCTTCGGCCACGTGGTAGGCGGGGCCCGGCGTGCGCGCCTGTTCGGAACCGCCGGTCGCGTCCTCTGCGGCGGCGGCCGAGCCGCGGGCAAGTGCGGCCATGAAGCCGCGCCGGGTGCCCGCCACAACCAGCCGGTCGCCCTGCGAGATCACCATGTCCTCGAATGGCGGGTAGAAATTCATGCCGCGGCGGACGATCAGCCGCGGCGTCAGGTCCTTCAGCCCGGCAAACAGGCCCGCCCGCGAGGCGATGCCGATGAACGGATGACCCGCGCCCACCGCGATCTCTCCGATATACTGCGTGCCCTCATTGGGCCGCGAACTGGTCTGGCTGCCGCCGCGGTCCGACAGCATGCGCGGCATCACGAACAGCACGTAGACCAGGCCGGCCCCGGCCACGGCGAGCGCCGGTATGGTGATGTCGAAGAAACCGATATTCACGCCGAGCCGTTCGGCCACGCCTGCCGACAACAGGTTGGTGGACGAGCCGATCAGCGTCGTCATGCCGCCTAGGATCGACAGGAACGACAGCGGCATCAGCGCCCGCGAGGCGCGAAAGCTGCGCTGGGCGGCCAGCACTGTCAGCACCGGGATGAAGATCACGACCACCGGCGTGTTGTTGAGGAAGGCGGACAATGCGGCGGCGGTCAGCAGGGTGATCACCATCGCCCGCGTGCCCGATCGGCCGCCGAGCTTGGCGGCGATGCGCGCCGGCCGGTCCATCGCGTCGGTGGCGAACAGGCCCTGGCCAATGATCAGCAGCGCCAGCACCGTGGCCAGCG
This sequence comes from Zhengella sp., assembly GCA_050304175.1. GTDB lineage: Bacteria > Pseudomonadota > Alphaproteobacteria > Rhizobiales > Rhizobiaceae > JAIOIW01. The sequence continues at coordinate 1,273 of JBNLDE010000203.1, read as the reverse complement.
CCGGATTGGCGAAGCCGGCGACCAGCTCTTCCGGATTGAAGGCGGCGCCTTCGGCGCTGGTGTAGGGAAACACCGAGAACAGGGCCAGGAACATGGCGAGTGAAGCGATCGACACGGCCTCGATCGAAAACCGCTCGCTCACATAGCCAACGATCGTCAGCGCGATGATGGCGAATGTCGCGTAGATATGGAAATCGCCCATGCCGCATCCTGGAAGCGTTTCAAGGCTTCAGAGCATAGGGGGCGGCCACGCGGATGCGAAGCATGGAATTGCCGCGCCGCCGCCGATTGGGGAAAACCGGACCGGCTTTGGCCACGGCAGGGGAATGGAGTGCGCGGTCAGTCCTGCGCGCCGCCGCGTACCACCACGGTGCCGAGCAACAGGTCGTGGATCGTGCGCTTGCGGTCGAGCACCAGCGTGGCCAGGAGAATGAACGGCGACAGGATCACGTTGCCGGCCCAGAACAGCACCGAGTGGACCACCGCCAGCAGCGCGTCGACGCGCCTGCCGTCGGTGCGCTCCAGCCTGATGTCCATCACCTGCATGCCCACCGTGGCCTGCTTCGCCCCGCCCATGGTCACCGCCACGTATGACAGCGCCAACAGCGGCACGAGGATCGTGAACAGCATCCAGCCGAGGCCCAGCGTGATGATGCCGAGCAGGAAGATGACGACGGCAAACGGGATCGTCAGCAGCGCAACGATGATGTAGTCGAGAAAGAACGCCAACACCCGCCGCGTCCGCACGCCTTCGTACAGCCGCCAGTCGTCCAGCCGGTCGTTCAGTATCTCGCCGTCATGCACGGACATCGTCTTCTCCTGTCTCTTGCCGGCAACCGCCGGCTGCAAAAGACATGGGGAGCGCGGAGGGCGGATTCAAGAAAAAGGGGCCGGCGCTCCCCCGGCGCGGGAGATGAATCCCGGCCGTTTGCAGGGAGGCCGTTCCTTTCCCGTCCCCTATTTGATCGGGGTGACGCATCTCCCGTTGAAGGGCACCTGGCCTTGCGGACAGACGATCACGCCCGGGATCATTTTCAGCTTCGGTGCCGGCGGCGGAACAATCACCGGCCTTTGCTGGCAGTTCGGCCAGTTGCCGATCATCCCGCTTTCGGCGCAGGTCGGCTTGCGGCAGTTCGGCTGGAACCTGCCGTGCCATCCGGGTGGACAGGCGACCGGTTTCTGCTGGCAGTTCGGCCAGTTGCCGATCATCCCGCTTTCGGCGCAGGTCGGCTTGCGGCAGTTCGGCTGGAACCTGCCGTGCCAGCCGGGCGGG
>JBNLDE010000202.1:0-12434 GCA_050304175.1 Zhengella sp. | reverse complement strand
CGCTGTCTGGCGCGCTCACAACACCCGGCCAAGGGTTCTTGGCTAAACCGCGCGGTTGGCGCAACCGTAACGCTCCGCCGCCGGGCCGCCGGTCGCCCCCACGGATCATCGGTTCATGACCCGCTCCCGCGGAAGGCGATGACCCAAGCATAAGCGCACCGCAAAGGGCGGGGACAAGTTTCTGACTATTTCTTATGCGCCGAAAGGGACTCCGCGCATTGTCTCCCTGCGCCGGGGAACAGGGCGCCGGTCAAGTGTGCGCGGCCATCGCATCCCGCGGCACCGGAGCGGCGCTGTCGCGGCTCGGGGGCAAGCCGAATTTGCGGGCGTAGTCGCGGCTGAAATGGGTCGGGCTTTCGTAGCCGACCGCGTAAGCTGCCTCCGAAACGGTGGGGGCCTTGTCCATCAGCAGCGCCTTCGCCTCGATCAGCCGCAAATCCTTTTGAAATTGCAGCGGTGTCGTGCCCGTAACTGACTTGAAGTGTTCGTGAAAGGACGACGCGCTCATGCCCGCGGTTTTCGCCAGATCCCCGACGCTGAGCGGCGACCGGAACTCGGTTCTCAGCCTGTGAATGGCCCTGGCGATGCGGCTGGCGTGGCTGTCGGCGACAAGAAGATCCCGCAGCATCTTTCCGGCCGGCGAAAGCAGGAGGCGGTAGTGGATCTCGCGGCGGATGGACGGCCCCAGAACCTTGGCGTCGAGCGGATTGTCCATCAGTTCGAGATATCGGGCCAGAGGCGCAAGCCAGGCTGGGTCAGCCGCCCCTGCGGAAAGCGACCGGCGGCGCGTATCGGGTACCGGCGCTTCCGCAACCTGGTCGTAGAGGCTTCGAAGCAGTCCCAGGTCGAGGGACAGGATCAGGGCGAGATAGGGCTTGCCGGCGCTCGCCTCGGTGATCCGGGACACGACGGGCAGGTCGTGGCTCACAAGCAGGGCGTCGCCCGGCCGTAGCTCCACGAGCTGGTCGCCTATGGATGTCACTTTACTGCCTTGAAGGATCAGGCACATGACCGGTTCGTAAACCACGGCCTCGATATCGCTCTTCGCCTCGCGGCGCAGGATCGACAAGCCGGGGGGGATCGAAAATTCATAAGATAATTCAGACTGATAACGATTGCAGAGGTCAATGAGCTTTGAAATGTCCATGTCAATCTCCATGCCCTCATGCTTATCAGTCTTTGCGCGCCAGGGCACCGAAAAATGCATATGTTCGGAGGAACAGGCAGGTTTTGTGGAGGATATGGCAGGCAAGCGACCGCTTTCGCGGCTATCCGTTCCCCATCCTCACAAACGGAGAACGCCCCATGTCGTCGATCCAGACCCAATCCCTCGACCTAACGGCGCGGCACGCCAGATACGCGGCGATCGACCCGGCATCGGCGTTGAAACAAAGCGCGGCCGGCAAGGTCGTGTTCATCGCCGGCGCATCGCGGGGGATCGGCCAGGCCACGGCGATCGCCTTCGCCGAGGCCGGCGCAAGAGCCGTTTATCTCACCGCGAGGTCGGAAGACGCGCTTGAGCAGACGCAGGCGCTGGTCAGACAGGCCAACCCGGATACGCAATGCGCCTGGTCGGTCTGCGACGTCACCAGCGCCGGGCAGGTCGAGGCCGCGGTCGCCGATTGCCTGGCGAAATTCGGCGCGATCGACGCGGCGGACGCGAATGCCGGTTACCTCGGCCCCTGGGTGAAGATCGGCGAGAGCGATCCCGATGGCTGGTGGCGAAGCTGGGAGGTGAATGTGCGGGGCGCCTATCACGTGATCCGCTTCACGTTGCCCCATCTCGTCGCCTCAGCGCGCAGGCACGCTGCGACGAATTCGAGCGGCGGCCATCTCATCCTGCTCTCGTCGATCGGCGCCCAGTTGCTGATGAAGGGGGCCTCCGACTACCAGGCTGCGAAACACGCCATCAACCGACTTTGCGAGTTCGTGCAGAGTGACCATGAGGAGGACGGCATCAAGTGCTTTGCCATCCACCCGGGCGGGGTTGCCACCGAACTTGGGCGCAATATGCCCGAGAACATGCACGAATATCTGGTCGACGACCCGCAACTGGCGGCCGGTTTTGCCGTCTGGCTTTGCTCGGGCAAGGCGGACTGGGCGAGGGGACGCTATCTGAGCGCGACCTGGGATGTCGATGAACTTGTCGCGCGCAAGGAAGAGATCCTGCGCGATGACCTGCTGGTGAACCGGCTGCGCGCGAAACTGTGACGCCGCCGCCCCGGTTAAATGGGCGCGCGCTGCGAATGAGGCGCGCACGATCTAGCGGAAACGGCAATTCGCACGGCTGCCGGATCGGGATGCTCAGCCGATCGGCCAGACTTCCACGACGCCATGCGCGACCGCGCAGGGGACGTATGCAACCTTTCGGACAGCGTCTTCGATGTCGTCCGCCTCTATCAACGCGCACCCGGCAACCGGCAATTCGGACGAGAGGAACGGCCCCGTTTCGGTCACAACGCCCGCGGCCTCGGGATTTCTGGCTTGAACGGGGGGGCCGGCCACGCCCATAACCGCGCCCTCCGCGGCCAGGTTGGCGTCTTGCGCATGAGCGCGGTCCCGTATTTCCCTGGGGGTGCGTTCATATCCGTTCCGGTCGCCATATCCGATTGTCAGGAATACCGGCATCGAAGCCTCCCTTCAGCTTTGCCGGATGGACGACGCAGAAACGACGGAGTCGAAAGCCGCCCGCAACCGCTCCGCGACCAAGGGCCCGCTCCGCGCGTTCGGAACGCCCAAATGGCGCTCGCGCAGTTCGTCCATGAACGCGTCCTGCAATTCCCGTCCGCCTTCCTCGAGGATCTGATTGCGGATCGCCAGTTCCGGCGCGGTCGGCATGAATTGCCGGCCCCACGCGCCAAGGGCGATCAGGGCCGGAACGAGCGCAATCGCCTTTTCGGTCAGGCTGTAGATCGTGCGTTGCCTGTGGGACGGGTCGGCCTCGGCCGTCAGGAAGCCTTCGGCGACGAGTTTCCTCAACCTGTTGCCGAGAATGTTCGTCGCGATGCCTTCCAGCGAATTGTTGAGCAGATCGCGAAATGTCCGCCGGTCGCCGAACATGATGTCCCGCAACAGGACCAGGCTCCACCGGTCGCCCAGGGCTTCGGTGGCAAGGTTGATCGGGCATCCGGATCGCTGATCCATGCGGCAGGTTTTCAGCTGGTTGCAATTCGCAATCACATTAACGGGCCGAAAAACCGATTGCAACGCGCAATTGGAATGGGAGGCAGATCAAGCGGGGACCGCCCGCCGCTTGAACCGCGATTGCCAGATCGCGGGGCAGCGCAGGGCGTTCAGCTCACGCTATTGCGCGCCACGGTCAGGTGATCGTAGCCCCCCGCGCCGGAGACCGCGAGGTCCTTGGTGGCCGGTTCCGCCCAGCGGTAGCCGACGATAGCGCCGTTCTCTGCGCCCTCGATGACGTTGCCGGTGATGACCGCGCGGCCCGTGCCTTCGGCGACCGAGACGGCGATGCCGGTGCCGGCGCGGCGGATGACATTGCCGGTCGCCGTGACGTTGCGCAGATAGGGGCCCCAGCCCAGATGCAGCCCGTAGCGCGGTGCGTTCTCGATCGTGTTGCCGGAAATCGCCACCTCGGCCTCGGCGGTGATGCCGACGCCAAAGCCCGGCGCATCGGCCGGGTAGGGGCCTTCCGTCGACAGGTTGCGCACGACATTGCCGGTGATCGTGCCCATGCGCCCGCCGCCGTTGAAATTGACCAGCGAGATGCCGTTGGCGGCGCCGTCGACGATGTTGGACGAAACCACGGCGCCCTCGAACTCGAACTCCGAATAGAGCGCCGTCTCGCCCGAGCGCAGGCAGGTGTTGCCGGTGACGACCAGATTCGAACCGCTGTTGGAGCGGATCGCGGAGAAGGCACAGTCTGAAACGGAATTGCCGGTGATGGCGACGCCGTTGGCGCGGAACACGTTGATGCCGTTGCCGTATTGCCCGGTGCCGCCGTTGCGCGCGCCGATCCTCGTCAGCCGGTTGCCGGAGACGATGGTGCCGTCGTCGGCCTTCTGCCAGCGATGGACCAGGATGCCGCCATTGCCGCAGTCCTCGACCGTGTTGCCGGCGATCGTCAGGCCCGCCGATTCGACCGCGTAGACGGCATAGTCCTGCGCGCCGGAAATCGTCGTCCGCTCGATCCGGCCGGCGCATCTTTCCAGAGCAAGCGCCGACTTGCCGGAGCCAACGATCTCGCAATCGTCGATCACCAGGCGGCCGACGCGGCTGACGTCGATCAGCGCCTGCGTGGTGTCGTCGAGCCAGCGGTTCTGGCCGTCGAACACGATTCCGCGCAGATCGAGGAGCTCGGTCTGGTCGGCGGCGAAAAGGTGGCCGTTGCCGGTGTAAACGATGCGCGTGGCACCGGGCACGCCGGAAAGCCGCACGGTCTTCGGCAGATTGATGTTGGAGATCGTGTAGAGGCCGGGCGGCATGAACACCGGCGTGTTGCGGCGGTCGGCATCGGCCAGCATGCGCGAGAAGATCCGGCTCTGGTCGTCGAGCGCGCCGGGGCGGATGCCGAATTCGGCGGCGTCGATCGAGCCGCGCATCGCGGTCTTCTCAAACAGGGGCCGTGCCGCCGCGGGCGCCGAAAGCACGGCGGCGGCGGGCAGGAGTCCCGCTAGGAAACGGCGTCTGTCCAGCATTGGCACACATCCCGGTTGTCAGAAGACGCTGTGCAGGATGCGTGCCAGCGGACGGAACAGGGTTCCTGTGGGAAATACTTTACATTCAAGTACCGATTTTTCGGCTAGACTAGCCTTGCGGAAAATATCGATCGGAGAGGGTACAATGTCCACTTGGAAAACACAGCTGATACTTGGCGTATTGTTCGTGGTGGCGGGATTGCTGGTCTTGTTCAATCCGTTCGCCGCGTCGCTGGCGGTCGAGCAGCTCGCCGGCTGGCTGTTCCTCGCGATCGGCATCGTGCAGCTGATCGAGGCCTTCGTCGCCGAAGGCTGGAGCGGTAAGGTCTGGTCGGTGCTGATCGGCCTGGTCGCGGCGATCATCGGCCTCAACCTGATCGCAAAGCCAATGGCGGGATTGATGGCGCTGACGCTGACCGTCGGCATCATGTTCCTGGTCTCCGGCGTGGTGAAGCTCATCATCGGCTGGCCGATTCCCCTGCGGCAGCTGCGCTTCGCCGTCATCCTGTCCGGCATCGTGTCGTTGCTGCTCGGGCTGGTCATCCTGGGCGATTTTCCGGGCTCGGCAGTCGCGGCCATCGGCATCCTGCTCGGCATCGAACTGGTGTCGAACGGCGCCAGCATCATCGCGCTGGCGATGTTCCGCAAATCGCTCGGTAAGGGCGCGGGCTAGGGGCGTTCGCGGAAGGCGCGACGCCGGAAAGACACTCAGGCGCCCTTCGCCAGCCGGTCCACCAGGACGCCCGCGGCCTGCGGGATCGGCGTGCCGGGACCGAATATCGCGACCGCGCCGGCTTTCAGCACGGCGTCATGATCCTGCGGCGGGATCACTCCGCCGGCGACGATGAGGATGTCCTGCCGGCCGAGCCGGTCGAGCGCTTCGCGCAGTTCGGGGATCATCGTCAGGTGGCCGGCGGCCAGTGACGAGGCGCCCACGATATGGACGTCGTGTCCTGCGGCGAGCGCGGCGACTTCCTCCGGCGTCTGGAACATGGCGCCGACGAACACGTCGAAGCCGAGATCGCCGAACGCGGTCGCGACCACCTTCTGGCCGCGGTCATGGCCGTCCTGGCCCATCTTGGCGACCAGGATGCGCGGCCGGTGGCCGGTCTTTTCCTCGTAGGCCTCGACCTTTTCGAGCGTCTCCTCGACCGCCGGGTTGCCTTCCGAGGCCCGCCGGTAAACGCCGGCAATGGTGTGGATGTCGGCGACGTGGCGGCCGAACGCCTTTTCCAGCGCCAGGCTGATCTCGCCCACGGTCGCGTTGGCCCGCGCGGCCCTGATCGCAAAGTCGAGCAAATTGCCGTCGCCGCTCCGCGCGACGTTTTCCAGTTCGTTCAGCGCGGTCTCGACCGCCGCGACGTCGCGCGTGCCCTTGAGCTGCTGCAGTTTCGACAATTGCCGCGCCCGCACCTCGGCATTGTCGACTTTCAGCACGTCGACCTCGGTGTGACCCGGCGGCGTAAAGGCGTTGACGCCGATCACCGGCTGGGTCCCGGAATCGATTCGCGCCTGGGTGCGCGCCGCGGCCTCCTCGATCCGCATCTTGGGAATGCCCTTCTCGATCGCCGCGGCCATGCCGCCAAGGCTCTCCACCTCCTCGATATGGTCCATGGCGCGGGTGGCGAGATCGTGCGTCAGGCGTTCGACGAAGAACGAACCGCCCCACGGATCGATGATCCGGGTGGTGCCCGATTCCTCGGCCAGTACAAGCTGGGTGTTGCGCGCGATCCGCGCCGAGTGGTCGCTCGGCAACGCCAAGGCCTCGTCGAAGGCGTTGGTGTGCAGCGACTGGGTATGGCCCTGCGTCGCGGCCATTGCCTCGATCATGGTGCGCATGATGTTGTTGTGAGGGTCCTGCGCGGTCAGCGACCAGCCGGATGTCTGGCAATGGGTCCTGAGCGCCAGCGAGCGCGGATCCTTCGGCGCGAAATTCTTCTGCATCAGCGCCGCCCAGACCAGCCGCGCCGCCCTGAGCTTGGCCACTTCCATGAAGAAGTTCATGCCGATGGCCCAGAAGAAGGAAAGGCGCGGCGCGAAGGTGTCGATGTCGAGCCCGGCCGCGACTCCCGCCCGGGCATATTCGATGCCGTCGGCGATCGTGTAGGCCAGTTCGAGATCCGCCGTCGCGCCCGCTTCCTGCATATGGTAGCCGGAAATCGAGATCGAGTTGAATTTCGGCATGTGCTGCGACGTGTAGGAAAAGATGTCGGAGACGATCCGCATCGACGGCTTGGGCGGATAGATGTAGGTGTTGCGGACCATGAATTCCTTGAGGATGTCGTTCTGGATGGTCCCGGCGAGGTCCTTCTGGGCGATGCCCTGTTCCTCGGCCGCCACGATGTAGAGCGCCATGATCGGTAGCACCGCGCCGTTCATCGTCATCGACACGGTCATCTGGTCGAGCGGGATGCCGTCGAACAACTGCCGCATGTCGAGGATGGAATCGATCGCGACCCCGGCCATGCCGACATCGCCCGCGACGCGCGGGTGGTCGCTGTCATATCCGCGGTGGGTGGCCAGATCGAAGGCGATCGAGAGCCCTTTCTGGCCAGCGGCCAGGTTGCGCCGGTAGAAGGCGTTCGATTCCTCGGCGGTCGAAAAGCCGGCATATTGCCGGATCGTCCACGGCCGCTGGACATACATGGTCGGATAGGGGCCGCGCACATAGGGCGCCAGCCCCGGCCAGCCGTCGAGCCATGGCAGGTCGTCCGTGTCGGCCGGACCGTAGCCCGCCTTGACGCCGATCCCCTCCGGCGTCTCGCGGATATTCTCCCCGGCAGGCGGCTCCGCGGCTTGCGGCTCCGACCAGTTCAGTGCCGAGAAGTCTGGAATCATCCCTGGCTCCCGAGAGTCTCGTCGATCCGCGAAATCGGCAGCATCTCGCAATGTTGTATGCCGTCTGTCGGGATCGGGCGCCGTTCGGCGTTCAGGACCTCGACCGGGCGTTCCCGTTCGGCGCGGTACCGCGTGGTGCCGACGAGCGCGCGCTTGCCTTCCTGGAAGGCCAGGCGGCGCGCCTGGCGGGCTTCGGCGATGCGGGCCTGCAGTTTGCCGTCACGCAGGCTTTCCAGGATACCGCCCTCCGCTTCGATGCGGCGGAATTCGTTCCAGGCGGCCTCGCACAGTTCGCCGGTCAGCGCCTCGATGCCCCCCGACCCCGAAGCGGGATCGGCGGTGAAGCCGACATGGCTTTCCCGGGCCAGGATAAGCTGGGTGTTGCGCGCCAGGCGGCGCGCGTCGGAGGCGGGCAGACCGTGGGTCGCGGTGTGCGGAATGACCGAGATCGCGTCCGCACCGCCGACAACCGCGCCAAACGCGGCGATGGTCGAGCGCAGGATGTTCGTCTCGGGGTCGAGGCGGGTCATCATGCGCATCGATGTCTCGGCGTGGATCTGGGCCGGCGCCGGCTCGATGCCGCAGGTCTCCTGGACGCGCGCCCACAATACGCGCAGCGCCCTGAGCTTGGCCGTGGTCATGAACTGGTCATGATCGGCGGCGACCGCGAAGCCGATATGCGGGGCGGCATAGATCAGCGGCTGGCGCGCGGTTTCGAACATGCGCAGATGCGAGACCGCCGCCGAGATCGTCGCGCCGAGCTCCTGCGCCTCAGTGGCGCCGCCATTGTGGTAGACGCGGCCGTCGGCCTCGAGCAGGACACCTGGAACCTGCATGGCGAAAAAATGCACCAGCGATTGCGGCATCGAAGCCTTGAGCGCCTCGATCGACATCCGCAGCCGGCCGGTTCCCGCGAAGATCGCCGCCGGATCGATGCCGAACGACAGGCTCAGTTTCGACGGATCGACCCGCTTGCGGGCGAGGATCGGCACCATCCAGTCGAGCGTCACGCGGCTCGCCGGATGGACATCGACGCGCAGATGGGTCGATTCCACCGCGATCACGTCGATCAGCGACCTGATCGCCGGTTCGTCCATCGGAAGGCCGTACCCCATGGCATTCGGCGCGCCTTCGAAGATCAGCGAAATCCCTGTCGCGCCGCCCTCGATATCGGCGATCACCTGCTCGCGCGCCCGCTCCGGGTCCGGGTCGTCGACGCGCTGCACGATCTTCCACGGCTGGAGCGCCTGCGCGCGCGCCAGATGGCGGCCCGCCTGCGCGCGTTCATAGACAGGGCCAATCGCCAGACCGTCATCGCTGCGCGCAACCAGCGTCGTGTCGGGGTCGCCGCCGCGCAAGGCCTTCTTCGCCGCGTCCGCCCACATGGCGCGGTCCGCAGCTTCAAACCGGGCATTTCTGATGATCGACGCCTCCATCGGGTCTCCGGGCGCTGGCATTGGTCGGATACCAGGAAAGTTTATTGTCGCTTCACGCCGACGGCAATGCGGCAATGGGGCCATATGTCCGGTCTGTCGGCAGGCGCGGCGCTTGTGCAACACTTTGTAACACGCCTGTGTTTCGATCCGGGGCGAACGGGCCCGCGATTCGGTCGAACCGGCATTGTGGGCGCGCGCGGCGTTGGCTATACCCGGTCAATTCGCTCGATTTGTACCGGAGGAAGCATGACCGCGGACGACAGGATCTTCATCGGGGCAAGCCGCAATCCGGACGACAGCTATCAGAAGCCGGAAGAACTGCTGCTGAAATACGCCAACCGGCATGGCCTGGTGACCGGAGCGACCGGGACCGGCAAGACCGTCACCCTGCAAATTCTGGCGGAATCCTTCTCCAATGCCGGCGTGCCGGTATTCGCCGCCGATATCAAGGGCGATCTTTCGGGCATCGCGGCGATGGGTGAGCCCAAGGATTTCCTCGCCAAGCGCGCCGAGACGATCAAGCTGGATCCGTACGACTTCCAGGAATTCCCGGTCATCTTCTGGGATCTGTTCGGTGAGCAGGGCCATCCGATCCGGGCCACCGTGTCCGAAATGGGGCCGTTGCTGCTGTCGCGGCTGATGAACCTGTCCGACGCGCAGGAAGGCGTGCTCAACATCGCTTTCGAGATCGCCGACGACGAGGGCCTGTTGCTGCTCGACATGAAGGATCTGCAGGCGTTGCTGGTCAATATCGCCGAGCGCGCCGACGAACTCTCCCGCGAATACGGCAATGTCGCCAAGGCTTCGGTCGGAGCGATCCAGCGAAGCCTGCTGGTGCTCGAGCGCCAGGGCGGCGAACATTTCTTCGGCGAGCCGGCGCTGCGCATCGCCGACATCATGCGTACCACGCCCGACGGCCGCGGCGCGATCAACGTGCTCGCCGCCGACAAGCTGATGATGAATCCGCGTCTCTACGCGACCTTCCTCTTGTGGCTGCTGTCGGAACTGTTCGAGGAGCTTCCCGAGGTCGGCGATCCGGACAAGCCGCGCCTGGTGTTCTTCTTCGACGAGGCCCATTTGCTGTTCGACGAGGCCCCGAAAATCCTGCTGGAGCGAGTGGAACAGGTGGTTCGCCTGATCCGCTCGAAGGGCGTCGGCGTCTTCTTCGTCACCCAGAACCCGCTCGATGTGCCGGACACGGTGCTGGCGCAACTCGGCAACCGCATCCAGCACGCGCTGCGGGCCTACACACCGCGCGAGCAGAAGGCGGTGAAAACGGCCTCCGAAACCTTCCGGCCCAACCCGGATTTCGACTGTTTCGAGGCGATCACCAAGCTGGGCGTCGGCGAGGCGCTGGTTTCCACTCTGGAGGCCAAAGGCGTGCCCTCGATAGTCCAGCGCACGCTGATCCGCCCGCCGTCGTCGCGGCTCGGTCCGCTCGAGGCCGGCGAACGGGCCAAGATCATCAAGCTCAGCCCCATCGCCGGCCAGTACGACCAGTCGATCGACCGCGAGTCCGCCTATGAGGAGTTGCAGGCGCGCGCCAAAAAGGCGGCGTTGGAAGCCGAGGAGGCCAAGCGCCGCGAGGATGAGGAAGCCGCGCGCGAAGAACAGTTGCGCCGCGAGGAAGAGGAAGAGTCGTCCGGCACGCCCTGGGGCATCCCCGGATTCGGCACCGATACGCGGTCCTCTTCTCGGTCGGGTTCCAGGCGACGGCGCACGTCCAACCGCCAGACCGTGGCGGAGGCGGCGATCAAGTCGGTCGTTCGCTCGGTCGGGTCGTCGCTCGGCCGGGCGCTGGTGCGCGGGATCCTGGGCAGTTTGCGGCGCTGACCGGTCGCGCCCGCTGTCAGGCGAGGGCCGGCAGCGTGCCGGTCACCACCACCGGCGTCTTCTCCGGCACGCGGGAATACAGGTCGATAATGTCCTGGTTGATCAGCCGCACGCAGCCTGACGATACCGACTTGCCGATCGACCACCATTCCGGCGAGCCGTGGATGCGGTAGAGCGTGTCCTTGCCGTCCTTGTAGATGTAGAGCGCGCGGGCGCCGAGCGGATTGTTCGGCCCGCCGTCCATGCCACCGAGCCACTCGTCGTTTTCCTTGTCGTAGACGGTGCGGTATTTTTCCAGCTCCGGCTGCCGCGCGATCATCTCGTCCGGAGGGAACCATTTCGGCCAGGTCTGCTTGCTGTTGATATAGCCGCTACCCGACCATTCGAAGCCGGCACGGCCGAGGCCGACTCCATAGCGCATGGCCATGCCGTCGTCGCGGGTCAGAAAGAGAAAATGATTGGCGGTGTCAACGACGATCGTGCCCGGCGCCTGGCCGGTCGCGTTTGCCACGAGCTGGCGATAAAAGCGCCGGTCGATCTTCTGGTAGGGAACCGCCGGGATCTCGAACCCGGCATCCTCGACCGGTCCGTAGGCGAGCGCCGGCGACGTGAAGCTCGGATCGACGATCTGGGCCGGCCGGCGTGTCAGTTCGTTGTCATACCGGCTGATGCGTTCGCGCGCCGTCTGCGAGCAGCCTGCCAGCCCGAGCGCGGCGGTTGCCGCGGTGCCCGACAGGAACGCGCGCCGCGATACGGGGGTGCCGGCCTTGGTCATCTTCACTCCAAACCTCTCCTTTTGCCCGGCGCGATCGCAACCGGGGCATGATTCATGGCAAGATGGGGATCGATTGCGGCAAGGAAGTGACCAGACTGCCGGGGACGGGAAGGGCCGATCGCTAGCCTTGCGGCGCCGTGTCGGGATCCGCGCCATAGGGCCCCCACGCGCCCGCGACCAGATAGCCGCAGTCGACCGGCAAGGTGACGCCGGTGATCGCCGAGGCGAGGTCGCTGGCCAGGAACGCAATCGCGTTGGCGACCTCGCGCGCCTCCACCAATCTCCCCGCGGCGCTGGCCCGTTCGAACCGGTCGATCGAGACGTGGCCGGTGGCCACCGCGAGCCCGATTGCCGGGGTGCGGGTGAAACCGGGTGCCACCGCGTTGACGCGCACGCCCGCCAGGGCCCATTCCGCCGCCAGGCCCTCGGTGAGATTGATGATGGCGGCCTTTGACGGGCCGTAGGCACGCAACGGATTGGCCCTCATTCCGGCGACCGACGTGACATTGACGATCGCGCCGGTACCCCGTTCGGCCATGCGCAGCCCGGCATGCCGGCAACACATGTATGTGCCCTTCAGATTGGTGGAAATGACCTTGTCCCACTCCTTGTCGCTCGATCGCGCCAGCGGCAGCGCCCGTTCCAGCACGCCAGCCGAGTTCACGAGCACGTCGATGGCGTCGTGATCCGCCGCGATGCCGTCAAACGCCGCTTCGACCGAGGCGCGGTCGGTGACGTCGCAGAGGCGGTGTTCCAGCCAGGCATTTTTGGGGTGCGGTGTTGCACGGCCAAGCGCGATCACACGTGCGCCGCAGGCCATCAGCAATTCGCAGACCGCCAGGCCGATGCCGCTGGTGCCGCCCGTCACAACCGCAGTCTTGCCGCCGAAATCGA
>JBNLDE010000201.1:0-1635 GCA_050304175.1 Zhengella sp. | reverse complement strand
TAGGCCGGATGCGGCCGAAATCCTTGCCGCCTACCACAAGGCGGGCGTCGGGCTCGCCGTCGTCACCAACAAGCCCGAGGCCTTCAGCCGCGAAATCCTGAATCACTTCGGTCTCGGCGAAATCATTGACGTCGTAGTCGGCGGCGATACCGGCCCGGAAAAGAAGCCCGCGCCGGATATGCTGCTGCATGCCATCGAGGCGATGGGGCTGAACGTGAGTCGCGCGCTCATGGTCGGCGACAGCCCCGTCGACATCGGTGCCGCCAAGGCCGCGCACATGGCGTCGATCGCCGTGCGCGGCGGCTACACAACTGTGCCCGTCGACGATCTTGGCGCCGACATCATCATCGACAACCTGAAAGGCCTTCCCGCAGCGATCGAACAGTTGAAGGAGCCGGCCTGAGTGGCGAACCTGCGCGGGCTGATATTCGACGTCGACGGCACGCTTGCCGAAACCGAGGAACTGCATCGCGCCGCTTTCAACCAGGCGTTCGACGAAACCGGCCTCGGCTGGCACTGGAGCCGCGACACCTATCGCGAGTTGCTCCGTACCACTGGTGGCAAGGAGCGCATCGCGCGTTACGCCGGCGAGAGCGGCGTGACAGTATCCGACATCCCCGCACTTCACCGCCGCAAGACGGCTATTTACGGCGAGCGCATCGCGGAGGGCGGTATCGCCTTGCGTCCCGGCATGCAGAATCTGATCCGCACCGCGCGCGCCAACGGGCTTTTGCTCGCGATTGCCACCACCACGACCCGCGCCAATGTCGAGGCGCTGTTTACCGCAACCTTGGGAGCCGACGCGCTAAACTGGTTTGCCGCCGTTTGCACCGCCAACGAAGCGCCGGTGAAAAAACCTGATCCCCAAGTCTATATGCTGGCGCTGGAAATCCTTGGTCTCGCACCCGAAGAATGCCTGGCATTCGAGGACTCCGCCAACGGCCTCAAGGCCGCAATCGCAGCCGGCATCCCCACCATCGTCACGCCGAGCACCTATACGGTCGGCGAGGACTTTGCCGGCGCGGCGGTGGTACTGGAATCACTGAACATGCCAGCAAGCGCGCCCTTTGGAGCAACCGCGCCAGCCGATTACGGACATCTGGCCGCACTCTTGCTTACCGGACACATTTAGCTGCCGACTGAAGGCTAGGCGACTCCCGACCATTCGAATTTCCTTGACGGCTGTGACTTTCTGCCAAATACTGATTGAGTGATCAGTCAGGCACGTAGGACGCCGCTGATGCGATGGAGCGAAGAACTCCATCCGGGAGGATCGTGTGGCTCAACCGGCAGCAAGGACCGTCCGCGTGAACACGCCCGAACGCAATACGCGTCTCGGCTCGCGGTCCGACGCCATCCTCGACGCCGCCGAGATCGTCTTTGCCACCTCCGGATTTGCCGGCGCCAGCATGCGCGAAATTGCGGATCGCGCCGGCGTCGCCCAGGCGCTGATCCACTACCATTTCGACAACAAGGAAAAACTGTTCGAGGCGGTCATCGGTCGCAGGTCCGGTGAGATCAACAACCGTCGCGGCCAATTGCTTGACGGGCTTCTCGACGCCGCCTCTCCGCCCCGCCTCGAGGACATTGTCGAGGCTCTGTTCCGACCGACTATCGAGACGGGGCATTCGCTGG
>JBNLDE010000200.1:0-8047 GCA_050304175.1 Zhengella sp. | reverse complement strand
GGGCCGCGGCACGCTGATGGCCGACATGACGCGCGCTTTGTCGCGGATCGGCGGCGGCGCTTTCATGCAAGCTGCCAGCGTCCACATGATCGAAACGAGCCCGCGCCTGGCCGAGGTGCAGCGCAAGGCCCTGAACCACATGCCCGGCGAACCGCTTTGGCTGTCCGCGGTCGGCGAACTGCCCGACCTGCCGCTGATCATTGTCGGCAACGAACTGTTCGACGCTCTTCCGGTTCGCCAATACGTGAAGACCGGCGATGCCTGGCGCGAACGCGTGGTCGCGCTGAACGAAACCGGCGACAGCCTCGCCTTTGCCATCGGGACGGGGGTAGCCGATCCCGCATCGCTGCCAGACGGCGCGGAGAATGAGCCGGACGGGACCATTGCCGAAATCGCGCCGGCCCGCACGGCGCTCATGGATGAGATCGCAAACCGCTTGGCCCGTCTTGGCGGGGCCGGCCTGTTCATCGACTATGGCAGCCTGAATGGCGGCTTCGGCGATACGTTGCAGGCCGTAAAGGGCCACGAATACGATCCCGTGCTCGCCAGCCCGGGCGAAGCCGACCTGACCAGCCATGTCGATTTCAGGGCGTTGGAAGACACCGCGCGCAAGGCCGGGCTTGAAACACGCACCGCCACGCAAGGCGACTTCCTGCTTGGTCTCGGACTGCTGGAGCGGGCCGGCACGCTTGGCGCAGGCAAGGATGCGACCACACAGCAGCGCATCACCGACGAGGTCGGTCGTCTTGCGGGCCCCGACCAGATGGGTGACCTGTTCAAGGTCCTGGCGATGGCCAGGCCGGGCACGCTGTGGATGCCATGAGCCGGGCTACGTGCCGCAAAACGTCGCCTCGACCACCTCGTGGGGCTCCGGCGGCAATTCGTAGGCCGCCAGATCGGGTTGGTCGTCGTATGGACGCGTCAGTACCGCGTTGAGCTGCTCGAACGGTCCGAAGTCGCCCGCCACCGCCGCCTCGATCGCGGCTTCGACACGATGGTTGCGCGCGATGAACGCCGGATTGGCCGCCCGCATCGCCGCCTGGCGGTCTTGTTCGCTCCGGCTTTCGCGTCCCAGCCGCTGCCGCCACTCGACGGCCCAACCGTCGAACGCCGCCGGATCGGCAAACAGCACCCGCACTGCGCCATCGGTATCGGGACCACCGGATTGCGGCAGCATCGAAAGCTTGCGGAAGACAAGCGTGTAATCGGCGTTTTCCTCGGCCATGCGCCCCAGCAGGTCGCCGGCCAGCGCCGCGTCGGTCTCCTCGCTTGTCGAAAGACCGATCTTGGCGCGCAACATCATTGCTTGCGCGGCTTCGTAACGGGACGGGAACGCGTCGATTGCCGCCTGCGCGCCTTCCACCGCCTTGTCCTGGTCGCCATCGATCAGCGGCACAAGGCACGAGGCCAGGTTGGCGAGGTTCCACTGCGCGATCGCCGGCTGGTTCTTGAATGCGTAGCGGCCCCATTGGTCGATCGACGAGAACACCTTGTCGGGGTGATAGTCGTCCATGAAGGCGCAGGGACCATAATCGATGGTCTCCCCGGCTACCGACATGTTGTCGGTATTCATGACGCCGTGAATGAAGCCGAGCCCCATCCATCGGGAAATCAACGCGGCCTGCCGTTCGATCACACTTTCGAGCAGCGCCAGGTAGCGGTTTTCGGCATTCGCGGCCTGCGGGTAGTGCCGCTCGATCACGTGGTCGGCCAGCATCTGGAGGGCTTCCAGGTCGCTGCGGGCGGCAAAATACTGGAACGTCCCGACACGGATGTGGCTCGCCGCCACCCGCGTCAGCACGGCGCCGGGCACAACGCGCTCGCGCATCACCGGCTCGCCCGTCTCCACCGCCGCCAGTGCACGCGTGGTGGGCACGCCCAGCGCCGCCATCGCCTCCGATACCAGATATTCGCGCAGCACCGGGCCCAGCCATGCCCGCCCGTCGCCGGAACGCGAAAACGGCGTCCGGCCCGATCCCTTGAGCTGGATGTCGCGGCGGCGGCCCTGCGTGTCGATGACTTCGCCAAGCAGGATCGCACGTCCGTCGCCCAGTTGCGGCACCCAGCCGCCAAACTGATGCCCCGCATAAGCCTGGGCGAGCGGCTCGGAACCTTCGGCGATCCGGTTGCCGGCCAGCACATCGATACCGTCCGCCGATCGCAGCCAGTCGGGATCGATACCCAGTTCATTGGCGAGCGGTTCGTTGATCCTGATCAGTCTGGGCGCCTTGACCGGCGTCGGGTCCAGGCGCGCGAAAAACCGCTGCGGCAACCGCGCATAGCTGTTGTCGAAACCGATAAACTGGTTCGTTCGCTGCGATATGGTCATCACGATCCCGTCCGGAATGGCTCTCGAGTTGCATCGAGCTTCTGAATAGAAGATAGGCATGCGTGGCGCGATGGCAATCGCCTCGGGCTTGCCGACGCGCCACATTGACTTGGCTTGCCCCGTGGACCACCATCGCCGCCCGACGAGAGGCGAATGCGGCAGCTTGGAGAGATGAACGACGGACCTGGTCTGACACCGCTCAGCGCCAACCTGCTCGCCGATATGGCGAAAAATGGCGTGCGCCATGGCTATTTCACGCGATCGGGCGGCGTTTCACGCGGCATTTACCGTGGCTTGAATGTCGGCATCGGATCCGATGACGATCCCGTTTCCGTGCGCGAAAACCGTACCCGCGTGGCCAAACATCTCGGGATCGATCCAGAGAATCTGGTCACCGCCTACCAGGTCCATTCGCCCGACATCGTCATCGCCCGCCAACCGTTTACCGGCGAACGGCCGAGGGCCGACGGCATCGTGACCGACCGCCCGGGCATTGCGGTCGGCGTCGTCACCGCCGATTGCGGCCCGGTGCTGTTCGCCGATAGCCAGGTAGGCGTCATCGGCGCCGCCCATGCCGGCTGGAAGGGCGCGCTTGACGGCGTGCTGGAGAATACCATCGCCGCCATGGAAACCCTGGGCGCCAGGCGCGAGCGCATTGCCGCCGTGCTCGGGCCGTCGATCAGCCAGCGCAATTACGAGGTCGGCCCGGAATTCGTCGCCCGGTTCCTCGCTGCCGACCCGCGAAACGAAAGGTATTTCGAACCGTCCCCGCAAGATGGCCATGCATTGTTCGATCTTCAGCGCTTTACCGTCGACCGGCTGCTGGCGGCCGGTGTACAGGCGGCGGCCACCGGCCACTGCACCTACGAGGACGAGGACAGTTTCTATTCCTACCGGCGCAAGACCCACCGCGGCGAACCGGATTACGGGCGGCAGATTTCAGCAATTGTACTGGAGAAGAATTGATGGCCCTGCATTTCGAGGATTCCGAATACGAAAGTCGCCGCGATCGGCTGACCGCAGTTATGGCGGAGGAGAAGCTGGACGCGGTGCTGCTTTTCGCGCAGGAAAGCATGTACTGGCTGACCGGCTACGATAGCTTCGGCTTCTGCTTCTTCCAGTGTCTCGTCGTGACGGCCGACGGCTCGATGACCTTGCTCACCCGCTCGGCCGACCAGCGCCAGGCCCGCCATACCTCCAATATCGAGCGAATCGTGATCTGGGCCGACCGGGAAAATGCCAATCCGGCAACAGATCTGCGCGGTCTGCTTGACGATCTCGACCTGCTCGGCTCGCACATTGGCGTCGAATACGAAACGCACGGCCTGACAGCCGCGGCCGGGCACAAGCTCGACGCGATGCTTCAGACCTTCGGAGACGTTTCCGACATCTCGTCGCTCGTGCCGCGGCTGCGCATGATCAAGAGCGAAGCCGAGATCGCCAAGGTCAAGAAAGCCGCCAAGCTTGCTGACGAAGCGTTTGACGCCGCCCTGCCCCTGATCGCACAGGGCGGCGACGAGGGCGCCATCCTGTCCGCGATGCAAGGCGCGATCTTTGCCGGCGGCGGCGACTATCCGGCAAACGAATTCATTATCGGTTCGGGCGCGGATGCACTGCTCTGCCGGTACAAGGCCGGCCGGCGCAAGCTCTCCAAGAACGACCAGTTGACGCTCGAATGGGCCGGCGTGTTTCACCACTATCACGCGGCCATGATGCAGACGGTGCTGACCGGCAAGGTCGGCAAGCGTCACCAGGAACTGCACGAGGCGGCGGTCGCCGCGCTGACAGCTGTCGAACGCGCCATGGTGCCGGGCAAGACCTTTGGCGATGTCTTCGACGCCCATGCGCGCGAAATGGAGGCGCGTGGCCTGTCCAAGCACCGGCTCAATGCCTGCGGCTACTCGCTGGGTGCCCGTTTCGCGCCGTCCTGGATGGACACGCCGATGTTCTATGCCGGCAACGAGGAAGAGATTCGGCCGGACATGACCCTGTTCGCCCACATGATCATCATGGACTCCGATGCGGGCGCCGCCATGACGCTGGGACGCACCTATCTGACAACCGACGGCGCGCCGCAAAGGCTGTCGCGCCTTGGTCTCGACTTGATTGTGCGTTGAAAGCAATGCCAGAACAGCCTGGCAACCGCCGCCAGCACAATTGGGGAAAACGATGACGTCGCTGAGAATGGCCGCTGGCCTGGCCCTGATCGCTCTTACGCTTTCGCTGGGAGCCTGCAACAGCGTGGAATCGACGCTCGACCCGAGTGCCGTCGACACATCGCAATCCGCGACATCGGTGGCCGGCGCGCCGTCGGCCGGGCCCATGCAGCCGATCACCACCTCGGCGCGCGTCGAATTCGCCCCGATCGTCGGCTCGACTGTGACGGCGATCACGCCGCTGTCGCACCGCCTGTCGGTCAGGGCGCGTGAACTCGGCATCAAGCTCAATTCCGGCGGCGACCCGACGACGACCCATCTCGTGAAGGGCTATTTCTCGGCTCTGCCCGACGAAGGTCAGACGACGGTGATTTATGTCTGGGACGTGCTCGATTCCGCCGGCAACCGCCTGCACCGCATCCAGGGCAAGGCCGTGTCGCCGAAAGCCAGCGCCGACATGCCGGGCGCGGCCTCCGATCCGTGGCAGACGGTGGAACCCGCGGTCATGGAATCGATCGCCGACACGACCGTGAACGAGCTTGCCACATGGCTTGCCGCCAACGCCGCGTGAATTTGGAACGCCGCATAGCCGCACAGAATGTTTTTACAGGTGTTCATCTTTTTTTGGGCATTGCGGCAGGATTCGTGACCACAGCGCTTGCAATGGAAACTGACGCGGCTAAAAGGCCCGCAATGGCGATCACATCCAGAGGCGTGGGATGAAACTTTTTGCGGGCAATTCCAACCGGGTGCTTGCCGAAGCCGTTGCCCGATATCTCAACATCCCGCTTGGCAAGGCGAGCGTGAGGCGGTTCGCCGACCAGGAGATATTCGTCGAGATCCAGGAAAACGTCCGCGGAACCGACGTGTTCGTGCTTCAGTCGACGTCATTCCCGGCCAATGACCACCTGATGGAACTGTTGATCATGATCGATGCGTTCCGTCGCTCCTCCGCGCGCCGCATCACCGCCGTCATCCCCTATTTCGGATATGCCCGCCAGGACCGCAAACCGGCCGCGCGCACGCCGATCTCGGCCAAGCTGGTCGCCAACCTGATCACCGAAGCCGGCGCCAACCGGGTGCTGACCCTCGACCTGCATGCCGGGCAGATCCAGGGCTTCTTCGATATCCCGACCGACAATCTCTATGCCGTGCCGGTGCTGGCGCGCGACGTGCGCGCCCATTATGACATTTCCAACGTCATGGTGGTGTCGCCCGATGTCGGCGGCGTGGTGCGCGCCCGCGCATTGGCCAAGCGTCTCGACGCGCTGCTGGCGATCGTCGACAAGCGCCGCGACCGTCCAGGCGAATCCGAAGTGATGAACGTGATCGGCGATGTTCGCGGCAAGGACTGCATCCTGATCGACGACATCATCGATTCCGGCGGCACCTTGTGCAACGCCGCCGACGCGCTTCTGGCCAAGGGCGCG
Organism: Zhengella sp.; assembly: GCA_050304175.1. GTDB lineage: Bacteria > Pseudomonadota > Alphaproteobacteria > Rhizobiales > Rhizobiaceae > JAIOIW01. Next base: position 2,132 of record JBNLDE010000200.1, on the reverse strand, counting down.
ACCAGCGTGACCGCCTATATCACGCACGGTGTGCTGTCCGGCGGCGCGGTCAACAGGATCGCCTCGTCCAGGCTGAAGGAATTGGTCATCACCGATTCCATCCAGCCGACCGCCGATGTCAACGCCGCGCCCAACATCCGGGTGGTTTCGATCAACGACCTGATCGGCGAGGCCATCTCGCGTACGGCGCACGAGGAATCGGTCTCCAGTCTGTTCGACTGATTGGCCTGCGCTTGCAACGCGCTGCGCTATCCGCTATAGGCCCTCGATCCGCGTAGACACCCTTGGAGGCAACGTGGACGAAGCGGTGATCCCGACAGGTTGAACCACTTCCTGTTTTTCGGCCGGAGGACAAAAGTCGCCTGCCGGAAAGCACTCCAAATTATGATCGAAAGGACCAGCCATGAGCGATACTTACGTGCTCAAGGCCGAGGCGCGCGATCGGGCAGGTAAGGGGTCCTCCCGTGCACTACGCCGCTCCGGCAAGATTCCCGCCGTCATCTACGGCGACAAGAAAGCCCCGCTTTCCATCGCGCTTCCCTACAAGGAAGTGCATTTGCGCATCCAGTCCGGCGGTTTCATGACCACCATCGCCACGATCGAGGTCGGCGGCGAGAAGATCCAGGTTCTGCCCAAGGATTACCAGCTCGACCCGGTGCGCGATTTCACCATGCACGTCGATTTCCTGCGTGTCGGCAAGAACACGATCGTGACCGTCGAGATTCCGGTTCACTTCGTCAATGAAGAGGAATGTCCGGGCATCCGGCGCGGTGGCGTGCTCAACATCGTGCGTCACACGGTCGAGGTGCACTGCCCGGCCAATGACATTCCCGAGGCGATTATCGCCGATCTCACGGGCCTCGATCTCAATGACGGTATCCACATTTCCGGCGTAACGCTGCCGGAAGGTGTCGTACCGACCATCACCGACCGCGATTTCACCATCGCCACCATCGCCGCCCCGGCCGGCCTCAAGAGCGAGGGTGCCGAGGAAGAAGGCGAAGAGGAAGAGATCGAAACCGAGGTCATCGGCGAGAAGAAAGAAGAGGAAGAAGGCGAGGAATAAGCCTCCCTTTTCCGTCGTGCCGGGAGCAGCGGACCATGCTTGTCATCGCAGGTCTTGGAAATCCCGGCGCGCAATATGCCCATCACCGGCACAATGTCGGTTTCATGGCGGCGGACGCGATAGCCCGCCGCCATAACTTTTCTCCCTGGACTAAGAAATTCAGCGCGCTGGTTGCCGAGGGTCGCCTCGGTGGCGACAAGGTGCTGCTCATCAAGCCGCAGACCATGATGAACCTTTCCGGCCAAGCGGTCGGCGAGGCGCTGCGCTTCTACAAGCTCGGGACCGAAGATCTGATCGTGCTCTATGACGAGCTCGACCTTGCCCCGGGCAAGGTGCGCGTCAAGAAAGGCGGCGGCGCGGGCGGCCATAACGGCATCCGCAGCCTCGATGCCCATTGCGGCAACGGTTTCCGCCGCGTGCGCATCGGCATCGGCCATCCCGGCGTCAAGGAACTCGTCACGCGCCATGTTCTCGGCGATTTCGCCAAGGCCGAGCAGACCTGGCTCGAGCCGCTGCTCGACGCCATTGCCGATGCGTCGCCGATGCTGGTCGACGGCGACGATGCCGGCTTCATGAACAAGGTTTCACTGGCGGTGAAACCGCATTTGCCCCAGCCGGTGAAGGATGCCGGTGACGAGGACCGCAAACCGGCCTCGAAACCCAAAGGCCAAAGCCACGTCCGCCAGGCCCGGCCGAAAGAGCCGCAGGTGAAGATACCCGAATCCGGCCCGATGGCGGAGATGCTGAAGAAGCTGTTCGGGAAGAAGTGAGTGTCGGGCACCCGTCCCCGCCCTTGACCTTTGAGCCCTTGTCCCGCATAGCCTGCCTCGAATTTTCCAGCACATCCGACAGGCATCTCCCATGGGTTTCAAATGCGGTATCGTCGGGCTGCCCAATGTCGGCAAGTCCACGCTTTTCAACGCACTGACCAAGACGGCGGCCGCACAGGCTGCCAACTATCCCTTCTGCACAATCGAACCGAACACGGGCGAGGTCGCCGTGCCCGATCCGCGCCTGCGCGAGATCGTCAAGATTTCCAAGTCGAAGGAGATCATCCCGACCCGCA
>JBNLDE010000199.1:0-6872 GCA_050304175.1 Zhengella sp. | reverse complement strand
TCCTGTCAGGGGGCGAGCGCAACCGCGTCCACCTCGCCAAGCTCCTGAAGGACGGCGGCAACGTCCTCCTCCTCGACGAACCGACCAACGACCTCGACACCGAGACGCTGTCGGCGCTGGAGGACGCGCTGGAGAATTTCGCCGGCTGCGCCGTGATCATTTCGCATGACCGCATGTTCCTCGACCGCCTTGCCACACATATTCTCGCCTTCGAGGGCGACAGCCACGTCGAGTGGTTCGAGGGCAACTTCGAGGAATACGAGGCCGACAAGATCCGCCGTCTCGGCCCCGACAGCGTCAACCCAAAGCGGGTGACGTATAAGAGGCTGACAAGGTAAACAACTATTCAGTAACCTTCCAGCGCTACCTCTTACTAAAGAGGTGGCTTTTATGGATATATATACTTTCCGCGCCCGTGCGATCAGAATTTCAATATTTGTTTTTGTTTTGACGTTTGGATTCCCGTTCATCCTTGCGCCAATCGTTAAAATGACAAATTGTGCAGATACCAGTGGAGCCTGTGGCGCCGCTGCTATAGTTTTTGGAACTTTCCTGAAATTGGCAGGGATTATTGCCATATCGATCTACGCGGTGCGTTCTGTGCGATCGCGTGTTCAACATGCGAGACTTCCGTTCTGGATTGCCCCCCTCGCATTGCTGCTAATCTTGGGGAGTGGCTCGTTTTTATTCGGATTCGGAAATTTCTGGGGCGCGAATTTCAGCGCCGGGCTGTTCTTCCTTGAATTTCCGTGGTCCTTGATCTGCCTGGGTGGGATGATTCTGTTCCTGGCCGATTTCGAAAGAAGCCGCCCGCCGGAGCTGCAGACGTCCCGCACGGCCAAGGCCTGGAAAATGCTGCTGCGCCTGTCGGCCACGTTTGCCTTGATCTACTTGCCGGGCCTGGCGCTGTTGCTGTCCAATATACCCGGGCTCGCGTTCCTCCGTGAAATCTGGCTTTTCGTGGTCCTGGCGCTGCCAAAGTCAATGATCACCGCGTTGCGAATGGCGACCAACGTTGCCGAACCGGTACTGACGCTTTTGTTTCTGGGGTCGCTCCTCGCGATATGGCGGTGGGACAGGCCAGATGATGGCGGGGAGGCGGATGAAGGTGCGGGGCCCGATATCCCGCCGGGCGCGCCGGTCGTCGCGCGACCGCGTCCGACCGGGAGTGGAAACGGCGCGGGTAGCTTTGGACGGCGGGGGATGCCCCCGTGCTAGCGTCTTGTCTCCGAACGCGGCCAAATCTCCCCCGACCACCTGCCGCCACGTCTTCGAAAGCGACGGCTATGCCGAACGGCCCCGCCAAGAGTTCGAGGGACGCGAGGCGGACAAGGTCGCCGGGCCGCAATCGGCGACCCGGAGCAGTCATTTGGCATCCGTTAACCGGCTTCATGGGAGACTGGCCTTGTGGGCGATCGTTTGCCATGACGGCAACCGACCGCGGGATCGGGACGCGTCATTCTTCTTGACCCTGCGTTCTTCGCAGTGCACAAGGCGCGCTCGACGTCTTGCCGCGCCCCGCCGACAATTCGCGAATGAACCGGGCCGGCCCGACCCGCCGAAAGGAACGACGAACAGATGCACCGCGCGGTCATTTCCGGAACCGGATTGTTCGTACCGGAACCGGTGATCACCAACGAAGAGTTGGTGGAGAGCTACAATGCCTGGGTCGAAAAAGCCGCCAGCGAGCCGGAGAAATGGACCGGCTACGACCTGCGCCCCTCCAATGAAGAATTCATCGTCAAGGCGTCCGGCATCAAGCAGCGGCACGTTCTCGACAAGGCGGGGATTCTCGATCCGGAGCGGATGGTGCCGCGGATTGCCGAGCGGCCGAACGACGAATTGTCGGTCCAGGCGGAGTTCGCGCTGAAATCGGCCGAGCGGGCGCTGGCCGATGCCGGGGTTTCGGCCCGCGAACTGGACATGATCATCTGCTCGTGCGCGCATCACCAGCGGCCGTATCCGGCGATCGCCATCGAGGTGCAGCAGGCGCTGGGCGCCGGCGGCGGCGGTTTCGACATGAACGTGGCCTGCTCGGCCACGACGTTCGCGCTCAATGTGGCGGTGTCGCTGGTGGAAAGCGGCTCGGCGCGTCACGTGCTCGTCGTCAGCCCGGAAATCATGTCCGGGCACCTGAACTGGCGCGACCGCGAAACCCACTTCATTTTCGGCGACGCCTCGGCGGCCGCGGTCATCTCGGCCGAGGACGCCGTGCCCGCCGGCAAGGGTTTCCTTGTGAAGGCGACCAACACGTTCACGCAGTTCTCGTCCAACATCCGGTCCAATTTCGGTTTCCTCAACCGGGCCGACGAAAGCGGTGTCGGCCTGCCGGACAAGCTGGTGACCCAATCGGGCAACAAGGTGTTCCGCGAGGTCACGGCCGCCGCGCACAAGTTCATCATCGAGATGCTTGCCGACAACAATCTTGCCCCCGACGACGTCAAGCGGTTCTGGACGCACCAGGCCAACAAGCGCATGAACGTCGCGCTGATCACCAAGGTGCTTGGGCACGAGCCGTCGGACGCCGAGATGCCGCTGGTGCTGGACAAGTACGGGAACACGGCCGCGCCGGGATCACTGATCGCCTTCCACGAGTACCATGACGATTTGGCGCCGGGCGAACTCGGCATGATGTGCTCCTATGGCGCCGGCTACTCGATCGGCGGACTAATCCTGGAAAAGCGCTGAGCGCCGCCGCGGCCGTCGTATTGGCTTGACCAGCCGCGAATGTGAAATCGTTCATTGCCGGCTCGCCGCGAACGGGCAAGAATGAGGCTTTCGCAGGAGGACGTCATGGTTCCCTTTCGCTTCCTTGTTGCCGCGGCAGCGTTGATATTTGCCGGGCATGCCCTTTCTCCGGCCACCGCGAATGCCGCATGCGTGATGAATGTCTCGCCCTATGACACGCTCAATGTGCGCTCGGGTCCGGGCACCGGATACCGGGTGATTGCCGAGCTGGCGCACGATTATTGCGGCATCCGGCTGACCGGCCGCTACTCCGGCAGCTGGGGCCGGATCCGGTTCTTCGGCGGGCGCAGCGGCTGGGTTTCGATGCGCTATGTCGACGAGGGCGGCGACGAGGGCGGTGCCATGGGTCCTGAACCTGCGGCTCCCGGCCGCGCGCTGACGGCGCATGAATTCGCGACGGGCCAGTATTGCCCGAACGTCTCCTGGGGCGACCATCTCAATGTGCGCTCGGGACCGGGAAAGCGCCATCCCGTGATCGGCATATTCAATCGCGACTATTGCCGGATTTCCGGCACCGGAAACTGCCGCGGCGCATGGTGCGAAACGACCAACCACGAATTCACCGGCTGGGTGAACACGCGCTACCTGCGCAATGTCGAAAGCGGGGATTGAGGCGGGCGTTCAAGCTTCCTCCTCGTCGGGCGCGTCGGGATCGAGCAGCCTCGTGGCGCGCCATTCCGTCAGCTTGTCGTTGATCGCGCCGGCGGTGAAATGGCGGGCGCTTTCGCCGTCGTACCCGGTGTCGCGCAGCTCGTCGTAGTCCGTGTACTGGTGCCTGACATGGGCGACGGTCGCCAGCCACACCGCTATGGCCGGCGGCAGGGTGCGCATATGGCGAGCGGACGCGGCGGCGCGGATCGCCTCGATATCGGCATAGGGCGCCAGGGGCAGGAGCGCGGTCAGCGCCCTGGCCATGGCGCGCTGGCGGCCCGTGCGCGAACTCACGGCGCGTCGGAGCCCGCGCGCCCGGTTTCCGCATCTGCAATGGCATCGATAGACGGCATATAGGGCTTGATGTCGATGACCGGCGTGCCGTCGAGCACGTCGATCGCCTCGAGTTCCAGCAGTCCCGCTGCGCGGTCGATACCGGTGACTCGGACGACATGAAGACCAACCGGATTGGGCCGTACGGGAGAACGCAGGGCAAAGACGCCCTTGGCGCCGCTGGCATGGCGCGGATGCTGTACGATCAGGTCGCGCGGCGCCTTGTCGAGCCATGTCAGGATCACGATGTGGCTGGTCCGCTCAAGTCCGGCGAGACCGTCGCGCCAGGGCGCGTCGATCTCGATGCGCCCGCCGCCGCCTTTTTCGATGGCCTGGCGCATGTTGCGCGGACATTCGCCGCGCTCTGTCCAGGGCGACCTGATCCGGCCGATAAAGACAACGTGACCGTCTCCGGCCATGGTCGCCGGATCGACGTCGAGACGCTTTTCGCCTTCGCGCTGTTCGAACATGTCTGCTCCTGTGTGCACCCCGCATTTCAGCCGGAGTTAGGGAAACGTCAAGGCTGACCGCATTCCGCCCTTGTCATTTTTGCGAGAACGATATAAAGATATGTTTATATCTTTTGGAGATCGGAATGCTCAAGCGTTCAGAAATGCCGCTCAACAGCATGGTTGATACACTCAAGGCGGTGGCCGAATCCAGCCGGCTCCGGATTCTGGCGCTGCTCGGGCGCGGCGACCTGACGGTCTCCGACATGACCGAGATCCTGAACCAGTCGCAGCCGCGGGTGTCGCGCCATCTCAAACTGCTGATGGAAGCCGGGCTGATCGACCGCTACCAGGAAGGGTCGTGGGCCTATTTTCACCTGTGCGAATCCGGCGTTCCGCGCGAACTGGTCGACGGCATCGTGACGCGGATCGACGACGGCGATGCCCAGATCGAACGCGACATGGAACGCCTGGTCCAGGTCAAGGACCGGCGCCGGGAGCGGGCCGCGGCCTATTTCGACGCCAAGGCCGGCGAGTGGGACACGATCCGATCGCTGCATGCGCCCGATGACGCGGTCGAGGCGGCGCTTCACGAGATCGTCGGCACGCGGCCGTTCCAGGCGATGCTCGATCTTGGAACCGGCACCGGGCGGATGCTCGAAATGTTCGCCGGCCAGTATCGGCGCGGCGTCGGGATCGACACCTCGCGCGGCATGCTGGCCATCGCACGCGCCAATCTCGACGAGGCGGGCATCACCCATGCGCAGGTGCGCCAGGGCGATATCTACGCGCCGCCGGTCGAGCGCGACCAGTTCGATCTGATCACGATCCACCAGGTGCTGCACTTCCTCGAGGATCCGGGTCCCGCGATCCTGCAGGCGGCGCGGCTGTTGCGCCCGGCCGGGCGGCTGGTGATCGTCGATTTCGCGCCGCATCACCTCGATTTCCTGCGCGAGGAGCACGCCCACCTGCGGCTCGGCTTTGCCGACGAGCAGATCGCCGAGTGGCTGCTCGCCGCGGGTCTGGAACCGCTCGACCCGGTCAGCATCGACATCAATGACAACCACAATTCGCTAAGTGTTCGCATCTGGACCGGCCGGGACAGGCGGCTGCTGATCGCGGAAGAAGAAACCGGATCCCCCATCTCCACGGAGACCGCCTGATGGCCAACAATCGATTTTCGCGCGACCCCGGCACCGGAAAGCGCGTATCCGTCTCGTTCGAGTTCTTCCCGCCGAAGAACCCGCAGATGGAAGAGCGTCTGCATGACACGGTCCGGCGGCTCGCGCCGCTGGCCCCCGACTTCGTCTCCGTGACCTATGGCGCCGGCGGATCCACGCGCGAGCGGTCGCTTTCGGCGGTGCGCCAGATCATATCGGATACCGGCCTGCAGGTGGCGGCGCACATGACCTGCGTCGACTCGACACGCGCCGAGGTTGACGCGGTGATCGGCGATTTCATTGAACAGGGCGTGAAGCATTTCGTGGCGTTGCGCGGCGATCCCGCCGCCGGCATCGGCGCGCGGTTTGCGCCGCATCCGGACGGCTATGTCAACGGCGCCGACCTTGTCGCCGGGATTCGCGCACGCGGCGATTTCCAGGTTTCGGTTTCGGCCTATCCGGAACGCCATCCCGAGAGCCCCGATTTCGCCACCGACATCGACATGCTGAAGCGCAAAGTCGACAACGGCGCGACGCGCGCGATCACCCAGTTCTTTTTCGACAACAATCTCTACGAGCGCTACGTCGAACGGGTGCGCCGGGCCGGGATCTACATTCCGGTCGTGCCGGGCGTGCTGCCGATCCACAATTTCCGCCAGGTCGCCAATTTCGCCGGCAAGGCGGGCAGCCATGTGCCACAATGGCTCGCCGAGCGGTTCGAAGGGCTCGAAAACGACCCTGAAACCCATCAGCTCGTCGCGGCCGCCGTCGCAGCCGAGCAGGTTCTGGACCTGATGGACCGTGGCATCGACGACTTCCATTTCTATACGATGAACAAGCCGGAACTCGCGCTCGCGATCTGTCACCTGATCGGAATTCGGGCCGGCAAAGGCCCCGCGGAAGAAACCCGGGCCGCCTGACAGCGGTCGGTCCCAAAACGGCTGAGGCCGGGCTCTTGGCCCGGCCTCGTGATTGTCGATAGAGAAACCCCCATGCCTTTTATGGCAATACGCCCATCACCAGCAGTGCTATGAAACCGAACGCGGCGAAGAACATAAGCACGTTGAGAGAACGAGTCAGACCCATGACAATCCTCCTTTGAATGCTGCACCCAAATCTAATCCTGAACTTTCGTCGTACAAGCGGAATCGTTGCTGCAACGCAGCGCATCTGGGGATAATCAAGCAAGCTCTGAATTACATATTCTTGATTTTATTTGCAAAAATCGAAGACGCACTTTTTGTTAACACGCGAATAGAACGGGGCAGGTTAGCGTTACCATCCCGTTTTCTAGCGTCAGAGGATGCGTTCGAGCCACTTGCCGGCCGACAGCGCCACGCGATCGCGTGCAAACCGTGAAACGAGCTGAACGCCGAGCGGCAGATCGGCGTCGTCCGCCAGCCCCGGCACGTTGACGCAGGGATTGCCGGTCAGGGTCCAAAGCTTGTTGAACAGCGGCACACCGGTCGTCCCGAGGCCATGCGGGGCCGGCCCGGGGGCCGATGGAGTCAATAACACGTCGACATCCTCG
>JBNLDE010000198.1:0-3319 GCA_050304175.1 Zhengella sp. | reverse complement strand
AGCCCGTCGTCAAGTCCGGCTGGAAATAAGGCGACTTAACCAAGATTGCGGTGCGGCCTTCGCCGCACCGCGTCGCGGCGGTAGAATGGCATCATGGATATCCTTGTAACCGGCACGGTGCTTGGCGGCACTTATGCTCTGATCGCGCTCGGGCTGACGCTGCAATACGGCGTGGCGCGGATCATGAACCTCGCCAATGGCGAGAACCTCGTGCTGGCCTGCTTTTCCACGTTCTGGCTGTTTTCGACCTATGCCGTGAACCCGTTGCTCGGTGTCGCCATCATAGCGCCGGCCGCCTTCGTCCTGAACTGGCTGATCTACCGCTTCGCCATGCGGCCGCTGGTCGAACGGGCGAAAAACCGCGGCCAGCTCGAGGTCGACAGTATTCTGGCGACCTTCGGCCTGATGTTCGTATTCCAGGGCGTCATGCTGCTCGCCTTCGGTGGCGGCTACTATACCTACAACTTCCTCAACACGCCGGTGGAGGTCCTCGGCGCCAATTACGGTCTCAACCGGCTGGTCACTCTGGCGGCCGCCGCCGTTATCGCGCTTGCATTGTGGATGTTTCTCTATCTTACCCGCTACGGCACCGCGATCCGCGCCGTTGCGGTCGATCCCACCGCGGCGGGCCTGGTGGCGATCGACGTGCCGCGGGCATCGGCCTTCGCCTTTGCGCTCGGTGGCGCGCTGACGGCGGCTGCAGGATCGCTTCTGTCGACGTTCTACACCTTCGACGCGTCGATGGGCGTCGTGTTCACGATGAAGGCCCTGATCATCGTCATCATGGGCGGCGTGGGCGACGTGCGCGGCGCGGTACTGGCCGCGCTCCTGCTCGGGATCACCGAGACCGCGGTCGCCACGCTGGTCGATCCGGGCCTGACGCTCGCCGCCACCTACACGCTGTTCATCATCGTCCTGCTGTTCCGCCCGCAGGGAATCTTCGGCAGGAGGCCGGCATGAACGCCCTGACCGGACACGAAATCCGCACCGCCATTATCGGCGGCGTCGCGCTGGCGGCGGCGGCCCTGATTCCGCTGGCGGACGACGGCTATTACCTTTCGCTGGCGGTCAACATCGCGCTCTATGGCGTGCTTTGCACCGCCTGGACGCTGTTTTCCGGGCCGACCCACTACATATCGCTGGCGACCGCCGCCTTTTTCGGCATCGGCACCTACACGGTGGGCCTTGGCATCGACGCCCTGCCCTTCCCGCTGCTGGTGCTCATCGCCGCGGTGGCAGGCAGCCTTGTCGCCGGGCTCGTCGGCGTCGCCACGCTCAGGCTGTCCGGGGTCTATTTCGTGATCTTCACGCTCGGGCTAGCGGAACTGGTGCGCCAGATCGTCACCTGGCTGCAGACGAATTTCACCAATTCCGTCGGGCTCTACGTGTTCACCGATTTCACCGAGGCGCACATATTCTGGATGCTGCTGACGCTCGCCGTGGCCATTTACGTCACCGGCTGGCTCGTCAATCGCTCGCGGCTCGGCTTTGCCATGCGCATCATCGGCAACGACGAAACGGTCGCCCGCCATGTCGGCATCGACGTTGCGCGCTCGAAGGTCATCCTGTTCATGATTTCCGGCGCGTTCATCGGGATCACCGGCGCGATCCTGGCGCCGCGTTTCGCCTATGTCGAACCGCCTTCGGCCTTCAACCCGCTGATCTCCTTCCAGGTCGTGATCATGGCGCTTCTGGGCGGGACGTCGCGGCTGTGGGCACCGTTGCTGGGCGTCATTCCCTTCACCATCCTGTTCGACCAGGTCTCGTCGCGCTTCCCCAACCACACCAGCCTGCTGATCGGCCTCGCCTTCATGGCGGTGGTCTATGTCGTACCGCGCGGCGTGACCGGCCTTGCCGAGGACCTGGTCCGGACGCGCAAGCAGGCGCGCCCGGCGGTCGGCGCGGAAAGGACGCAGCCATGACCGCGCTGCTGACCGTTCGCGACGCGCGCAAGGTGTTCGGCGGCCTTGTCGCGGTCAACGACGTTTCGTTCGCGGTGTCGACCGGCGAACTCGTCGGGCTGATCGGCCCCAACGGTTCCGGCAAGACCACCATGCTGAACCTGATCACCGGGGCGCTGAAACCGACTGCGGGAACCATCCTGCTCGACGGGACGGAGATTTCGGGCCGGCCGGCCCATCTCATCGCGCGCAAGGGCGTTGCACGGACCTTCCAGCTTGTGCGCATTCTGCCCGGCCTGTCGGCGATCGAGAATGTCGTGGCGGGCGCCGTATTCGGCCATGCGCGCCACTGGGGCGCCGACGCCTACACGCAGGCCGAGGAGCTGTTGCACCGGGTTGGGCTTGGCGGCCGCGCCAATGCGCCGACGGGGTCGATGACCTATATCGACCAGAAGCGGCTCGAACTGGCGCGCGCGCTCGCCTCAGACCCCCGCCTGCTCCTGCTCGACGAATGGCTGGCCGGGCTCAACCCGAGCGAATTGAAGATCGGGATCGCGCTGATCGAGCAGTTGCGCGGCGAAGGCCGGACGATCGTGATGGTAGAACACGTCATGGACGCGATCCGTTCGCTTTGCGACCGATGCGTCGTGATGTCGAGCGGGACCATGATCGCCGATGGCGAGGTCGGCGACGTCCTCGCCCGCAAGGATGTCGTCGCCGCCTATCTGGGAGACGAGGATGCTTGAGGTTTCCGGCATCTCCGTTTCCTACGGCGCCCACCGCGCGCTCGAGAACGTTTCGGTGCGGATGGACAAGGGCGAGGTCTGCGTCATCCTCGGGGCGAACGGCGCCGGGAAGAGCACGCTGCTGAAGGCGATTGCCGGGCTCGTTCCGGTTCAGCCGGGCGGGCGCATCGCGATCGCCGGCCAGGACATCGCCAACGCCAGGCCGAACCGGATCGTCGAATCCGGTCTCGCGCTCGTCCCCGAGGGGCGCGGCATATTCGGCGACCTGAGCGTCGCGGAAAACCTGCGTCTCGGCGCTTATGGCCGCCAGGCGCGGGCCGGCGAGAGCGAGCGCCTGGCCCAGGTGATGCAGCTGTTTCCCCGGCTTGCCGAGCGCCACGGCCAGATCGCGCGCACGATGAGCGGCGGCGAACAGCAGATGGTCGCGATCGGTCGGGCACTGATGTCGAACCCGGACATCCTGATGATGGACGAGCCGTCGCTCGGCCTGTCGCCGCTTCTGACCCGCGAGCTGTTCCGCTCGCTCAAGGCGGTCCGCGAAACCGGCGTCGGCATTCTCATGGTGGAACAGAACGCCCGCCAGAGCCTGGCGATCGCCGACCGCGGCTACCTGCTCGAAAACGGCCACATCATCGGCGAAGGCCGCGCGAAGCAGCTCGCCAGCGATCCGGC
>JBNLDE010000197.1:0-1582 GCA_050304175.1 Zhengella sp. | reverse complement strand
TGAGCAGCGGGGTGTATCTGGAATACGCCCGACGCTATCTGAAGCCGGAGCAAATCGACGCGGTCGATATCGATCGTTATCTGGAATCCGCGCGCGCCGGCTCGTGAACCGGGGCGGCGTCGAAAAATGACGCCGCCGGACGAAACATTTTATAATTCGGATATTTGAGCGCTCCGTTGGAAGCGTAGCGTTGTTAACGGCAAAATGACCCTTCGATATGATTGATTCAGGAACGCTTTATATCATTTCCGCCCCGTCCGGGGCCGGCAAAACCAGTCTGGTTAAGCGCCTCATTGCCGAAACGTCCGACTTGACCGTTTCGGTGTCGCATACCACGCGCCCCAGGCGCGACGGCGAGCGGCACGGAAGCGACTATTTCTTCGTTTCGGTCGACGAGTTCCGGGGCATGATCGATCAAAGCGCTTTTCTCGAACACGCCCGCGTCTTCGACAATTACTACGGCACCGCCCGGCAGACCGTCGAGGACAATCTGGCTTCGGGCCTGGACGTGATTCTGGAAATCGACTGGCAGGGCGCGCAACAGGTTCGCAGCATGTTGCCTGACAGCCGCTCCATCTTTATCTTGCCGCCGTCGATCGAGGTGTTGCGCCAGCGTCTTCAGGGGCGCGGGCAGGACAGCGACGAAACCATCGCCCGGCGCATGCGCGACGCAGTGACCGAAATGAGCCATTACGCCGAATTCGACTATCTGATCGTCAACGACGATTTCGAACAGGCGCTGGACGAGTTGAAAAGCATCGTCGCCGCCGAACGCCTGTCGTTGCAACGCCAGCAGCGGCGCTGGGCTCCGCTGCTGGCGGAGTTGCTGGGGCCGGCCTGAACGGCTGATTTCCGGATAGCCTTTATTTCCTACACGTCACTCGACGATATATTTCTTCACCGTGCGCCGGTCCAGCCGGGTGATGCGGGAAACCGCCTCGTAGCTACCGTGGCGCCGGTACAGCGCGCGGCAATGGTCGCTCAGCAGTTGTTGTGCGCTGAGATCACCGCCGATTTGCGCCGCCCCCGTCTCGCCCGCCGTCTCCATGCGCCCGCTGTCGAGCGGGTAATCGCCGGTCAGGCAGATGCGGCGGATGCACTGTTCCAGTTCCCTGACGTTGCCGGGCCAGGGATAATCCTCCGGCACGGCAGCGCGGATGCGTTTTTCGATGCGCGCGACCAGTTCCTCGCCGGGCTCGGCGATAACCCGATGCAAAAGCCCCTCGATTAAGCGTTTTAATTCCGCCGGATTTTCCCCCAGGCGCCGGCGCAAACCCGGCACGACGATGACGTCGGAACACAGGCGGTAATACAAATCGTCCCTGAACTGACCGTCTTTCCGTAATTGCTCGATATCGCGATTGGTCGCACTGATGACGAGCCCGGGAAAACGCAGTTTCTCATGACTGCCGACAGGACTGAAGGTTCGATCCTGAATGACGTTCAACATTTTTACCTGGGTCGGCACGTCGATGTCGCCGATTTCGTCGATAAACACCGCGCCGTAGGCGCTACAGCGGGCGAACAGGCCCGGATGGTTGTCGATCGCGCCGGTGAATGCCCCTTTCTTGTGTCCGAACAG
>JBNLDE010000196.1:0-10719 GCA_050304175.1 Zhengella sp. | reverse complement strand
GATGACCACGGCGGTCGCCGCGCTCGCAATGCCCGGCATGTTGTGATGCTCGGCGAGCCAGTAGCGGTGATAGCCGAGCGCTTCCGCATGTCGTGCAAGGTCAAGCGTATTGGACAGCGCATCCGCCGCCGTGGAGCCTTCCGCGACCGGTGCCAGATCGAGCAGGGAAAAATGCTTCACGAACACGTCCTCGATGGTCCGGCAATGCCGGGTATGCCCTTTTTCAATGGGACAGGATTATGCCGCGGACCGGGATCGGCCTAGTCCTGGTTCCCCAGTCCTTTGATCAGGCCCTTGATGAAATCGGCGGTTTGGTCTTCCGCGCCATCTGGTGCGATTTTCGGCGCAATCTGGTCGACGGCCTGATCTGTCAGGCTTTTCGGTTGCTCGGGTTCCTTGGCCGGTTGGTCGGCAGGCGCCGATGCCACACGACGCGGATTGGGCTGCAGGATCGGCCCCTCGGTCGGCAGGACGATCGTCGGCTCCTGATCGGGTCCGGCGTCCGCGGCGGTTCCGCCTGCTTCCTCTGGCTCCGTTTCCGTTTGTTGTGGAACGGGATCCTCCGATTGGATCGCCTGGTCCAGCGGCGCGTCGCGCCCGAGCACGCCCTGAAGCAGGGAGCCGACCAGATCCCGGGTATTCGTCGCCGGAGTCTCGCCGGTATCGCTCTTTTCGCCGCCATTTTTGGTCAGGCGCTCGATCACGCCGGTGACGACATTCTCGGTCGCGCTGCCGGTGTCGGTTCCAAGCGTCTTTTCGAGAAGCCCTTTCGGATCCGCCACACCCTTCTTGAGCGCACCGACGCTCTCGCCTAATTTTGAAATGGTCTGCAACGCCTGTTCCGGATTGGCGAGAATGTTGGTGATGTCCGGATAGATTCGGGGCTTGGCAAGCGGACCGCGTACGACCACCGGCATGCCGAGCCCGGCCGCGTCGAATTCGCCGCCCTGCCCGTCGAGTGATCCCACCACGCGCGGGTTCAGGCGCATGTCGATCGAGCGCGCCGCAAGATCGAGGCTTCCCGATCCGTCCATCCGCACCAGCGGTCCGAGCAGTTTCAGATCCTCGGTCTGTGCCACGCCGTTTTCGATCGCAAATGAGACCGACAACTCGGTGAATTCGGTGCGGTCCTCGGCATTCTCCTCGTAGCCGCCCTTGATCAGCGACTGGAGATTGTTGACCAGCTTGGCCACGTCAATACCGCGTAGCGCCCCGTCGGAAAACACCACCTGCGCCGTGCCGCCAAGCGACCGGGCCAGATCGTCCGTGTTCGCGCCACTCCCCTTCACGGCCACGCCGCCATTAAGCGTTCCCTCGATCCGGGTGAAGCCGGCCGCATCCGCAAAAAACGGCAGCGCGGCCACGTTCTCCAACCTGGTTTCCAGGTTGATCGCCGGCGTATTGCCCGCGCCATTTGCAATCACATTGACCGTGGCCTTGCCGCCGTAAAACCCCGCCTCGGGTGCCGCCAGGCGCGCGATCCCGTCCCTGACCGTAAGCGATGCCGTGGCCGGGCCCGCCTTTATGTCTCCATATCCGATCCGGGTCGCGTCCAGCCGGATATCCGCATCGAGTTGGCGCAGCACGGACAGGTCGATGGCGCCGGGCGAAGTTGCCGAGGATGATTTCCCGGAATCCGCGCCGCCGCCCGTGAGTTTGGCGAAATCGAGAGTGTTGACAGACAGCGCAGCACGAATGGTGGTTTTCCCGGCCGTGCTGATGGTTGCCGACCCCGTCGCCTCCATATCGTCCAGGGCGATGCGCGCATTGTCCAGCGCCACCTTCTTTCCGGCAACCACAACCGTGCCGGAATATGAGAAGCGCCCGAAAGGCGTTCCGGGATCCTGCCCGACCCACCGCAAAAGGCCGCTGAGCGAGCCGGCCTGAACGACCGCCTTGCCCTTCGCGCTGCCATCGCTGCCGACAATGCCCGAGAATTTGGCATCCACCGGCCGTGATTTGACATTGACCGCCACCGCGCCCGGCTTGCCGGACAGGAAGTCGACCAGGGCTATCGACGTGGCGAAGCCAACATTCTCGCCGTTCCAGGTCATTGTGCCCGACACCGCGAGCGGGTCGTTGATATCGTTCACTTCTGCCTTGGCGTCGAGCGCCGTGATCCGGCTCGCGCGCGGCCCGGCGACAGAGGCGAGTTCCGGCACCTCCACCACCCCGCCGGTGATCCCGACATTGCCATGGATGTTAATGGTCTTGCGGATCGCGGAGGCGTCGGTGCCCCGGAAGGCATATTGAAGTTTCGACGACAGTCGCCCGGTGGCCGGCACTTTGCGGCCGGCGAGCCTGGCCAGGTTTTCAATGTCGATTGCCGCGAGATTCAGATAGCCCTTGAACTCTGGATTGTCGTCGTTGAAATCAGCATAGATGGCCGTGGCCAATTGGCCGCCGGCGATTTCCTGCGAGCCAACGGTCGCTTTCAGCGTTCCGTCCCGAAGAACAGCCTGAAGCGTGAAATCGCGCGCGATCGCGTCGCCTGCCCGAACCGCACCGGCCTGCAACTCGAAATCGAGGTCGATCTTGCGCTGCGCGGAGAAATTCGCGGGAGCGCCGGAGACGCTGCCCTTGTCTGCAACCGCCGCGGTGTCGGTCGCGGACTCGAGATCGGAAAAGTCGAGCGTATCCGCCTTGATTGCCGCTTTGACATAGGGCCGGTCGCCTGGGACATAGGCGGCGTCGATGCGCATCGACTGGCCGCCGCTGGTTACCTCGCCGCCCTTCAGCCGGTAGCTGCTGTCGTCGGCAAGCTGGATCTGGCCCGACATGCCAAGGTTGGCCAGGGCCGGGTGCGGCGGCGGCGACATCGTTGAGGTAAGCGAAATTTTGGCCGGCTGGCGGTTGAGAAGGGCGCGCAGCGAACCGATCTCGCCGTCGAGTTTCACCTGCATGCCGTTGACGGAACCCGAAAAGGCGAGCGAGGCCGGTTCGTCGATACCGGGTATCGACAAGTCCAGATTGATATCGCTGGCGACCGGACGCATGCCGGCGGCCGAAGATTCGACGATTTCGCCGTTGCTGATGCTGATTTTGTCGATTGCCAGTCGCTGGAGATAGGAAGCCGCCAATCGGAAGACGTCCGTTTCTTGCGCAGGCTCGGGCGCGGTACTCGTCGGTCTGCGGTCTCCACTGGACAAGGTGATGTGGGGATTTCTCAGCTCGACGCCTGTGATCCTTATCCGGTCGGAAACGAGCGAAGACCAGCCCACCGAAGCCACGGTTCGCTCCGAGGAGATCGACATGGCGCCGTCGCCCGACACATAGGCAAGATCATCGGCGACGATCCCGAAGTCGGGGACCACGGAGAAACGGATCGGCCCAGCGAGCGAAATCTTTGAATCCGACGCTGTCGAAAGCTGCTGTGCAAGTGCCGACCTGAGCGAGTCTGAGCTGACGACCAGCGGAAGGGCGAACACGGCGCCTATGAGCACGAGGGCCAACAGAACGGCTGCCGCCAGGACCTTTTTCATGGTCACGGACCTCCCCGGGCGTATCCCTCCGCATCGCGGCCCATATGTTCCCGTGCCCGGATTTCAGGGAGCGAATCAGTTGCCGCACCGAACTACCCGATGGGTACACCATTCGTCGCGTGCAAAACAGAGTCGCCGCGCACCGGCACAAGCGGAGCGTGTCGGGTGCCGGGCGCGCGATCAATTATGCCCGTTCGGTCAGCACCATGTAGTTGACGTCGGTGTCGCGCGTGCGCACCCAGCTGTCGGCCAGCGGGTTGTAGGAGACCCCGGTTCGCTCGATCACCGACAGCCCGGTGGGCTCGAGCGCGCGGTCGATCTCTTCGGGCCGCACCAGCTTTTCATATTGATGCGTGCCCCTCGGCAGCCAGCGCAGGATCTGCTCGGCGCCGACAATCGCAAGCGCATAGGCCTTAAGCGTGCGGTTGATGGTCGCGATGAACATCAGCCCGCCGGGTTTCACCATCTCCGCGCACTTGCGCAGATAGAGGTCGACATCGGAGACGTGTTCGACCACTTCCATGTTGAGAATGACGTCGAACTTCTCGCCGGCTTCTGCCAGCGCTTCGGCCGTGGTCGCACGATAGTCGATCGTCAGCCCGGTGTCCGCGGCATGTATCTTGGCCACCTCGATATTGGTTTCCGACGCATCGGCGCCGACGACATCCGCGCCGAGCCGGGTCATCGGTTCGCTCAGCAAGCCGCCGCCGCAACCGATATCGAGCAGACGCAGGCCCTCGAACGGTTTCACCGCATTCGCGTCGCGTCCGAAATGGGCGCAGACCTTGTCGCGGATATATTCCAGCCGCACCGGATTGAACTTGTGCAACGGCCTGAACTTGCCCTTGGGATCCCACCATTCGGCGGCCATGCGCGAGAAGCGCTCGACCTCCGCGTCATCAACGGTTGTTGCCGGAACGTTCGTCATGAGGGCCTTCCTTCGTGATCCGACAGACAAGTCGTCCCCCTCGCCGGCGAAGTCAAGGCGGCATCCTTGCGAAAGCGACACGATTTGGCTATGGAAGCCGCGCCGCGCACCGCAGTCGATCCGGAGCGCGATCAGTTTTCGACGGATGCGGGCGCGCCCGCCTTTCGCCTACAATACAGCAGGAACTGTTCACGGCCATGGCGCGTATCGTGATGAAATTCGGCGGAACGTCGGTCGCCGATCTGGAGCGCATTCACAATGTTGCGCGCCACGTCAAACGCGAGGTCGATGCCGGACATGAAGTGGCTGTCGTCGTTTCGGCGATGGCGGGCAAGACCAACGAACTCGTTGGCTGGGTGCAGTCCATGCCCGGGGTCGCCGGCGCCAAGGCGCCGTTTTTCGACGCCCGCGAATACGACGCCATCGTGGCCTCCGGCGAGCAGGTGACCAGCGGCCTTTTGGCGATCGCGCTGCAATCGATGGGCGTCAACGCCCGCTCGTGGCAGGGCTGGCAGATCCCGATCAGGACCGACAACGCCCATGGCGCGGCGCGCATCCAGGAAATCGACGGTTCCGACCTGATCCGCCGTTTCGGCGAAGGCCAGGTGGCGGTTGTCGCCGGCTTCCAGGGCATCGGGCCAGACAATCGCCTGGCAACGCTGGGCCGCGGCGGTTCTGACACGTCGGCCGTCGCAGTCGCCGCCGCGGTTCATGCCGACCGCTGTGACATCTACACCGATGTCGACGGTGTCTACACCACCGATCCCAGGATCGAGCCGAAGGCGCGCCGCCTGCCCAAGGTCTCTTTCGAGGAAATGCTCGAAATGGCGTCGCTCGGCGCCAAGGTGCTGCAGGTGCGCTCGGTCGAACTGGCCATGGTACACAAGGTACGCACATTCGTGCGATCCTCCTTTACCGATCCCGACGCGCCGGGAATGGGGGATTTCGACAATCCGCCCGGAACGCTCATTTGCGACGAGGAAGAAATCGTGGAACAGCAGGTCGTCACCGGTATCGCCTATGCCAAGGACGAGGCCCAGATATCGCTCCGTCGCGTCGCCGATCGCCCCGGCGTGGCGGCGGGCATCTTCGGACCGATGGCGGAGTCGAACATCAACGTCGACATGATCGTGCAGAACATCTCGGAGGACGGGTCGCGCACCGACATGACGTTCACCGTACCTTCCGGCGACGTCGACAAGGCGCTGGCGGTGCTCGAAAACAACCGCGACACGATCGGTTTCGACGCGGTCCAGTCTGAAGCCGGATTGGTCAAGGTCTCGATCATCGGCATCGGGATGCGCAGCCATGCCGGCGTTGCCGCGACCGCATTCAAGGCGCTGGCCGAAAAGGGCATCAACATCCGCGCCATCACCACCTCGGAGATCAAGATCTCCATCCTTATCGATGGCCCCTATGCAGAACTCGCGGTCCGCACTTTGCATTCCGTCTACGGTCTGGATAAGCAGTAGGAAGTCGGGAAGAGTCCCGAAATGTCCGCAACAACCGGCACGCGGCGGCTGATGGCCGGTGCGGGCACCGCGGTATTGGAGAAGAGAGTGGATGCCTGACTTCGCGGTCGGTCCGAGAGTGTTGCTGAAACGGTTGCGCGAGCTCATGGCCGAGCCGCTCGAACCGCAGGACCGGCTTGACCACATCGTCCGCGAAATCGCCCGCAACATGGTCGCCGAGGTCTGCTCGCTCTATGTTCTGCGAGCCGACGGAATCCTCGAGCTCTATGCCACCGAAGGTCTGAATCCCGGCGCGGTCCACCTTGCCCAGTTGCGTCTCGGCCAGGGTCTTGTCGGCACCATCGCCTCCTCAGCCCGCGCCCTGAATCTTGCCGACGCGCAGCGCCATCCGGCGTTCACCTACCTCCCCGAAACGGGCGAGGAAATCTACAATTCGTTCCTTGGCGTGCCGGTTTTGCGTGCCGGCCGCACATTGGGCGTACTTGTCGTTCAGAACCGTACCCAGCGCATCTACCGCGAGGATGAACTCGAGGCGTTGGAGACGACGGCGATGGTGCTCGCCGAAATGATCGCATCCGGAAACCTGGCCAACCTGGTGCGTCCGGGTATCGAGCTCGACCTGCGCCGTCCCGCCAGCTTCAACGGCGCCTGCTTCAGCGAAGGCGTTGGCCTGGGACACGTCGTCCTGCACGAGCCGCGCATTGTGGTCACCAACCTGTTCGCCGAAGACACCGCGGAGGAAATCAAGCGTCTCGACAGCTCGCTCGGCTCGCTGCGACTGTCCATCGACGACATGCTGTCGCGCAGTGAAGTGGCCTCCGAGGGCGAGCATCGCGCGGTGCTCGAAGCCTATCGAATGTTCGCTCACGACCGCGGCTGGGTTCGCCGGCTGGAAGAGGCCGTCCACAACGGCCTGACGGCGGAAGCGGCGGTCGAGAAGGTCCAGAACGACATGCGCGCGCGCATGATGCATGTGAACGACCCCTATATCCGCGAGCGGCTGAGCGATTTCGACGACTTGGCAAACCGGTTACTGCGGCAGATGATGGGCCACAGCCCCGAAGACATGGCCGCCAATCATCCCAAGGACGCGATTATCGTGGCGCGTTCGATGGGCGCAGCCGAACTGCTCGATTATCCGCGCGAAAAGCTGCGCGGCCTGGTGCTGGAAGACGGCGCGGTGACAAGTCATGTGGTGATCGTTGCCCGCGCCATGGGGATTCCGGTTGCCGGCCAGGTCAAGGGCGTCGTCTCGATGGCGGAGAACGGCGACCCGATCATCCTCGACGGCGACGAGGGCGCGGTGCATCTGCGCCCGCAATTGGAAATCGAAACCGCCTATGCCGAAAAGGTCCGGTTCAGGGCGCGGCGCCAGGAGTTGTACCGTTCGCTACGCGACCTGCCCGCCGTCTCCACGGACGGCATTGCGTTCGAGCTCCAGATGAATGGCGGACTGCTGGTGGACCTGCCGCAGCTTGAAGAATCCGGGGCGGCGGGTATCGGCCTGTTTCGCACCGAGCTGCAATTCATGGTCGCGGCCACGTTCCCGCGCGCCGAGGAGCAGGAACGCCTTTACCGGCAGGTGATCGAGGCGGCGCGCGGCAAGCCGGTCACATTCCGGTCGCTGGATATCGGCGGCGACAAGGTGCTGCCCTATTTCTCGAATTCGACGACTGAGGAAAATCCGGCGCTTGGATGGCGCGCCATCCGCTTGACGCTCGATCGCCCCGGACTGTTCCGCACCCAGATCCGCGCCTTGCTGAAGGCCGCGGGCGGGCGGGCGCTCCGGATCATGCTGCCCATGGTCACGGATGTCGACGAGATCAGGGCAGCCCGCGAGATGATCGATCGCGAGGTGCGCCACCTGTCGAAATTCGCCCACTTGTTGCCGACCAGCCTGAAACTCGGGGCCATGGTCGAAGTGCCGGCGCTTCTGTGGCAGCTGCCCGAACTGATGCGCGCCGTCGATTTCATCTCCGTCGGGTCCAACGACCTGTTCCAGTTCGTGATGGCCGCCGACCGCGGCAATGCGCAGGTCTCGGAGCGGTTCGATCCGATCTCCGTGCCGTTCCTGCGCGTTCTCCGGCAGATCGTGCAGGCGGCGGAAGCGGGCCACACGCCCGTGACATTGTGCGGCGAACTGGCCGGTCGGCCTTTGACGGCCATGGCCTTGTGCGGTATCGGTTTCCGGTCGATTTCGATGGCGCCGGCGGCAATCGGCCCGGTCAAGGCGATGATCGCCGAACTCGATGTCGGCAAGCTGTCCGCACTCATGGACGACGCCCTGGAGCAACCGAACCGCAGCGACATCCGCGCGCTCCTCGGCGCCTTTGCCGACGAACATGCCATTCCGTTGTGAGTTTGCGCATGTCAGCCCTGTCGCCCGATCGCATGAACCAGGTAGTCAAACGTTTCGAGCTGCTCGAAGCGCAGATGTCGGCCGGTCCGGAACCGGATGCCTATGTCAGGATGGCGTCCGAATATGCCGAGCTGGAACCGCTTGTCGCGAAGGTGCGCGAACTGACGAGTGCGCGCGACGAACTTACCGGCCTGGAAACCATGCTCGCCGACCCGGCGACCGACCCTGAGATGCGTGAGCTGGCGGATGCCGAGCGCGACGAACTTGAGACGCGCATCGAGCAACTGGAGGGCGAGATACAGCTTCTGCTGTTGCCCAAGGACGCCGCCGACGAAAGGAACGCCATCCTGGAGATCCGTGCGGGAACCGGCGGGTCGGAGGCCGCCCTCTTTGCCGGTGACCTGTTTCGCATGTACGAACGCTACGCGGCGGAGCACGGATGGAAGGTCGACGTGGTTTCGGCCAGCGACGGCGAAGCCGGCGGTTACAAGGAGATCATCGCCACGGTTTCCGGCAAGGGAGTGTTCTCGCGTCTGAAATTCGAATCCGGCGTTCATCGCGTCCAGCGCGTGCCTGTGACCGAAGCCGGCGGCCGGATCCACACCTCGGCGGCCACGGTCGCGGTACTGCCCGAGGCCGAGGACGTCGACATCGAGATCCGCCCCGAGGATATCCGCATCGACACCATGCGCGCATCGGGCGCCGGTGGTCAGCACGTCAACACGACGGATTCGGCAGTTCGCATCACTCACATCCCGACAGGGATCGTCGTCGTCCAGGCCGAAAAGTCGCAGCATCAGAACCGGGCTCGCGCAATGCAGATCCTCCGCGCACGCCTGTTCGACCAGGAACGCGGCAAGGCGGCAGCCGAACGCTCCGAAGCCCGGCGCCTTCAGGTCGGTTCAGGCGACCGTTCCGAGCGTATCCGCACCTATAATTTCCCGCAGGGCCGGGTCACCGATCACCGCATCAACCTGACGCTTTACAAGCTCGACCGGGTAATGGAGGGCGATCTCGACGAGATTATCGATGCACTGATCGCCGATCACCAGACCGCCCTGCTCGCCGCTACGCAATGACCGGGTCCAGCCTCGGCACCGTCCTTGCGTGGATTCGCGGCGAACTGACCGCCGCCGGAATTGACAATCCCGCAACCGAAGCGCGGCTCCTGGTCCAGGAAATCGCGAATGTCTCGACCGCAGACCTGATCGCGCGGCCGGAGCACCCTCTTGATGGTCCAATCATCGAGCAATTGAAGCAGGCGGCCAAACGGCGCGTGGCCGGCGAACCCGTTCACCGCATTCTCGGCCACAGGCTGTTCCATGGGCTCGACCTGCAGCTGTCGCCGCAAACCCTGGAGCCGCGACCGGACACCGAAGTGCTGGTCGACCTGGTCCTGCCTTTCCTGACCGCTCTTGAAAGCGCAGGGACAGCGCCCGATATACTCGATATTGGCACCGGCACCGGCGCAATTGCGCTCGCGCTGCTGAAGGAAATCCCGGCCGCCCGGGCCGTGGCGACCGATATTTCGCCCGACGCGCTGTCGACTGCCCACTCCAACGCCGTGGCCACCGGACTTG
Organism: Zhengella sp.; assembly: GCA_050304175.1. GTDB lineage: Bacteria > Pseudomonadota > Alphaproteobacteria > Rhizobiales > Rhizobiaceae > JAIOIW01. The sequence goes on along the minus strand of JBNLDE010000196.1, from coordinate 898 downwards.
ACCACAGGATCGAATTCGTTCGCTCGAACTGGTTTGCCGCCATCGACGGCGCATTCCACCTGATCGTTTCGAATCCGCCCTATATCCGCAGCGGAGACATCTCCGGGCTGGCGCGCGAAGTCCGCGATCATGATCCGCTTGCAGCCCTTGACGGCGGTGCCGACGGGCTGGACGCATATCGGCACATCGCCGGCGGCGCGCGCCAACATCTTGTGGATGGCGGGCGAGTGGCGGTCGAAATCGGATTCGATCAAGGCAAGGATGTCATTGCACTTTTTGGCTCCCGGGGATTCACTTTGGAAACCATTCGCCAGGATCTTGGGGGGAATGATCGCGCCATCGTGTTCACGGGCTGAACAGGTTTTTGTGCGATACGGAAAAAAGACTTGGCATTGATCGCGAATATGTCTAGTTTCTTGGCACCGGATGTAAGCAGGACAGGCAGTACTGTCGTCACTTCGGTTTTCGCAGATAAAACTGCCGAGTGGTTTTGGACGAAGCAACCGCTTCGTACGGGGAAGTCCGGTTCGTGACCTAAAGGGGCACTGCGTGGCGTGGCGAAAACGCTGAACAAACGCGACTCCGCCTATGCGGAAAATGGAAATGCGATGACAGGCTTTTTCAGGCCTGAAGGTCGCTGTGTAGAGATCTGATCCCAGAGAAGAGCATCGAATGAGGCCAGGACAGCAAAACAGGCGTATGCGAGGCCGCGGTGGAAACCGCAAGGGTCCCAATCCGCTGACGCGCAACTATGAAAGCAACGGACCGGACGTGAAGATCCGCGGTTCCGCGCAGCAGGTCGCCGACAAATACACCACGCTCGCCCGGGACGCGCAAAGCGCCGGCGACCGTGTGATGGCGGAGAATTATCTTCAGCACGCCGAACACTACAATCGCA
>JBNLDE010000195.1:0-23083 GCA_050304175.1 Zhengella sp. | reverse complement strand
TGGATGGTGGGCGTGACAGGGATTGAACCTGTGACCCCTACGATGTCAACGTAGTGCTCTCCCGCTGAGCTACACGCCCATCCGTGTGGCGGGCATACACCATATTCGCACGGTGCCCGTCAATAGCAATTGTCGGTCTTTGAAGCCTCTGTCCGGGGAGCCGGCCTCAGGCCGCCTGCATCATCTTGTCGACCTCGTTGACAAGGTCGCGCAGATGGAACGGCTTGGACAGCACCTTGGCGTCCTTGGGGGCCTTGGAATCGGGGTTGAGCGCGACCGCGGCAAAGCCGGTGATAACCATCACGCGCAGGTCGGGATCGATCTCGGTGGCGCGGCGCGCCAGCTCGATACCGTCCATTTCGGGCATGACGATATCGGTCAGAAGGAGGTTGAACGGTTCCTCGCGCAACCGTTCGTAGGCGCTGGCACCATTGTCGAAATCGCAGACATCGTAACCGGCCTTCTGCAATGCCTTGACCAGGAAGCGGCGCATGTCGTTGTCGTCTTCAGCAAGCAGAATTCGCCTCATATCTTCCGTCCATCCTGTCGGCACTGCGTGTCGCGCGGATCACCCGCGCCGGCCACCCGATTCATATGCCCTTGCGATGGTAAACATCAAGTGAATGCTGATAAATCCGGATGCATTCGCGGGGCCAGCGCGAGATGGCGATACCGGCGTTGCGCGCACTGGACAGACCGGCCCCGTCCTGCCAGATTTATGCGATGCGTGAGCTGTGGACAGGACGAGAATCGGGAGCATGAGCGCGGAAAACGACTTTCTGGACATCGCGCCGTTCTCCGTTCTCGCGCCGGCCGAACAGCGCGTGCCATACGTTTTCAATTCGCCGCACAGCGGGCGCCATTATCCGGAACGGTTCCTGGCCATGACGCGGCTCGACCGGCACGCCATCCGCCGCTCGGAGGACAGCCATGTCGATACGCTGATGTCGGACGTGACGATGCTGGGCGCGCCGCTGCTGGCGGCCAATTTTCCGCGCGCCTATCTCGACGTCAATCGCGAGCCGTTCGAACTCGACCAGAGAATGTTCGCCGATCCGGTACCGCCGCAGGCCAATATCCGCTCCGTCAGGGTTGCCGGCGGGCTCGGCACCGTGCCGCGCCTGGTCGGCGAAGGCCAGTACATCTATTCAAGCCGGTTACCCGTGGCGGAGGCGCTGTCGCGGGTTGAGTTCCTCTACAAGCCGTATCACCGCCAGTTGCGCCAGCTGATGCTGTCCACCCACACAAGGTTCGGCATCGCCGTCCTGGTCGATTGCCACTCGATGCCGGCCAGCATCAAGACCGGTGAAACCGGCAGTTCTCCCGATTTCATCGTCGGGGACAGGTTCGGAACATCCGCATCCGCGGCGCTCTCGGATCATGCGATTGCCCTGCTGAAGCAGCAAGGCTATAGCGTGGCCTACAACAAGCCCTATGCTGGCGGGTTCATCACCGAACATTATGGTCGGCCCGCACATGGCCTTCACGCCTTGCAGCTCGAGATCAATCGCGGGCTCTACATGGACGAAACCAGCTACGAGCCGACGGCCGGATTCTCGACGCTGAAGGCAGATCTGATGCAGTTTGCGGCCGATCTCATGGCCTTGCCTGAGGAGCGGCTGGCGCAGACACCGCTCGCCGCAGAATAAAAAAAGACCGCATCGCGGCGCGATGCGGTCGAAGTCTAGGGAGGAAACGCCCAAGGAGGGCATAGACAGAATAATCTGTCTGGCCCCAGAATATGTTGCACTGCAGCAATGTCAAGGTTTCTGTTCCGACTTTGTCGTGGAGCAAATATCCCGGGCCATTACCGGCCCACATCCCGAATCGTCCCTCAGACTAGGAAACCGGCTGCGATTTGCGGCCGGGCCCGAGCCAACCGGAATGCCGATGACCGAATTTGCGCCTTTCTTTCGATCCGTCGCGGCCGCGGCCGCCAAGGAAACCCTGCCACGCTTTCGCACTGCAACCGCCGTGGACAACAAGCTCGCCGCCGGGTTCGATCCGGTGACCGAGGCCGACCGGGAGGCCGAGCGCGCCATCCGGGCGCTGATCGCGGAACATTATCCCGATCACGGCATCATCGGCGAGGAGCACGGCTCGCTGAACGACGGCCATGACAATGTCTGGGTCATCGATCCGATCGATGGCACGCGGGCCTTCATATCCGGCCTGCCGGTGTGGGGAACCTTATGCGGCCTGACCCATCGCGGCGATGCGGTGGCGGGGATGATGGCGCAACCCTTCACCGGCGAGCTGTATTACGGCGACAGCACGGGCGCCTGGTACGAGGGGCCCGGCGGCAACAAGGCGATTACGACGCGCAAGACACGGGCGCTGGACCAGGCGATCCTGTTCACGACGACCCCGCAACTGTTTACCGGCGCGAAGCGGCAACGCTTCGACAGCCTGGAAAGCAAGGTCAGGCTGTCGCGCTATGGCTGCGACTGCTACGCCTTCGCCATGGTCGCGTCGGGGCATGCGGATCTGGCGTGCGAGGCCGGCCTGCAGACCTACGACATCGTCGGCCTGATCCCGATCATCGAACAGGCGGGCGGCGTCGTCACGCGCTGGGATGGCGGGCCGGCCGAAGGGGGCGGCGACGTGCTGGCGTCGGCGACGCCCGAACTGCACGCGGCGGCGCTTGCCGTCCTGAACGGAGCCTAGGTCAGATCCGAGCCTTCGCCCGGAATGAAGGCGTCGATGGCAGCCAGAAGCTGCTCGCGGTAGATGTCGGCCTCCTGCAGAATCTCGTGGCGCGCACCGTCGATGGCGATCATCGAGCCGCAGCGCATCCGCAGTGCGTAGTCCTCGATCGCGTGATTGGAAACTACCGCGTCGGCGCCGGCGGAGACGAGCAATGCGGGGATGCGGATCGAGGCAATAAAATCGGGGTCGGTCACCCTCGCAATCGCGCGGCAGGCGGCATCGATCCAGGCGATGGTCGGCCCGCCAAGGCCGAGGTCCGGCCGTGCCTCGTAAAGCCGGACGTTGCGGGTGTAGCGGCCATGGTCGGTCGTCAGGACATTCGATGCAAACGGGGCCGGGATGCGGGACCGCGACCCACCCGGCATGTACAGCGAGCCGAGGCCGAGAAAAGTGAGCGCGCGGGCGACGATGGCGATCGACCGCATCGGCCTTCCCTTGTTTTCCAGCGCGAGGAACGGGGAGACCAGGACCATACGGCGGACTCGGTTGACCAGGTTCGGGGTTGCCAGAAGCGCGACCAGCGAACCGGTCGAGTGGGCCAGCACATAGAACGGGCCGCGGCAATCGGGCAGGACGATTTCCTCGAAGAACAGTTCGAGATCGCTGACATAGGACCGGAAGTCGTCGACATAGCCCTTGGAAGGATCGCGCAGCATGCGGCTGGAACCGCCCTGGCCGCGCCAGTCGATGGTGGCGACCATGAAACCGCGCTCCGCCAGGTCCCCGATCGTCTCGAAATATTTTTCGATGCACTCGTTTCGCCCGTGCAGCAGAATGACAGTGCCTTTCACGGGGCGTTTTCGCGCCGCGAAACGGGCATAGCGGATGCTTTGGCCGTCGGCGGTCTCGAGCATGCCGCTGACGGCTCCGGCGGGTACCGGATTTTCGGGAAGGTCGGTCAGCAGGTCGGCCTTGACGTCCATGGTCGGTCCTGAATCAATGGCTCCGGCAAAGTCCGGATCGGACGGGAATTGCCGATGTTGCGATCCTGCCGGAAATAGCGGTTATCTCACCAGATTCAAAGCTTTTCTCGGCGGGGAGGGCGACGGGGACCATTCGACGGGAATGTTCGCTACCGGGGGCGCTTGCGGATTGGCCGCGAGTGCCCCCGGCAGGCCGGGCGAAATGGAAGGGACGTTGACATTCCGGACCGGCGTCGCCGTTAGTCATTTTGCAGACCCGAACAGCGGCGATAGGCGCACAGTCGCATTCCGTCGCTGAACCAGCGCCGAAAGCGCTGTTCATCTGCGGTTCACAAAGCTTTGCTGCGTGACCGAAACATGGCCCTCCGAAGCCTTGAAAACCGGATTCGCCGATCCCAAATATTCGTTGTGGCCGCCGCATCAGGGGCCACTGGCCGGCACGGGAAATGCCAAGCGAGGATTTCAACCGGCAGGTCAAACGCAAACCAGTTGCTCAACAGGAGAACGACCATGCGTCACTATGATTTTTCCCCCCTTTATCGTTCCACCGTCGGTTTCGACCGCCTTTTCACCATGCTCGATTCGCTCGGCCAGCCAGATAACGGCCAAAGCTATCCGCCCTACAACATCGAGCGCACCGGTGAGGATGCCTACCGCATCACCATGGCTGTCGCGGGATTCTCGGAAGACGAGATTTCGATCGAAGCCCGCCGCAATGCGTTGATGGTCGCCGGCCAGAAGGCCGAGGAGGAGACCGCGGAAGACCGTGAATACCTCCATCGCGGGATCGCCGCGCGTGCGTTCGAGCGCCGCTTCCAGCTTGCCGACCATGTCGAGGTGACCGGCGCCGAACTGGTCAACGGCCTGCTTCACATCGATCTGAAGCGCGAGATTCCCGAAGAGATGAAGCCGCGCAAGATCGAGATCGCGCCTGCGCCGAAGGCCAAGACGCGCCAGATCGAAGCCAAGGCCGCGAAGTAAGCCGACCCGACCTCCAGTCGAAAAATTGCGGCGCCGTCAGGCGCCGCTTTTTTTTCGAGAATTATCGGGTGGACCACCGAAGCTTGACCAGGTGGTCGAGCGAAAGCCGGCCGGGGCCCCAGGCCATCAGGCCCAGCGCCATGGCGGCCCAGGTGATGTGGAGCGGCCAAGCCGCCGGCACGGTCAGTTCGATGACGATCGTCATGACCAGGAGGCCGAATGCCGCAAACCGCGTACCCAGCCCGAGCACGAGCAATACGGGCAGAAGAACTTCGCCGGTTCCCGACAGGAATGCGACGACCTCCGGCGCGGGGAACGAATATGGGCCGCCGGGCAGGTGTAGCTTGAACTCGTCGCTGAACAGATAGACCGCGGTCGAGTTGATCTGCGCGAAGCCGTCCCATTTGAGGATGCCCGAGCGAAAGAACGGCGTGGCAAGGCCGAGCCGCAGGACCAGCTGGGTCAAGGACGGCGTCGCGATAGCCTTGACGATGGCTGCTGCCTTCGCCACCAGGTTTGCGACGGTTCCATGGCCGTTCGCCATTTCGATGTCCGCTGTTTCGTTCATCATGGATATCCTCCCGTTTATTCGGCTGGTCCGGCTTTCACGGAGACCAATGCGCCGGCTTCGATCATGCCGGTAATGTTTGCGCCAAGATCGAAAGCCGCAGATTCTTCCAGGGCGGCTTCTGCCGCTTCGCCAAGCGGACGGCCCGTAAACAGGGCCTCGAGGAATGCCGCGCCGCCTGGCGGCAGGATCCGGATGGATACGTCCAGCTGAGGCCTTACGATCAGTGCATCCTCGGCGACAGAGGCGTCTATGGCGCCGACTTCACCGTCCTGCCGGTTGGCCGAGAAAATCGTGACGGCGGCAAAGCGGGACCGCACAAGCCTTGCCGCGGGGTGGGGCGCGAGGACCGCCTCGGCCAGAAGCTCCTGGGATATGGCCGCCAGATCGCCGATCGCCAACGGGGCGGCGTCGGCGGCGTGGTAGGCATCGAGCCAGGCGCGTTCGATCGCGGCCACGTCGGCAAGCCAGGGCATCCCGGCAAGCGGCTCGAAATCCGCGATGAAGGCGGGCAGGTCGTGGCCATATTCGGCCAGAAGGCGCGAACGGGGCGGGCATGCGCGAACGAAGCGGCGCGCCATGGCCCGGAAGAACTCCTCGCCGACGATCCGCTGGGTTGCCGGAAACATGCTGGCCAGCGCGTTGACCAGGCCGACGGCGACATTGTTGCGGTAGACGTCGAAGCGCGTGTCGGCGCCCTTGCCGTTGGGGCCGGTGACGAAGCCGGGTTTTTGGCTTCGGGGATCGAACAGGCCCGACGCGAATGCATCGGCATAGGCGGGGAGAACCTCAGGCGCGTGCGGCATGGCGCTCTCCAAGCAAATAGCTGCCGGCGTGTTCGTCGAGGATGGCCTGCGCCGCGTCCGCTTCCGCTTTCAACACGGGCCACTCGGGCAGGTCGCTGTCCCATTCGACCAGGGTCGGTATCGGGCCGCACTGGCCAATCACGATGTCGAAGAGCTTCCAAACCTCGTCGGCGACGGGGCGATCATGGCTGTCGATCAGCAGGAGCTCGCCTTCGTCGTCCTGCCGGCTGGTGTGGCCGGCAAGGTGGATCTCCCCGACATGTTCAAGCGGGAAATCGCCAAGATAGGCGAGGGGCGAGGTGTGCTGGTTGGTGGAGGAAACAAAGACATTGTTGACGTCGAGAAGCAGGCCGCAGCCGGTGCGCCGTGCGACCTCGCGGATGAAATCCGTCTCACTCATGGTCGATTGTTCGAACTGGAGATAGGTCGATGGGTTTTCCAGCAGCAGCGGCCGCCCGATGGCCTCCTGGACCTCGTCGATATGGTCGGCGACGCGGGCGAGCGTCTCGTCGGTGTAGGGAAGCGGAAGAAGGTCATTGAAGAAGAGGTTGTCGTGGGTCGACCAGGCCAGATGCTCGGAGACCAAGGCCGGCTCATAACGGTCGACGAGCGCCCTGAAGCGCGCGAGATGATCGCGGTCCAGAAGGTCCGGGCCGCCGATGGACATGCAAATACCGTGCAGCGAAACCGGGTAATCGGAGCGTATCCGGGTCAGCGCCGCGTGCGGGGGGCCGCCGGCGCCCATGTAGTTCTCGGCATGGACCTCAAAGAAACCGACCGCGTTCGGGTTTTCCAGGATCGTGTACAGATGCTCGGGCTTCAGGCCCGCGCCGGCCCTTCCGGCGACAGGATATGCCGGGAAGGTCGGCGGCCGGTTTCCGGTCGTGTTCGTTTGACCGATCATGGCAGCGCTCCTCTTCCCGGCAAATCGATTTCAGGACAGGCCGATTAGCTGTTTTTCGGCTCCAGCGAAGGCATCTTGCCGTCGCCTGTCATGCTCATGCAGGTGCCGGCGGGCACGAGCTTGAAGGAATCGGGATCGTAATCCACGGTCGACTGACCCTGGCAGGAATGCGCGCCGGCGGCGCAATCGTTCTGGCCCTTGAGCGCGATGCCGTAGCACTTCTCCTGATCGGCAGCCGAAGCGCCGGTGGCGGTGAACGTGGCCGCGCCGGCCGAAATCGCGGTCGCGAGGGCACTGGCGACAAAGGCGGAGGTGACGAGTGACTTGGTGGACATGAATGTTCTCCTCATGGGGTTGGTTCGCTCCGGGCTCGGTCCCGGTACGACGACCATCGCGGAGTGGGCCCTCACTTGGAAATCAAGCGACCGTTATCTGGGGTCACATCGACGTTATCCGATTGTGAACGTAGTGTTCACCAACCGGAAACGGAGGCGCGCGGATGACTGCACGATGCGGGCAAGCGAGAAAATTGTTGCGCACATCCGGCAGATTGCTGTTCCATGAAAAAAACGGGCCGAATTCGCGGGGGAAGCAATGGCCAAGTTGCCTGTCATCGGGATTGCGGCGATCGCATTGTCTTGCGCGGCGACCTCGGCGCTTGCCGATCGGGGTGGGGTCAGGGAAACCTACTACACGGTGTACGGTTCGACCGTGGAGGAAATGAATAAGGTGATCCGCGCCAATGCCCCTCGCGGCGGGCGCGCCCGGGGGTTGGGCATCATCGATTTCCACCGCAGTTTCCAAACCGTCGTGAAGGATGGCGTCTGCCATGTCCGCGATGCCAAGGTGGAGACCGAGATCAAGCTGATCCTGCCGAAATGGCAGGCGGGTTCAAAACCCAAGGGGCGGGTGGCGCGAAAGTGGCGGGCGCTGAACAACCTGATCCGGGACCATGAATACAAGCATGTGCGGATCGCGCAGCGTTACGGCCGCATCATGAAGAAGAGACTGTCGAGGCTCAAATCGTCCAAAGGATGCTGGAGCCTGCGCGCCGACGCGCAGAAGGTGATCCAGGCGACCATCAAGGAGCACATTGTTGTCCAGCGTGCATTTGACCGGCGGGAGTTGAGGCGGTTCAAGCGTTTGCGCTGAGGCCGCGATCCTAACCGATCAATTCGCCGAAGCGGTCCACGTCGGCCTCGGTCGTCTCGAAGGACGTGACGAAACGGGCGAGCATCTCGTTTCCGGAGAGGGCCACGTCATGGCCGTGGGATGCATCCCAGGGGGCGAAAACCGCTCCCTTTGCCTGCAGATCGCTCGCGTCGGTTCGTTGCATGATCGCGAACACCTCGTTCGCCTGGGGTTGCCAGGCCAGCCGGAGCCGGGGCGAAGCGGCCATGTGGGCGGCAAGCCGTGCGGCCATCGCGTTGGCGTGGCGGGCGATATCCAGCCACAGACCGTCGCGGAAATAGGCATCGAACTGGGCGGCGACAAACCGCGACTTGGAGAAGAGCTGGGCGGCGCGCTTTCGAATGAACGGCATGTCCCGCGCGCGCTCCGGATCGAGAAACACGACCGCCTCGGCGCACCAACAGCCGTTCTTGGTCGCTCCGAAGGAAACGACGTCGACGCCGGCCTCGCTGGTCATCTCGGCCGGCGACGCGCCGAGCGAGACCAGCGCGTTGGCAAAACGCGCGCCGTCGAGATGCAATGGGAGGCCGTGGCGGCGGCAGACCTCGGAGATCACACGGATTTCGTCGAGCGCGTAGACCGTGCCGGCTTCTGTCGCTTGGGTGATGCTGACGGCCATCGGCTGTCCGGCATGGACGAAGGACGCCGGAAAACGCTCGATCTGCCGTTCCAGCAAAGCGGGGTCGATGCGGCCGAGCGCGCCGTCGACCGGGCACATGCGAGCGCCGCCGGTGAAATATTCGGGAGCACCTCCCTCGTCGGCGGTGACATGCGCCTGGCGGTGACAGAACGCAACGCCGCCCGGCCGATTGAGTGCCGTCAGCGCCAGCGCATTGGCCGCGGTGCCGGTGCTGACGAAGAACACGGCCACCTCGCGTCCGAAGATCTCGTTGAACTTCTGCCCGACCTTGCGATCCAGCTCGCTCGCACCATAGGCGGTGGCATAACCGCGGGCGTTTTCGCCGAGAGCCGAAGCAATTGCGGGATGGGCGCCGGCCCAGTTGTCAGATGCGAAATTCATCTAGATCTCTATCGATTCACAGGCGCCGGACTTTGGCGTGCGGGCTGGAGCAGGGCAAGGGGGAAGACAGGTGTTTTTCGGATCCGGAGGTCCATCTGGCACATGTCCGGGCGAGCTGCAGTTAACTTTGCCGATCCCGTCTGCGTAATATTATTGCGCGATCCGGCATGATCAGTTGCGAATATTGCGCGCTGTGTGGTGAAAAATGGCGTTTTGGTCTTGTGCCGCCCCCCGGTTTGTGTCATACGGTTAATAGGACAGTAATGCTGTCTTAGTTCTTGGTCGTTTCACGGTGGCGCGGAACCTGTTCCCCGCCGCCGAAAGGTGCCAAGACGGACGCGGCCCAGGCATCGAAGCCGGTTTTTGATACGGCCAAGGCGAGCTTTCAAGGCGGCGGCGAGGTATGCGTCATAAGCGTTTGGCGCACATAGTGCAGGGCTCGAACGGCTTTTCGCAAGATATGCCGGATGGACAAACAGGGTGGCACCTTTTATCGGGTGCTACCACAAGAGGGATGACCGCCCCGCGGGCATTTTCAGGAGGCAGGACGATGACGGACATGACGCCATCTTTATCGATCGGTTCCAACGGCGCGGCGACCAAGGCGCCCACCGCAAAAACCACCGGTGCGTCCTTCGGCCTGCCGACCGCGCGCGGCCTTTATGACCCGCGCTACGAGCACGACGCCTGTGGTGTCGGCTTCGTCGCGCAGATGAAGGGCGTCAAGTCTCACCAGATCATTGCCGACGGCATTTTCATTCTGGAAAACCTGACCCATCGCGGCGCTGTCGGCGCCGATCCGCTGGTCGGCGACGGGGCCGGCATGCTGACCCAGATCCCAGACCAGCTGTTCCGCGAAGAGATGGCCAAGCAGGACGTCGTTCTGCCGCCGGCCGGCGACTACGGCGTCGCTCAGCTGTTCATGCCGCAGGACGACGAGCTGCGCGCCCACTGCGACGACATCATCGCCGAGGTCGCGCAGGCCGAGGGCGTCAAGCTACTCGGATTTCGCAACGTGCCGGTCGACAATTCGTCGCTGTCGACGGCGCCCGAGATCGTGGCTTCCGAACCTTTCCATCGCCAGGCGTTTTTCGGCCGTCCGGACAACATGACCGACGACGAAACGTTCGAGCGCCGGCTCTACATCGTGCGCAAGGTGATCTCGGGCCGCGTATATGCCGAGACCGGGGGCGGCGACAACGGGTTCTACGTCGTATCGATGTCGGCGCGCACCATCGTCTACAAGGGCATGTTCCTGGCCTACCAGCTCGGCCGCTACTACAAGGATCTGACCGATCCGCGCTATGTCAGCGCGCTGGCGCTGGTCCATCAGCGGTTCTCGACCAACACCTTCCCGTCGTGGAAGCTCGCCCATCCCTACCGGATGGTGGCCCATAACGGCGAGATCAACACGCTGCGCGGCAATGTCAACTGGATGGCCGCGCGCCAGGCGTCGGTTGATTCCGATCTCTACGGCAACGACATCTCCAAGCTGTGGCCGATCTCCTACGAGGGGCAGTCGGACACCGCGTGTTTCGACAATGCGCTCGAGTTCCTGTTCCAGGGAGGATACTCGCTGTCGCACGCGATGATGACGCTGATCCCGGAGGCGTGGGCCGGCAACAAGCTCATGGACGAGGAACGCAAGGCGTTTTACGAGTACCATGCGGCCCTGATGGAGCCGTGGGACGGCCCGGCCGCCGTCGCGTTCACCGATGGCCGGCAGATCGGCGCCACGCTCGACCGCAACGGCCTGCGGCCCGCGCGCTACATCGTCACCAATGACGACCGCGTCATCATGGCCTCGGAAGCCGGCGTTCTGCCCGTTCCCGAGAAGGACATCATCACCAAGTGGCGGTTGCAGCCCGGCCGCATGCTGCTGCTCGACCTGGAAATGGGCCGGATCATCTCCGACGAGGAGGTGAAGGCGGAAATATCGGCGGCCCATCCCTACCGCCAGTGGCTAACCAACACCCAGCTCATCCTGGAAGACCTGGCACCGGTGGAACCGCGCGCGTTGCGCAAGGACGTGTCGCTGCTCGATCGGCAGCAGGCGTTCGGATACACGCAGGAAGACACCAAGCTGCTATTGTCGCCGATGGCGACGACCGGTCAGGAAGCGATCGGCTCCATGGGCACCGATACGCCGATTTCGGCGATGTCGGACCGTTCGAAGTTGCTCTACACCTATTTCAAGCAGAATTTCGCGCAGGTCACCAACCCGCCGATCGACCCGATCCGCGAAGAGCTGGTGATGAGCCTCGTTTCGTTCATCGGGCCGCGCCCGAACATTCTCGACCATGAAGGCGCTTCGCGTCACAAGCGGCTCGAGGTGCGCCAGCCAATCCTGACAAACGGCGACCTGGAGAAGATTCGTTCGATCGGGCATTCCGAGGACCGGTTCGACACCAAGACGCTCGACATCACCTATTCGGCGCTGGAAGGCGCGGAAGGCATGCAGGGTGCGATCACCCGGCTTTGCGAGCGCGCCGACGCGGCTGTTGCCGGCGGCTACAACATCATCATCCTGTCGGACCGCCAGCTCGGCCCGGACCGGATTGCGATACCCGCGCTGCTGGCCACGGCAGCGGTCCATCACCATCTAATCCGCAAGGGGCTCAGGACCTCGGTGGGGCTGGTCGTGGAATCGGGCGAGCCGCGCGAAGTGCATCATTTCTGCTGTCTCGCCGGATATGGCGCAGAGGCGATCAATCCCTATCTCGCCTTCGACACGATCCATGACATGCATGCACGCGGCGAGTTCCCGCCGGAAGTCGATTCCAAGGAGATCGTCGAGCGCTACATCAAGGCGATCGGCAAGGGCATCCTCAAGGTGATGTCCAAGATGGGCATCTCGACCTACCAGTCCTATTGCGGCGCGCAGATCTTCGACGCTGTCGGCCTGAGCTCCGAATTCGTCGACCGTTTCTTCACGGGAACGGCGACGCGGATCGAGGGCGCGGGTCTCGACGAGATCGCGTTGGAAACGGTGAGCCGCCACAAGGATGCGTTCTCCGAAAACCCGGTGTTGCGCAACGCGCTCGACATCGGCGGCGAGTACATGTTGCGGATGCGCGGCGAAGGCCACATCTGGACCTCGGACACGGTTTCGAGACTGCAGCATGCCGTGCGCGAGAATTCGTTTGAAACCTACGAACAGTTCTCGGCGATGGTGAACAGCGCGACGGCGCGGGCCAAGGCGATCCGCGGCCTGTTCAAGATCCGCACCGCCGCGGAGACCGGGCGCAAGCCGGTGCCGATCGAGGAAGTCGAACCGGCCAAGGACATCGTCAAGCGGTTTTCGTCCGGCGCGATGTCATTCGGCTCGATCAGCCGCGAGGCGCATACCACCATGGCGCGCGCGATGAACGCCATCGGCGGCAAGTCGAACACCGGCGAGGGCGGCGAGGAGCCCGACCGGTTCGAACCGCTCCCCGACGGATCGAGCAATCCCGAGCGCTCCGCGATCAAGCAGGTTGCGTCCGGGCGTTTCGGCGTGACGGCAGAGTATCTTGTCAATTCCGACATGATGCAGATCAAGATCGCTCAAGGCGCAAAGCCCGGCGAGGGCGGACAGCTGCCCGGCCACAAGGTGGATTCGACCATTGCCCGGGTGCGCCATTCGACGCCGGGCGTCGGCCTGATTTCGCCGCCGCCGCACCATGACATCTACTCGATCGAGGATCTGGCGCAGCTGATCTTCGACCTCAAGAACGTCAATCCACGCGGCCAGGTTTCGGTCAAGCTTGTCTCGGAAGTCGGCGTCGGTACGGTTGCCGCCGGCGTTGCCAAGGCGCGCGCCGACCACATCACGATATCGGGTTTCGAAGGCGGCACGGGCGCGTCGCCGCTGACCTCAATCAAGCATGCCGGATCGCCGTGGGAAATAGGCCTGGCGGAGACCCACCAGACACTGGTGATGAACGGCCTGCGTTCGCGCGTGGGGCTTCAGGTCGACGGCGGCCTGCGGACAGGGCGCGATATCATCGTCGGTGCACTGCTGGGTGCCGACGAGTTCGGCTTCGCCACGGGTCCGCTGATCGCGGCGGGTTGCATCATGATGCGCAAGTGTCACCTCAACACCTGTCCGGTCGGCGTTGCAACGCAGGATCCGGTGTTGCGCAAGCGCTTCAAGGGCACGCCTGAGCATATCATCAACTACCTGTTCTTCATCGCCGAGGAAGCGCGCCAACTGCTCGCCGAGATGGGGTACAGGACGTTCGACGAGATCATCGGCCAGACCGACCTGCTCGATCGTGACGAGGCGATCGAACACTGGAAGTCGCGCGGTCTCGATTTCTCGCGCCTGTTCTTCAAGCCGGAAGCGGCGTCGGAGCAGCTCTATCACACCGAGAACCAGAACCATCCGATCGACGATATCCTCGACCGCAAAATGATCGAGTTGGCAATGCCGGCGCTCGAAAAGGGCGAGAAGGTCGATCATTCGGTCGAGATCGGCAATACCGACCGCACCGCCGGCGCGATGCTGTCGGGCGAAGTGGCCATGCGCTACGGCCACAAGGGCCTGCCGAGCGACACGATTACGTTCAGGATCAAGGGAACGGCCGGCCAGTCGTTCGGCGCGTTCCTGGCGCGCGGCGTGACCTTCGAGCTGTCGGGCGATGCCAACGACTATGTCGGCAAGGGCATTTCGGGCGGCAAGATCATCATTCGTCCGTCCGAGGATTCGACCATCGTTCCCGAGGAGTCGATCATCGTCGGCAACACCGTGTTGTATGGCGCGATCGAAGGCGAGTGCTACTTCCGCGGCGTGGCCGGGGAACGGTTTGCCGTGCGCAATTCGGGCGCCGTGGCCGTTGTCGAGGGCGTCGGCGACCATGGCTGCGAATACATGACCGGCGGCGTCGTTGTCGTGATCGGCAAGACCGGCCGCAACTTCGCGGCGGGCATGTCGGGCGGCATCGCCTATGTGCTCGACGAGGAAGGCGATTTCGCGCAGCACTGCAACATGGCAATGGTCGACCTCGAACCGGTGCCGGAAGAAGAAGACCTGATGGAACAGCTCCATCATTCGGCCGGCGACCTGCAGACCAAGGGACGCATCGACGTGCTGGCCAACATGTCCGGCATGGATGCGGAACGCCTCCACCAGTTGATCTCCAACCACTACCGGTACACCGGTTCAAAGCGGGCGAAGGAGATACTCGACAACTGGGCGGAGGTCCTGCCGCGCTTCGTGAAGGTGATGCCGGTCGAATACCGGCGCGCGCTTCGGGAGATGGAGCTGGAGCAGTCGGCCGTGGCCGCGGAATAGCGGTCGCCATCGACCTACCGGCCTGACAGGTCACACCGCCGGCGGCGGCGCCGCCGGTTTCCCGGAGACAGGAATCGACAATGATAGTGACGACGACAAATACCATCGAGGGACACGCGATCAGCGAGTACAAGGGTATCGTCACCGGCGAGGCCATCCTCGGGACGAATATCTTTCGCGACCTGTTTGCCGGCATTCGCGATATCGTTGGCGGCCGGTCGGCCTCCTACGAGGCCGTACTGCGCGAGGCGCGGGAAACGGCGCTTGCCGAGCTTCGCGACGAGGCGCGCAAATTGGGCGCCAACGCGGTTCTCGGCGTCGATATCGACTATGAAAACATATCCACGGGCTCGAGCGGTTCCATGCTGATGGTTTCGGCATCCGGCACCGCCGTCGTGGCTGAATAAGCGGGGAAGAGGAATGGGCAAGCCAACCGGATTTTTGGAGATCGACCGCCAGGACCGCAAGTACCGGCCGGCGTCCGATCGTATCCGCAACTACAAGGAATTCGTCATCCCGCTCAGCGAGGAGGCGACGCGCGACCAGGCTGCGCGCTGTATGAATTGCGGCATTCCCTACTGCCACAACGGGTGTCCGGTGAACAACCAGATCCCCGACTGGAACGATCTGATCTACCAGGGCAAGTGGGAGGAAGCGTCGCGCAACCTGCATTCGACCAACAACTTTCCCGAGTTCACCGGGCGGGTGTGCCCGGCGCCGTGCGAGGAATCCTGCACGCTGAACCTTGAAGACGTGCCCGTCACGATCAAGACGATTGAATGCGCCATCGTCGATCGGGCCTGGACGAACGGGTGGCTGAAGCCTGAAATCGCCCCTCACAAGACCGGTAAGAAGATCGCGATCGTCGGTTCGGGTCCGGCTGGTATGGCCGCTGCGCAGCAGCTTGCGCGTGTCGGACACCACGTCGAGGTGTTCGAAAAGAACGCCAAGCCGGGTGGCTTGCTGCGTTACGGCATTCCCGATTTCAAGATGGAAAAGCAGCTGATCGACCGCCGCGCCGAACAGATGGAAGCCGAGGGCGTGGTCTTCAAAACCGGCGTCCATGTCGGCATCGACAAGAAGATCGAGGAATTGACCGAGGAATTCGACGCCGTGCTTCTGGCCGGCGGTTCGGAGAAGCCGCGCGATCTGCCGGTGCCGGGTCGCGATCTCGATGGCGTGCATTTCGCGATGGAATTCCTGCCGCAGCAGAATCGGCGCAATTCCGGCGAGCCGCCGGCTGATAACCATCCGATCCTTGCCGCCGGCAAGCATGTCGTCGTCATCGGCGGCGGCGACACCGGTTCCGACTGCATCGGCACGTCGGTGCGCCAGGGCGCGCTGTCAGTCAAGCAGCTGGAAATCATGCCACAGCCGCCGGAGAAGCCGAACAAGCTTGTGACCTGGCCCGACTGGCCGCTGAAACTGCGCACCTCGTCGAGCCACCAGGAGGGCGCGGAGCGTCTCTTTTCGGTGCTGACCCAGGAGGCCATCGGCGAAAACGGCAAGGTGACAAAAATCAGGTGCGTCCAGGTGGACGACAAGATGATGCCGATCGAGGGCACCGAGTTCGAGCTGAAGGCCGATCTGGTGCTGCTGGCGATGGGTTTTGTTCACCCGGTCCATGAAGGCATGCTGGAGGCGCTCGGCGTGAAACTCGACGGGCGCGGCAACGTCCTGGCCAACGTGGTGGACTACCGGACGGACAATCCGAAGGTGTTCGCCGCAGGCGACATGCGCCGCGGCCAGTCGCTGGTGGTGTGGGCAATCCGCGAAGGCCGCCAGGCCGCGCGTGCGATCGACGAGGCGCTGATGGGGACCACATTGTTGCCGCGCTAGGAACCGGACCCGACACAGAAGACTTGCTCGAGAAAGCGCCGCGAGGCGCTTTCCTTGTATTTGCGACCGACTTGAGATGGATCAATGCACGTGGCCGGGAGCAGCGCGAATTTCTTCGCGCCGGCGGAATCATACTACTCTGCGCCGGTGGAGGTGGATCATCATGAAAGTTTTCGGTGCAATATACATTCTCGCGGCGCCAACGCTCATGGGCGTATTCATTGTCGCGTTGCTGTCAATGAACATGTTTGAGCGCAGTCAGATTATCGTTGCCGCGGCGGCCGGCGCCATTGTCGCGATCCCGGTCGCGATGATCATCGGAAAACGGGTGCTGGCGCTCACCAACGGCGTCTGAAACAGCCTATTGTCGGCTTTCATAGCCCGGGGACGCAGGTGACTCGTCTCCGTCGGGCGGAGGCGTGTTTGCTTGCCGGCGCTGGAAATCATCGGCGCGGCCCGGATTGGGCGGCGGCGCAACGCCTTCGATCGCGAGGCGTTCGGCAGCAAGCGGATTCTCCGGAAGCTTGCGTTCCGGCACAACCACGCGGCCCAGCAATTCGCTGCCGCCATCCAGTTCGGGATCGTTCAGCGAAATCGGCACGGTGCGCACCTTAGCCGGAGCCGTGCCGTCCGGGCTGACCTCCGGGGTGAAGTCGGGCATGAAATCGGGGCTCAGCCTGGCGATGTCCGGCAGGGCGGCGTCACCGAGGATACGCCGCAGCGGCTTTTCGGCATAGAACGCAATCTTGCGCCGGCCGGCCTTGGTGAGGTTGATGCCGTCTCCGGCGCGCAACCGGACGGCCTGACCGTTGATGTCCGGCCCGGTCGTGGCGAACGCGCCGTTCTCGTCGACAAACCCTTCCCACGCGTCAACAAACTCGCCGCCGGCGTTCTTTGTCGCCTGCTTGTAGTGGTCGTTGAAGGCAAGCATGTCCGCGGTCATCGTCGTGAACCGGAACGGCAGTGCGCCGAGCCAGACGAAAGGGATTTTCCGGCTGGCGACCGCCTGGGCGAGGCTCTCGATTCGGCGCTCGTATTCCTTGGTCCACGGCTCGGAGCGAACCGCTGTCTTTACGCCATCGACCACAAGCTGCTGCCGGTCGTTTGCGCCGATCATGATGACGACGACCGCCGGATTTTCCTCCTCGATCATCGGACCGATCGATTCCGGCCAGTTGTAATAGTCATCGCGCACGAGACCGGACGAGCCACTCGAGCGATCGATGACGACGACACCGGGCAGCTCGGCGAACGCGGTTTCCAGCCCCTCGGCCATACCGCCGGCCATGAAGTCACCGACCACGAGGACCTTGCGGGCATTCTCCAGCTTTTCGACCTTGGGCTTCGCCGGTTCGGCCGGCGCTCGCTGGACGGACTTCCTACGGTTGGAGCGTTGAATCCGGTCCTTCTTTGACGCGGAGTCGTCCCGTTTCCGTTTACCGAACAGCAATTGAAACAAGCCGCCGGTGCTTCTGGTTTCCTGGGCGTAGGCGCGTTCCCCGGCGGCCGGGAAATGCACGACAAGCATCAGTACCGCGAGCAACAGGCAGGCGCCCTTTGCCACCCGTGCGGGGATGCTGTGCTTTACCGGCCGCTGCATACACCGATTCCGTTCTAGCGCCGCCTGAGCGCGGACAGCACTTCCTTGCTGGGATAACCGTCCTGCGTCAAGCCCGCGCGCGCCTGGTAGGCCTTGATGGCCGCCTGCGATCCGCTCCCGATCTTGCCGTCGATCTCGCCATCATAGAAGCCGAGCTTCTTGAGGTGCTTCTGCAGCTCTTCCTTTTCGGCGAAGTTCAACGGCGTGAAGGGCCGGCTCCAGTCGCGCGCAAGACCACCATAACCGGCGATCCGGTCGGCAAGAAGGCCGACCGCCAAGGCGTATTTGTCGGCGTTGTTGTAGCGCTTGAGAACAGAGAAATTCCTGAGCACGAGGAACGCCGGTCCAGCGCGGCCGTCGGGCACCTTCAATTCGGCGCTGTCGGAGGGGCGGGGGAAGCGCTTGCCGTTGGCGCGCCTGACTCCGATCGAGTCCCATTTCGACAGGCTCATCCGGCCGGCGGGAAACTTGCGGCCGCCCGGAAGCGACACTTCGTAGCCCCAGGTTTCGCCCTTGCGCCATCCCGAGCGGCGCAGCAGGTTGGCCGCGGCGGCCAGGGCGTCGGGCACCGAGTTCCAGATGTCGCGGCGACCGTCGCCGTCCATGTCGACCGCGAAAGCCTGGTAGCTGGTCGGAATGAACTGGGTGTGGCCCATGGCTCCGGCCCACGATCCGGTCAGGTGCCTTTCATCGATATCGCCGGTCTGGAGAATCTTGAGCGCGGCAATAAGCTGCGATCGCGCGAATTTCTTGCGGCGCCTGTCGGCGTAGGCAAGCGTTGCCAGCGAGCGCGGCACCGAGCGCATGATGCGCTCGTTCCCAAGAATCTCGCCATAGTTCGATTCGACTGACCATATGGCGAGCAGGATGTGGCGATCGACGCCGTAACGCCGCTCGATCCGGTCGAGCCAGCCTTTCCATTTGCGCGCCATCTGGCGGCCGGTGGCAACCGCGCCGTCATGGACCTGGTTGTCGAAATACTGCCAGACCGGGGCCTTGAATTCCGGCTGTGTGCGCGCCTTTTCCAGAACTTCCGGATCGGGCGACGTGATGCCGGCAAAGGCGCGGTCGTAGGTGCGGCTGGAAATGCCGCTTCGCGCCGCGACAGTTTTGAACTGGGCGATCCAGCGCTGGAATCCGGCATCGGCCATGGCAGGCGACCAGAAGGCGGCGAGGGTCGCGACCAACGCGGCGCCAAACATGATCGCGTGTCTCTTCGTGATTGATCGAACGATATCGAGCGGCATGTAGCTCTCCGTTTGTCCTTAGTGGGACATCGATGACACAACGCAGTTAGAAATCAGTTTACCATGACGGGCGTTTTCGCGGTTCACCTTTCGGCGGCCCGCTGGTGCAAATAGGCTTCGAGTTCAGTAAATCTAAATTTTGCCGTGAAAATGTCGGCGCCAACCACCTGAAGCGACAAATGACTGAGCAAGCAAGATGAAGAAAATCCGCAAGGCGGTATTCCCGGTCGCCGGCCTGGGAACACGTTTTCTGCCGGCAACGAAAGCCGTTCCCAAGGAAATGATCACCGTGGTCGATCGACCGGTCATCCAGTATGTCGTCGATGAGGCGCGCCGGGCCGGTATCGAGCATTTCATTTTCGTCACCGGCCGCAACAAGGGCGTCATCGAGGACTATTTCGACCTTCAGTTCGAGCTGTATGAAACGCTGCGCGAGCGGGGCAAGCAGGCGGAACTCGACCGCCTGGTCGAAATGCAGCCCGAACCGGGGCAGACGAGCTTCACCCGCCAGCAGGTTCCGTTGGGTCTCGGGCATGCCGTGTGGTGCGCGCGCGACCTGGTCGGCAACGAACCGTTTGCGTTGCTTTTGCCCGACATGATCATGCAGGGCGACGTCAATTGCCTCACCGAGATGGTCAAGCTGCACGAGCGTGCGGGCGGCAACGTCGTTGCCGTGCAGGAATGCGATCCCGTGGAGGCACATCGCTACGGCATTGTCGGCCGCGGGCAGGATGTCGAACAGGGCTTCGAAATCACCGAGATGGTGGAAAAGCCGGCGCCGGGCACGGCGCCCTCCAACCTCTACATCAACGGGCGCTACATTCTTCAGCCGGAGATTTTCGATCTGCTCGCCACGCAGCAACAGGGGGCGGGCAACGAGATCCAGCTCACCGACGCGATGCTGCGGATGCAGGCCGAGCAGAAGTTCTTTGGCTATCACTTCACCGGCCGCACATTCGACTGCGGCAATCCGGAAGGCTTCGTGGAAGCGAACATGGCATTTGCGATGGCAAGGCCCGATCTGCACGCGCATGTCAGCAAGGTCGTGCGCGAGCTGCTGGAGCAGCCGGCTCCGGTCGAGCGGCGGGCCAAACCGCGCTAGGCTTGGCTATGCATCCAAACTAACGCTGAAGCTTCAGGCCGAGGAAGACGCTGTTTGCCGTATAGGCCCGCCCGGATATCGTGCTCGCCAAACGCTCGTGGCGCGCGCGCCCAGTGAGCCCGGCATAGCGGTTGAACCACCAGGTCAGGCCAAGTTCGGCCGCAAGCGAAACATCCCTGTTCGCGGTGCCGGAATAGTTGCGCAACGCGGCTGACAGGGATGCGGTGCCGGTCAGGTTGGTGCGCAGGTCGTGTTCGACGCTTACCGAACCGGAGTAGAGGATCGAACCGGAACTTCCAGCGGTGGTCGTCTGTTCGACGGAGGTTTGGCCGGCCAGGGTGACCGTGGTTCCGCGCTGCGGCGACCAGACCAGGTTGCCGTCGACGCTGGCGCCCGAGATGGCGGCGAGCGCCGGATCGTCGAAGGCCTCGCGCAGCCAGCCGGCGGCGATTTCGCCGCTGAGCTTTTCGCCAAGGTCGATTTCCACGCCGCCGCGTATCGCCCACTGCGTCGCCGACCGGCGATAGCCGCCGGGGTCGGTTTTCTGATCGTAGATCCGGCGGCCGATCTCCACTTCGGCGAACGGTATGACTGCCGGCGAGATTTCGTATCCAGCGCGCAATGTGGCCGTTGCCAGCGTGTTGTTGCGGAAACCCTGGGCCAGCGTGCCGCCGCCGGCCAAGTTCGCATCGGAATAGATGTCCCGGGTCAGATCGCCGGTCACGCTGTAACGAAACTTCCCGGCCGCCTTGGCGATCGCCAGGCTGGCGGTCAACTCATGCCGGAACGGCCGGCTGGCGGTGACGGGGATCGGAACCGGTGAATCGGCCGATTCCCGGACAAGATTGTACCCGGCGGCGGCATCCATCTGGTAGTCGCCGGCCAGGTCGAGGCGCAATGTGCCGTCGATGTTGATTTCCGGCTCGCCCTGACCCGACGGGGAAATGGGATGTTCCCAGGCCACGCTCGCGTCCAGGGTCGCGGCGTGCCGCAGCCAGTCGGAGGCTGCCTGAAGGCGCAGGGTGGTTTGCGAAAGAATGCCACGGGTGCCGCCCGCGGCGGATGCAGCATTGGAGGTCGCGGTAATGCCCGTCTCCAGCGACGGCTTGAGGATGAAGCTTCCGGACCGGATGCCGATCGCCGCATAGGGATCGTCATCGGCCGCTGGCGTCTGTCCGTCCACCGTACCAGTGCGGATCGAATCGGCTTTAACCGCAAGATTGCGTTCCTCATCCTGCTCGGGAATGCTGGTGACCCTGCCAGTGTCGACGGTATCGGAGTCTGCGTCCGTGGCTGTGTCGGAGGTGGCCTTGGTGGTCTCCTCGTCCGCCTTGCCGGTGGTGTCCGTCGTGTCCTGCCCGCTATCGAATTCCAGCGGCCGGTTATCGGTGTTGGTGCCGGAAACGATAAGGGGCAGGCGCGGCGCTTCCGGCCGGCTGTTGAGCTTGAACAGGTCAGTGGCAGTGCTGTCCGAATCGTCGGTGGTTTCGCCATAAAGGGGCGGATCGCGAAACTCGCTGTCGGCGACTGCGCCCTCGCTTTGCGGGACGTATTTGCGCTGCGGAGATGTCTCGGTCGCCCAATCGGTTGTCTGGCTTTGCGAGGCGTCGATGGCGGGCGTTTCGTTCGCCGCCACCTCCGTGGCATCCAGCCGCAGCCCTTCGACGGTCTGGGCTCTGGCCGTGAAAGCCGACATGATCGCCATCAACGCAACAGAGGTCAGCAACACCCCACGGATGCGGGGTGACGACACCGTCCTGCTGGCGAGCGTGGTCTTCACAAGCTTCGTCCGTTGTTGCGGCCCTGGCCGCAGCTGCAATTCCTTGCTGAACCGTAAACGGGGATGGTTAACGGATCGTTGCCGCAAGCCTGCGATCGGGGCGACGAAAAGTTGGACAGGACGCCGGGAAGGCGGTACAGGCTCACTTCATGAACAGCCTTAAAGTCATGCGCGATATCGATCCGGACACGGCGATCAAATCGGCCCTTCGCACACTCGAAACCGAGCATGCCGGGATCGCGGTCCTGGCGGAAGCTCTCGGTGACGGACTGGGCGCGCCGTTTGCCGAAGCGGTGAAGTTGCTTGCCTCGATTCGGGGGAGGGCGATCGTGACCGGTGTCGGCAAGAGCGGGCATGTCGGCAACAAGTTCGCGGCCACGCTGTCATCGACGGGAACACCGGCAACCTTCGTTCACCCGGCCGAGGCCAATCACGGCGACTTGGGAACCATCACCCGCGACGACGTCATCATCGCGCTGTCGTGGTCCGGCGAAACCGCCGAACTGAAGGGGATTGTCGCCTATTCGCGGCGTTTCTCGATTCCGCTGATCGCGGTGACATCCAAATCCGTCTCGGCGCTCGGAAAGGCCGCCGATGTCGTGCTGACTTTGCCGCAAGCCGCCGAAGCCTGTCCGCACGGGCTGGCGCCGACGACGTCGACGACCATGCAGATGGTGCTTGGCGATGCGCTGGCGATTGCTCTGCTGGAGGCGCGCGGCTTCACACCCGAGCATTTCAGGATGTTCCATCCCGGCGGCCAGCTGGGCGCCAACCTGACCCGGGTCGGCGAGATCATGCACACCGGCGATTCGATCCCGCTGGTCGACAGCGGAACCCCGGTGCCCCATGCCGTGCGCGTGCTTGCCGAAAAGCGGTTCGGCTGCGTCGGCATCATCAATGGCGATGGCGAACTGGTCGGCATCATCACGGATGGCGACCTGGCCCGCAACATCACGCGAAACCTCGGCGAAATGCTCGTCGACGATCTGATGACGAGCGATCCGAAGGTCATCGTCGAGGACATGTTCGCGGCGGCCGCGATGGAGATGCTCGAGCGCCACAGAATCAGCGCGCTGCTTGTAACTCGCGGGCGCAAACCGGTCGGCGTCCTCCATTTCCACGATCTTCTGCGGATCG
>JBNLDE010000194.1:0-10032 GCA_050304175.1 Zhengella sp. | reverse complement strand
GCTCAGCTGGCCATCGGTGATTTCCGCGAGAAGAAGTACAGCCATCTCAGATCACCCCCGCTTCGTTCTTCAGCTTGTCGACCAGTTCGGCGACGCTGCCCACCTTGACGCCGGCCTTGCGCGCCGGCGGCTCGGTCGTCTTCAGCACCTTCAGCCGCGGCGCGGTATCGACGCCGTAGTCGCCCGGCGCCTTCTCGTCGAGCGGCTTCTTCTTGGCCTTCATGATGTTCGGCAGCGACGCGTAGCGCGGCTGATTGAGGCGCAGGTCGGCGGTGACGATCGCCGGCATCTTCAGTTCGATCGTCTGCAGGCCGCCGTCGACTTCGCGGGTCACGGTCGCCTTGCCACCGTCGATCTTCACCTCGGAGGCAAACGTGCCCTGCGACCAACCGAGCAGGGCTGCAAGCATCTGGCCGGTCTGGTTGGCGTCGTCATCGATCGCCTGCTTGCCGAGGATCACCAGTTCCGGCCCTTCGGCCTCGACCACGCCCTTGAGGATCTTGGCCACGGCCAGCGGCTCGACCACGTCGTCGGTCTTGACCAGAATGCCGCGGTCGGCGCCCATGGCCAGCGCGGTGCGGATCGTCTCCTGAGCCTGCTGCGGACCAACCGAAACCGCGATGATCTCCTCGACCGTACCGGCCTCCTTGAGACGGATCGCTTCTTCGACCGCAATCTCGTCGAACGGGTTCATCGACATCTTCACATTGGCAAGCTCGACACCCGAGCCATCCGGCTTGACCCGGATCTTCACATTGTAATCAACAACCCGCTTGACCGGTACCAGGACTTTCATGAACCTGTCCTCTCTGATGTGAGACTGAGAATTTGCGCGACGTTATACAGACCGATATCGCTGCGGCTAGCCCATAGCCGACATTTGGCCTGAAAATTTCGCGATATTGCGAAAATCTCCTTCGCAAAAAGAACCGTCCGGCCCCTTTCGCACGGCTGCGAACGCATTCGCCGAAGCCCGCGGCGATGACCCTATCTAAAGTTTACGTTTACGTCAATGTCAATTGGCTGCGGAAAATGTCAGTGGCGACCCCAAGGCCCTTGCCGGTTCTGCTCCTGCTCGACCTGCATCGACGGTTTTGCTTCGACCGGGACGACTTCTCCGGTGGCCGTATCGAACAGGGGCACGCCGCGCCGGCGCAAGAACACGACGAGCACAGCGCCGGCGGTAAAACCGCCGATATGGGCCGCCCAGGACACCTGCTCGTCGGGGCCGGACAGGAACATCACGACCTGGAAACCGATCCAGACCAGTAGCGGGATGAAGGCGGGGATGCGCAACGGAATGCGGCCGAGCGCCAGGATCCAGACCTTCACCCGGGGGTGGAGCAGCAGATAGGCGGCAACAATTCCCGCGATTGCGCCAGACGCACCGATCAGCGGGGCTTCCGAGGAGGGGTCTACAAATCCGTGGAACCAGGCGGCCGCGGCCGCGCAGGCGCAATAGAATAGCGCGAATTTCACGTGACCGAGCGCGTCCTCGACATTGTCGCCGAACACCCAGAGGAACAGCATGTTGCCGCCCAGATGCCAGAAGTCCTGGTGAAGGAAGGCGTAGGTGACATAGCTCAGTGCCTCCGGCACGGCGGCGATGCCGGGGCCGAGGCTGGCGGTGTCGTGGACCAGCGCAGGGACGTAGCCGAACCCGACCGCCGCGGCCCATGCTGCCTCGTCGGAATTTCCCAAGGTGAGGAACCAGATCACGACGTTAGCGGCGATAATCGCCAACGTGACATATTGCACGCGGATGTAATCGAGGCGGTTTGAATCGTGGAGCGGAATGAACATCGGCGGGCCGGACCAGGTGGGGACGCGCGCAGATTACTGTTTTGCGAGAGCACGGGGAAGAGGCGATGCTTCCGGGGCACTCTGTTTCCTGTTGAATCGACCTGTTCCCGTCATGACAATGCAACCGGCATTGATTGTCTTCCGGGCAAACACACAAGGGATGCGCCATGACAAAACAGTTCATAGCAATGGTATTCTTGTTGGCAGGCTTCTGCGGTCCTGCGTCGGCTTTCCAGAAATTCGAGGAATACCGCATTCCGGGGAATGAAATACGGGCTGTCAGGGTCACCCCGCCGGCAAATGAAGACCCGGCGACAATCGTGATCGAGCTCGATGCAGAGGCCCAGAACGACCGGCAAATCATTTTGGAATCCGACAACGCTCTGGACGATTGCAAGGCGACGGTCGAAAGCGCGATCGGGGACGAGGACACCTATGTCGAAATCGTGTTGCACACGACGGCGAACACGATGAACGGCGTGATCGTGGTCGAATGCCTGTCGTTGACAAACCGCTGAGCGATCGCAGTTCGTCGGGCGCTCACCGGTTCTGGCCCGGGACCCACAGGACATCCGCCGCGCCGTTGTCATTGACCACCCGCGCGGCAACGAACAGCAGATCGGAGGCGCGGTTCATGTAGCGGATCGTCTCGCTATTGACCTGCTCACCCTCCTTCTGCGCCAGTTCGACGATAAGCCGTTCGGCACGGCGGGCGACCGTGCGGGCAAGGTGGAGGGCGGCGGCCGCCGGAGATCCGCCCGGCAGAACGAAGGACCTGAGCGGCTGAAGGCCAGCATTCAGCGCGTCGATGTCGCGTTCGAGGCGTTCGGTCTGGCTGGCAATTACCCGTAAAGGTTCAAAGCCGAGGTCCTCGCCCGTATCCGGGCGAGCCAGATCGGCGCCGAGATCGAACAGGTCGTTCTGGATGCGTTGCAACACTGCATCAATATCCGGATGGCTCGCGGCGGTGTGGATGCGCGCCATGCCGATACAGGCGCTGGTTTCGTCGACCGTGCCGTAGGCGGCGACGCGCAGATCGTATTTGGGACGCCGGTCGCCGGAACCAAGCCCGGTCGTGCCCTTGTCGCCGGTGCGGGTGTAGATCTTGTTCAGCTTGACCATTGGGCGGGACCGTTTGCCTTGTTCAGCGGCGGGCGAAATAGATTGCCAGGACGATCAAAACGATCGCGACAAACTGGAGCGCCACCCTGAGTTGCATCATCTTGTTGGAGAAATTGGAGTCGCCGGCCCGCATCAGGTTGAACAGCCCGCGCAGCAGCACGATCAAGACGGCCACTATGGCGATGGTGGCGAGGATGTTGAAAAGCGTTCCCATGATCGATCCTGTCGAGTGTGACTGGTAGTCCGGCGGCGGTCATCCCTGACCGGCGGTAATGCGATAGAACATCGCTGCTGGCAACAGGCGTTTCAATGCGACGCCGATGCGCGCCGGCACCGTAACCACATAGTGCGGTTTCGGTGCCGGGCTATCCAGGGCATGGCGCAACACGCGGTAGACGGCTTCCGGGCCAAGCTTGAACCGGGAATCGGTTCCGCCGGCCCGCAGCCGGGCCAACTGGCCTTCATAGGCGCGACGATGGGCCGAGTTCTCGATGTCGATGTTCCTGAGAAACCAGGCAAGCCCGTTGGTCGCGATTTTGGAGCGGATGGGGCCGGGCTCGATGAGCGAGACGTGGATGCCGGTGCCGATCAGTTCGCGGCGCTGGCACAGCATCAATCCCTCCAGCGCATGCTTGGATGCGGAATAGGCGCCACGATAGACGATCGGCACAAGACCCAGGATCGACGAGCAATGGACGATGCGACCGTGCCCCTGACGCCGCATGACCGGCACGATGCGGCTGGTGAGATCGTGCCAGCCGAAGAAGTTTGCTTCGAACTGGTCGCGCAACACCTGGACCGACAGATCCTCCACGGCGCCGGCTTGGGCATAAGCGCCGTTGTTGAACAGGGCGTCGAGCGTCCCCCCGGTTCGCTGCAGAACAGAATCGGCAAACGCGGCAATCGATTGCGGCTCGGCGTAATCCAGATAGAAGGCCTCGATCCCGTCGTTTTCGAGCGCGGCGATGTCTTCCGGTTTGCGCGCCGTGGCAAAGACACGCCAGCCACCGTCCCTGAGCGCGCGCGCACACCCGGCGCCGATGCCGGACGAAGCTCCGGTCACGATGATCGTCCGCTGGCCGGGCATGCAATTTTCCATCCTGTTTGAACGTCAGCCGGTTTCCCATATAGAAACGGGGAGGGCAACGATAAGTGTTGTCCGGCGGATGCTTCGCCGACGAAACCCCGGCGCGGCTCGTCAATGCTTGATCGCGAAAGGGCGAGATGCGCAAACTGGTGGCACTGAAACGGATAGTCGGCGATGCGCTCGGCCATTTCAGCCAGGATGACGGCTGGGCGCTCGCGAGCCACGTGGCGCTGTCGACGCTGATGGCGATGTTTCCATTCCTGATCTTTGCGACGGCGCTGGCCGGATTTCTCGGTGCGGAAACATTCGCCGATTCGGCGATGCATCTCATTTTCGATACCTGGCCGGCGGCAATCGCCGAGCCGTTGGCGCACGAGGTGGCCAATGTGCTGACCGTCCAGCGCGGCGACCTTCTTACGATCGGCGTGCTGCTCGCCTTCTTTTTCGCCTCGAGCGGGGTCGAGGCATTGCGGACTTCGCTGAACCGCGCCTACAGGCAGATCGAGACGCGGTCGGCCATAGTGCTGCGGCTGCAGAGCCTCGGCTTTGTCCTGCTGGCGACCGTGACGCTGGTCGTGACCAGCCTGTTGCTGGTTGCGGTGCCGGTGGCGCTGGGCATCCTGCAAAGGCGGTTCCCCGCAATGGCGGCGATCGCGGTCGATCTCAACCAGTGGCGGCTTCTCGTCGCCGCCCTCGTGCTGATCACGGGGCTCGTCTTCAGCCATTTGTGGCTGCCGTCGGGACATCGCCGGATCCTCGACATCCTGCCCGGCGTGGGGTTGACGCTGATCGCCTGGATGGCGGGTTCGGCCGTGTTCGCCACCTATCTCGACAATTTCGCCAATTATGCGAGCACCTATGCGGGCCTCGCCTCGATCATGGTGGCGATCATCTTCCTGTATATCGTCTCGGCGATCTTCATCATCGGCGGCGAGCTGAACGCCGCGATCATGCGTTTCCGGTCGTTGCGGGCGAACGTTCGCGGCGCTTCGCGGTAGCCAGGGCAACGCCGACCGCACTGACCGCCATGCCGGCGATCTGGATTGCCGACAATTGTTCGCCGAACAGGATCCAGGCAAGGACAGCCGTGCAGGCAGGGACAAGATAGAACAGAGAGGCCACGCGGGAAATCGCGCCCTGGCCGATCAGGTACATCAGCAGCAGGATCGCGCCGAGCGACAGGACGAAAACCAGCCAGGCCATGGCGAAGACGAGCTCGCCGGTCAGCACGAACGTGCCCGTTTCGAACATCGTCGCGAGCAGCCCCGTCGCTGCCGCCGCGCCGACATACTGCCAGAAGGTGCCGCGCAGAAGATCCCCGTTGCGCACGAACTTCTTCTGCCAGATCGTTCCCGCGCTCATGCCGAGCACGGAAAGAATGGAGGCGCCGAGCGTAGCGGCGTTGATGCCGCTGCCGAGCACGCCGAGGCGCGGCGAAAGCACGATGACCACGCCGACAAACCCGATTACGAGCCCGGCCCAATGGCGCGGTTCGATGCGCTCGCCCAGCGTGGGGCCGGCCATGAATGCGGTTATCAGCGGCTGCAGGCCGATGACCAGCGCCGACAGGCCGGCCGGCATGCCCGCATTGATCGCCCAGAACACGCTGCCGAGATAGACGCCGTGCATCAGAACGCCGGCGACGATCGAATGGCCGATGCTCGCAGCCCGCATGGCCGGCGCGCGGAACCACATGCACAACGCCCAGATCAGCGTGGCGGAAATGACGAAGCGCGTGGCGAGAAAGCCGAACGGCTCGGCCCAGGGCATGGCGTAGCGCGCGCCGATGAATCCGGTGGCCCAGAGAACGACGAACAGGGCGGGAGCGAGGCGGGTAATGGCGATCATGGACATCCGTGAAAGCAGCGGGGCAGAAAATGCCCGCGAAGGGGCGGGTAATCAACGGGTAATCATTTCCGGCGTAAGATGGCGGGTCCGGAACCTGTCCGGCATACGCGATATTGCGCCGGAGTAAAGACGATGCTCTCCAAAATCCCGACAGAATGGCTGGTGATGGCCGTCGTGACGGTGGCGCTGCTTTCCTTCATTTTCGGATATGCGCTCGATCGGATCATGAACGAGGACGGCTTCGGCCCGACCGGAAACATGGTCGTCATGACGGTCGGGTTCTTCCTGGGGATCTACTTTGCCAACTATTTCGGCATTCGCTTCCGCCATCTCGACATGGGCGTGGGCGCAGGGGTTGCGGGCGGTTTCGCGACCCTGACATTGCTGATGCTCGCCAAGGCCGTTCTCAACCGATTGCGATAGCGTCCGCGCCGGTCTAGCCGAGACCGACCATTCTCCTGATGTCACGCGGCGTGGTTCCGGCCGCACGCAGCGCGGAAAGCGCGGTGTCGCGCCGGCTTTTCGACAGCTTCCGCCCGTCGGTGTCGAGCACGAGGCCGTGATGGTGATAGAGCGGGGCCGGAAAGCCGAGTAGCGCCTGCAGCAGGCGATGCACGGATGTCGCATGGAACAGGTCGCGCCCGCGAACCACGTCGGAAATGCCCTGCAACGCATCGTCAACGACGACGGCAAGATGGTAACTGGTGGGAATTTCCTTGCGCGCGATCACCACGTCGCCCCACGCCCGCGCGTCGCCGGGTACCGGGCCGGTTTCGCCCCGGGGCCCAGCGCCGGTTTCCTCCCAGCCGGGCGATCCGCCGGCGTGGTCGAGCGCACGCTCGACATCGAGACGCCAGGCGAAGGGCTCGCCGTCGGCGATCCGGCGGCGCCAGCCGGTTTCCGCCATGTCGCGTTCGATGCCGGGATAGCGGGGCGCACCGTCCGGATCGCGCGGCCACATGTCGGCGCCGCGGTCCGCGATCCAGTCGCGCACCGCGGTGCGGCTCATGAAACCCGGATAGACCAGGCCGGCGTCGATCAATATGTCGAGCGCCTTGCGATAGTCGGCAAAATGGTCGGACTGTCGCCGCACCGCTTGTTCCCACTCAAGGCCGAGCCAGGCGAGATCGTTGAGGATCGCCTGTTCGTAGGCAGGCGTGCAGCGGGTGATGTCGATGTCTTCCATGCGCAGCAGAAACCGGCCGCCGGCGGCCTGCGCCATGTCGAAATTCAGGCAGGCCGAAAAGGCGTGGCCGAGATGCAGCGCGCCGTTGGGGCTGGGCGCGAAACGGAAAACGCGGCGGGTCATGCGGGCAGGAAGGACATTGCCGTGATCATGGCGCCATTGCTACTGTAGGCATCCAAAAACACAAGGGCCGGAGCTCCTGAACAGGATCGAAACAGCCGAGGACATCCGGCGCGGCCTCGACGGCCTTGTCCGGATCGATCAGCGCCTGGTACCGGTCGTCGCGGCCGCCGGGGAGGTGCCCCTACGCCGGTCGAAGCCCGGATTCGCCAGCCTGGTCCAAATCATCGTCTCGCAACAGGTTTCCACGGCCAGCGCCGCTGCGATCTTCGGCCGACTGTCGCAACTGATCCGCCCGCTGACGCCGGAGGCGATGCTGCAGGCGGGGGAAGATCTCTTCCGCGCCGCCGGGCTTTCGCGCCCGAAACAGCGCACGATGGTCGCAGTCGCGAATGCGGTGATCGATGACGGGCTCGACCTTCACGGCCTTTGCGCGCTCAGCGCCGAGGAGGCGATCGGGCGCATGACGCCCGTGCACGGCATCGGTCCGTGGACAGCGCAGATCTATCTGCTCTTCTGCGCCGGGCATGGCGATATCTTTCCCGAGAAGGATGTCGCCCTGCAGGCGGCGGTTCACGATGCGCTCGGCCTTGCGTCGCGGCCAGGCGAAAAGCAGCTGGCGCGAATCGCCGAATCATGGTCGCCGCACAGGGGGGTCGCGGCACGCCTGTTTTGGGCCTATTACCGCGCGATGCGCGGGCGGGAAGGCGTCGTCGGCGAAAAAGCGCGCTAAATGCCGCCTGTTCGGACGTTTTTTGCCGACAAAACGCTAATTTGCCTGCTTCACAATCCCGTCATGTCCGGCATACAGTATGCGCGCCGATCGGTCTCATCCGCCAAAGGAGGTGAAAGACGTGACGGTCGCCGTCAATCCGGACGGGCTGCCTGCGCTGGTCCTCAATGCGGACTATCGTCCGCTGAGCTACTACCCGCTGTCTCTTTGGTCGTGGCAGGACGCGATCAAGGCCGTGTTTCTCGATCGCGTCAACATCGTTGCCGAATACGAGCATGAAGTTTCCTCGCCGTCGTTTCGCATGCGGGTGCCCAGCGTCGTTTCGCTGAAAAGCTACATCAAGCCGGTGCGCCACCCTGCTTTCACGCGCTTCAATGTCTTCCTGCGGGACCGGTTCCATTGCCAGTATTGCGGATCCGACCAGGACCTCACCTTCGACCACGTCGTGCCACGACGCTGCGGAGGCATCACGACCTGGGAAAACATCGTCGCCGCCTGTTCGCCCTGCAATCTGAAGAAGGGCGGCATGCTGCCGCGCGAGGCGGGCATGTGGCCGCGGCAGAAACCGTACAAGCCCACGGTCCACGATCTGCACAATAACGGGCGGGCCTTTCCGCCCAATTACCTGCACGAAAGCTGGATGGACTTTCTCTACTGGGACAGCGTGCTGGAGCCGTAGAGTCGCCCGTCTTCAAGTGCAGGCGCCGGGCTGACGGTGCTTGCAGCATTCCTCCCCGGGATACGAAATCCCGGCGTCCGGCGAGTTCATCCGAAGGCGGCCGGCTCCAGGCTCTAGGCTTTCCTGCAGGCGCCGTTAAAGGCGACTGCCGCCAGGACCAGGCTGGCGATCACGTTCCACCCGGCAAAGGACAGACCGAGTAAGCGCGCCGCAGCCTTGTCGCAGGAGGGCGGCTGCTTGGCCATGTTGGCGAACAGATCGTTGACGTCCTTGGTGATGACGTCCTTGCCGCCGCTGCAATCGGCAGGCCCAAGCCACCAGCCCCATTCGATGCCAGAGTGGTAGACGCCGATCCCCAGGCCAACGACCATCAGCAATCCGCCGGCAATGAGCAGGCCGCGTGTGAGCCGGGCCGGCCAGTCCAGCCATGCCGAAACGAATGCGACAACCATCAAGGGCGCGCCGATATAGTAGGGGATGCGCTGCTCGAGGCAGAGCTTGCAGGGAATGAAGCCGCCGATATGCTCGAATCCGAGGGCCGTACCCACGGTGGCGGCCATCGCCAGGGCGAGAAAGCCCGCGGTGAGGGTCTGACGGCGTCCGGTTGAGTGGGTCAGCATCCAAACTTCCTAGAACAGATACCTGATGGTGGCGAAACCGCCGATCAAGAGAACCATGAAGATGACGAAAAGAAGGTTGAGGTTCTTTTCAATGAAGGTGCGCATGGGCGCTCCCCAGCGATGGAGTAGCCAGGCCACAAGAAAGAACCGGAACGAACGTCCGATCACGCTGACAAGCGCGAAGATCGCCAGATTGAGGCCGGTCGCGCCGGAGAAGATCGTCAGCACCTTGTAGGGGAACGGGGTCACAGCGGCGAACAGGACACCCCAGCCGCCCCAGACGTTGTACCATTCGCTGATGCGCACGAACGCGTCTTCCTTGCCGTAGAAGGCAAGGATGGGTTGGCCGATGGTCTCGTACAGCAATGCGCCGATAGCGTAGCCGACAAATGCGCCGGCGATCGACGACAGGGTGCAGACCAAGGCGTAGCGGAACCAGCGCGACCGCTCGGCCAGGACCATCGGAATCAGAAGCACATCCGGCGGGATGGGAAAGAAGGAACTCTCCGCGAACGAGACGCCGGCCAGGGCGGCTCCGGCGTAGCGGGTCGCCGCCAGCGACATGGTCCAGTCGTAGAGACGACGCAGCATCGGTTCGGTCAGGCTCCGTTGGGCAGGCCGTCACGCATGCGGCGGCGATCCTGTCTAGGAGCATGCCGCGACTGGCGCAATATGCAGACGGGATTAAATCGCGTTCCCGGCCGGGTCGATCGCCTACACGCCGCCGATGCAGACATATTTGACCTCGAGATAGTCCTCGATGCCGTAATGGGAGCCTTCACGGCCGAGGCCGGACTGCTTGACGCCGCCGAACGGCGCGGTCTCGGTGGAGAT